>NZ_JADEXP010000199.1 GCF_015207065.1 Leptolyngbya cf. ectocarpi LEGE 11479 | reverse complement strand
GCCCTGTAATGTCCAGGATGATCAGCAGGTTCAGGCCACATTTGACGCGGTTAAGGAAAGCTGGGGCCGACTAGATATTCTGATTCACTGTTTGGCATTTGCTAATCGCGATGATTTAACAGGCGATTTTAGCGACACATCTCGTCAGGGTTTTCAAACAGCGCTTGATATCAGCGCCTATTCTTTAGTGAAACTGGCTCAACAGGCCAAGCCTTTAATGCTAGAGGGAGGGAGTATTGTCACCCTGACCTATTTAGGCGGTGTGCGGGTGGTTCCCAACTACAATGTCATGGGCATTGCTAAAGCGGCCCTCGAGATGAATGTCCGTTATCTGGCTGCTGAGCTAGGACCTGGGAATATTCGAGTTAATGGGATTTCTGCGGGACCGATTCGGACTCTGGCATCATCGGCGGTGGGCGGTATCCTAGATATGATTCACCATGTGGAAGAAGTTGCTCCCCTGCGTCGTACGGTAACCCAAGCCGAGGTCGGTAATGCTGCCACATTTTTGTGTAGCGATTTAGCCTCGGGGGTGACAGGGCAGATTCTGTATGTTGACTCTGGCTATGAGATCATGGGAATGTAATGACTTTTGAAGTTAATTCCTAATAAGTGCCCATATCCCCTATGGCAAACTGGCTTGAACATAGCGTATATGTCGACGTGGAGGCTCCCATAGATTTGGTTTGGGCTCTGTGGTCAGATTTAGAACAGATGCCCCAATGGATGAAGTGGATTGATTCGGTCGAGCTGTTAGCTGAGCAGCCAGGGTTGTCGCGGTGGAAGTTGGCATCTGGTGTCTGGGAGTTTACTTGGCTATCACGTACGGTCAACGTGATTCCCAATCAGATTTTGCAATGGGAGTCGGTGGATGGCTTACCTAATCGTGGTGCAATTCGATTTTATGGGCATCAGGACGGCAATAGTACCGTCAAAATGACCCTGTCGTATTCGGTGCCCACTGTGTTAGCTCGATTTATGGAAAATGGTTGGCTGCGACGGATTGTTAATTCCACATTGCAGGCCGATCTAGAGCGGTTTCGACAAAAAGCTGAGCAGATAGCCAAGGCTGGCTGAACGGCTTGTTTAGAGTTTAACGGACGGCCATGGGCTTCGACATGCGGTGGGCGGAGACATGCTTGCAGTCTCTAGATCTGGTTACCTTGTTTCAGGATGTGCTGGGTTGGATGGCCCCGTCAGAGGGGTGTGCGATCGCAACGAGAGCCTTTAATCATCCCTATCGCGCCCACTGTATTGCCCAACGGGGCCACGCCAGGATCTGGGAAATCAGGCTCAATCGGCCTGATGTTCTCAGCGCCAAACTCAAGGCCAGACTGTATCAAACTATTCATAAAAAACACCCCCAGCCTCTGCTCATATTTACCGATCGTCAACGGTGCCGCAGCCTTTGGTACTGGCAGCGTGTCGATAGCCACCACTCGCTTGTGTTTGTCACTCAGCAGCCCTTCGGAGCATGGTCAGCCCGACTCAGCTATCTGGCTGAGTATGCTCCTGCTTGGGGCAGGCTTGATCTACAGGCACAGCCCGTTGACTGTGTCGAATTTACCTCGCAGTTGAGACAGCAGCTGGGCCAGCTGAGCGACAGCATTACCGGCATCGAAAATAGTTGCGATCGCCGCTGGTACGCGGCTGTTTTATTGCAGCGGCTGATCATTGTTCACATCCTGCAGCAGCGTGGCCTACTCGATAACAACATCTGGTATCTCCACAATCGGCTTGGCCATAGCCAACAGCAGCAGCCGGATATCTTTTTTCAACAGGTCTTGCGGCCTTTGTTTACCCAGGGATTTGCTCTCCCGGCCCTAGAACGGCCTCGGAGCGTTAGCTGGATTGGTCAAGTTCCCTACTTGGGGGATGTGTTTTATACCCATCCCCTGGAGCAGCGATACACTCAGATCAACATTACCGATGCACCTTTTGAATCGATTTTAGTCTGGTTTGAATCCCCCCTGTGGCAGCGGGTTAGCAATAGCTGGCTGGTAAACACGATGGGCTTAGCATTTGAGCAGATACTGACCGATGAAGACCTGAAAAACCCGGAAGCAATGGCAGGGGAACAAGGTCCTTGCTGTGATCTTGTCATCAATCAGTTCATGCTCCGCCAGCTCAGCCTGGAGACAGGGCCATCAGCTCCTGATTTTTGGGATATTCTTTTTTGTGGCCAGGCTAACCATCTACGCCAGCTAGTGCAGACGATTTTGCCCCAATTTTCAGTCCTCGATCCAGCTTGTGGCGTGGGAACGCTGTTAGTCGAACTGCAGCATCAATTGGTCGATATCTATAGTGTCATCATTGGTCAGCTAGGTCACTCTCCCCACAGTCAGTTGGATATCTGGCTTAAAGGAGTACAGACGGAAAATTCGTCGCTGTTACAGACAATCTACCGTCGGATTTTTAAGCATGGTCTCTATGGTGTCGACATCAATCCAGCCGTTGTCGATAGTGCCCGTCTCCAGCTTTTGTTGGGGTTAGTGGCGATTGCCCAACATGCCAACGATGTTGAACCCTTGCCAAACCTTGATTTCAACATTTTCAAAGGCAATAGTCTAGTGGGCTTTATTCGAGTAGATGAGGCCGGATTTGATCGCCTGCGGGCCGCAGAAACACTGCTACAAGGAAATTTGCTCCAGCCCCTAGCCGCCGAAAATTATCGCACCATTCTCTCTGAGAAAAACATTGCCCTTGAACACTATCGCTCCCGTGCCTATCTATTAGAGGAACTGCAACAAGGCATCCCCCACTATGCTCAGCTCGAATTTTTTCGAGAACAGATCAATCAATTAGATGCCCAAGCGCAGGCCAAACTGAACGAATTGCTACTGGTTGAATTTAGTCAGACCCTAGGCATCCAATTTAGAGCCGCTCAGCTGATCAAAGCCCCTCGAAAACGGTTATTAGGCATTGAAGATATCGTAGGACTACAGCCCTTCCACTGGGGATATCACTTTAACCATGTGTTAGAGCGGACCCATGGATTTAGTGTCATTGTATCGAGATCTCCCCAGGGAATATTTCGACCCACTGCCAAAGAGTTTTTCCAACAATTTTGTGATTTAACCCGCAAGAAAAATCTGGATATGCGCACCTTCAAAACGGCCAAACGTTCGTTGCTCAATGCAGATCCTGATGTGGCAAAGGCTTGGCTGTTTTACCAGAGTCAGCATTCGTTAATGACCGATTACTTTTATCGCTCTCCCCAGTACGAGCATCAAGGCCCACTGCTCAAGGGTCAGCGTCAACGCACCCAGCTCCGCCGACATTGGCTGTTTATGGAGCGGTGTTTTCATCTCTTGGCCCCCCAGGGAATTTGTGGACTGCTTGTCTCCAATGACATCAAAGATAGCCCTCGAGGGATGGCCCTGCGTAGTTTACTAGAGACTCAAACAGAGAATGATCTGCACATGAGCCTACCCGATACGCCCCAAGGGACCGATCGGTGCTTTCTCTGGTTTTATAAACAATAGGGCCTGGCAGTTACAAACGTTGGAGCTACCTTAGGACGAATAGTCCTTTGAATAGTCAATGATTAAGCCCAAATCCTTTTCTAAGGTGAGGCAGTTACGCCCATCACCCACCCTCAGCTGATAATCAACTCGATCCATCAACTGGTGCAAAATTAACCAGCCATATCCCCCTTCTTGCGGATCACCGGGACTGGGCACTTGATAGTTGCGAATATCAAAACCACGGCCTTCATCCCAGACCTGTAAAGAGAGAAAACTACCCTCAACACCCAAGCGTAAAACGACAGGAATGTCAGGCTGGTCTTGATGGGCGTGACGCACAATGTTTGAATAGACTTCGACAATGACCAGTCGCAGACGACTTTCAACTTTTTTCCAATCTAAGTTAGCAGCCATGCCGAGTTCAGCCTTGAGCGAACTCAGTAGCCAATCTTCTACAACAGCCAAAAACTTTAAATCACTGGGGATAGCGAGTTCAGTTTTCATCGGTTAAAACGCTACCTCCAAAGACAAGATAGTCTGATCGTCATGCTGCTCAGTGTCTGTTGTGTTTAGTTGAGCTAGCAGACGTTTGAGATCCAGGCCGGTTGTTTGCTCTAACAGTAGCTGCCACAACCCTGCTTGATGCAGCATCTTGTGTTGGCCATCAACATTGACTAGCGCTTCGGTAATTCCATCACTGGCCAGTAGTAAAGCATCCCCTACGCTTAGGGTTAAGCGACCGGCCTCAGCTCGCCATGTGGGTAAAATACCTAGCGGCACACTGTTGCCTTCCCGTAAATAAGTAGGCTGAAGGGGGGTATCAGTTCCCTGCATCAGATTTCTTTGTGACCACATTACAGGATAAATATGGCCGGCATTGGCATAGACCAGTTCTTTGCTGGTGGGGCTGTACCGCACCAGCACCATGGTAATCATGTGTTCGTTATTGACTAAATCAGCATTTAGAGCCTGGTTGAGATTGGCCATCACAGCGTCAGGACTGGGGGACTGACTAGCGGATAATTCCCGCCGCAGCAGTGAAATGGCACTGGCCATGAATAGTGCAGCGGGTACCCCTTTGCCAGAGACATCCCCCACCGCTAACCAGATATCGCCCTGAGGATGGATAAAAACTTCATAGAAATCCCCTCCAACAGCTCGCGCTGCTTGACACTTGGCTTGGATCGTAAGGCCAGGGATTTCGGGCCAAACCTGATGCAGCAAATTATGTTGAATTTGCCGGGCTACCTCGAGCTCAGCCTGCATCTGTTCGGTTTGACGTTGCACGTGGTGGTACAGCTTAGCCTGGGAAATAGCCATCACCACCTGCTCAGAAATGCTGGTGAATAGAGCAACGATGTCGCTATTCCAGGTGTTTGTACTCTGATACAGGGCAATAGACGCCAGTGGGATATCTCGATAGGTAAATCCTGTTGCTAGTCGAGTTAAGGTGACATCACCATAGGGAAATTTGTCTAAAACCAGCTGTTGGCAAGGGGTATCTGCTGCCGCTAGGGCAGATGCGGATTCGCCAGTTTTAGAATAAGTGACTGGCTGGGGGGTGTTATCAGGTGCGATCGCATCCACCGGATATAAAACCGCATAATCGGCTTCAAATGCCTCTCCTAAGGCATCTACAACCGTTTGTAGCGTACTGGCATAATCCAGTGAGCGCCGAATGGTCGTGGTAATTGAGTTGTATAACGATTCTTTTTTGAGGGAGCGGGATAGGTCGTGGGTGCGTTGCTTGACCACACGATAGGTTTTGGCGGCTTCGTCAATGACCTGACGTAGTTCCTTGGGTTTCCAGGGTTTGGTGATGTATCTGTAAACCTGACCTGAATTAATGGCATCGACCAGGTCTTCGACGTCGGTGTAGCCAGTGAGGACAATCCGAATGGTGTCGGGGTAGTCATTGACTGTAAGACTCAGAAATTCTGTCCCGTTCATTTTGGGCATGCGCTGGTCAGAAATGATGATAGCCATCTCACCATTCTGGGCCAGACAATCTAACGCTTCTTGTCCGCTACTGGCCCGATAAACACGATAGCTACGCCTGAATGTGCGATGTAGCAGTTCTAGATTATCGAGTTCATCATCGACAACCAGGAGTTTAAGTTGTTCATGAGTGGGAGAACTCATATCACTTTGTGGCATATCTGAGGCTTGGGACATGTCGGAGTCAACCTTGGGAAGGTAATCACCCAATTCACCCATATTTACCTGTCAATCTTAATGTGCCCAGGGAGTTCCTGGGAGGACTGTCGCTGTTTCCAGTCAAATCGATCAGGATTGCACCTATGTTCTCAGGATTGAATGGTAGACCGTAGGGTAGCCTTACAGTAATACTTATTGTCTATATAAAGGTTGCTGTTGCTCGTCGAGATATGGCTATACTTCGCTCCCACGGCCTGGGTTTTTCTGTCGGTTTTGCTGTTTTGATCTCCCTATGTAACGGGGGAGCATTGCGGGCTCAGGCATTGTCCCATCAAGTCCATCAGGCTACCCTGGCTCAGCTGGATCGAGCCGTGTGTTTACAGCAGTGGGGACAAGCGATTGATATCACCAGCAGGCTCATTGCTTCACCCGATGTTTCGATGACGTACCGCCAAGAATTGCTGAGATTTAGACGGCAGTTACAGACATGGCAAATTACGCCTGTGCCGCCAATAACTCAGGCTAGTTGCGATCGCACCCTACCGCTTTTCCTACCCCTGGCTGAGCCTGAAGCCCCTGAACCTCAGCCCTTAGACTGGTATGGGGCCATCGCCGCGTTGCGGAGTTCGCGTCCCATCATTGAATTGGATGATGACTTTGACCCCACAGTCAATCTCATTCCCCCAGAGCTGACGGCCAGTAGCCCAGAGGTACTGGCAGATTTTGCCAGCCCCATTGACACCACAGATGGCTTTAATGTGGTGGGCGGTCGTGTCAATAGGGGCCAGCAAGTCTATAGCTTCGTAGCTCGCCTGGGGGATCGGCTTTCTCTGGAGGCGGATGTTACCCGAACGCACATTGGTGGAGAAACTCAGATATTTTTGTTTGACCAAACGGGCCATCTCCTCATGCAAAGCAATGACATTGGCTTCCAGGTATCGATGCAGAACGTGGTCATCCCTAAAACCGACGTGTATTTTGCTGTGGTGAGTCCCCAAGGGACCACACCTATTTTGGACAGTCAAGGGCTGATTGTCGGCTGGCAGACTCAGGACGCGAACAGCAGCTTTGACTATACGCTCACCCTTACTGGGGTAACGCCCTACCAGGCCTTGTTATTACCCTAGGTGATTCCTTCCCGCTGTTGGGTGCCCCATTGCCAAGTTACATGCGGTATCACTCAATTCGCTCTGCTAGACGCAGTTTGGCAGAACGCGCTCTTGGGTTTTGGCGGATTTCATCTTCACCCGCAATGATCGGTTTTTTGGTGAGGATCTTAAGCTGTCCATGGTCACGAAAACCGTGCTTGACCCGACGATCTTCAAGGCTATGAAAACTAATAATTGCGAGTTTGCCACCGGGGGCTAGCCAGTCGGGGGCAACTTCGATCAGCTGTTCTAACACCTCCAACTCCCGATTAACAGCAATGCGTAGGGCTTGAAACACACGGGTGGCCGGATGGATGCGGCCATGGCGATATTTACCAGGCACACTGGCTGCGATCGCATCAGCCAGTGCCGTCGTTGTCTGAAAAGGGCGACGCTCCACAATCCGACGGGCAATGCGACGGGAAAGACGCTCCTCACCATAGTGATAAAAAATATCAGCCAGCTCCCGCTCTGAACTGTGGTTTACCAACTCAGCTGCCGTTAACTCCTGGGTCGTGTCCATGCGCATATCCAGCGCTCCCTGATGCCGAAAGCTAAAGCCCCGTTCAGGGCGATCCAACTGGGGAGAACTCACCCCTAAATCCGCCAAGACACCGTCAAATTTTTGTTCCGCAGGATTAAAGCTAGCAAAATTACCCTGCCAAAATAAGACCCTATCCCCAAACTCGGCTAAATTTTGCCGGGCCGCCTCCAGGGCCACCGGATCTTGGTCTAGGGCCAGCAGGCGAATCGTTGGGTCAGTTTCTAAAATTAAGCGACTGTGGCCACCACCGCCCACAGTTACATCAAGGTAGTAGCCATGGGGTTTGGGTGCTAGACCTGTCAGCACCGCTGCTGCCAACACTGACTGATGGACAAATAGCGGTGCCGAATCAGGCGTATCATCAGCGCTAGCATTGTTCACAGAGCACCCCTCTATAAATCAAATAAATCAAACAAAATAAATCAAACAGACTCAGACCGGCTTTACGGAATCGCATCATACCTCAGTTAGCCAGTAGCCTTGCAGAACTCGCTGATGGATGGCTATTTTTTGCCCATAGTCTGCCCATAGACAAGTCAGAAAAAAAATAGCTTTATTTCAATACGAGATTGCTCTTTTATTCCAGCTTTCAGCGAAGAATCTTGCTAAAGTAAGTCAGAGAATAATACGGCATAGTTTCTATGACACGGCTCGAAACCAGAACAGAGCCCATGGTAATCAACCTGGGACCTCATCACCCTTCAATGCACGGGGTGCTTCGACTCATCGTCACCCTTGATGGTGAAGATGTGATTGACTGTGAGCCCGTCATTGGCTATTTGCATCGTGGCATGGAGAAAATAGCCGAGAGCCGTACAAACGTAATGTTTGTGCCCTATGTTAGCCGTTGGGACTACGCAGCGGGCATGTTTAACGAAGCGATTACCGTTAACGCCCCCGAACAACTAGCCGATATTGAGGTCCCTAGACGAGCTAGCTATATTCGAGTGATCATGCTCGAATTGAATCGTATTGCCAATCATCTGCTATGGCTAGGACCTTTCTTAGCTGATGTTGGTGCCCAGACGCCTTTCTTTTACATTTTTCGTGAGCGGGAAATGATTTATGACCTGTGGGAAGCAGCCACAGGCGCTCGTCTGATTAACAATAACTATTTTCGCATTGGTGGAGTAGCCGCTGATTTACCCTATGGCTGGGTTGATAAGTGCGAAGATTTCTGCGATTACTTTTTGCCCAAGGTAGACGAATACGAAAAACTGATTACCAACAACCCCATCTTCCGGCGTCGGGTGGAGGGCATTGGCACTATCACTCGCGAAGATGCTATTAACTGGGGACTTTCAGGTCCGATGTTGCGAGGCTCGGGGGTTAAATGGGATTTGCGGAAAGTCGATCATTATGAATGCTACGACGACTTTGACTGGGATGTGCAGTGGGAAACTGCTGGGGACTGTTTCGCCCGCTATGTAATCCGGGTGCGGGAAATGCGGGAGTCGGTAAAAATTATCCGCCAGGCAATTAAAGGTCTCCCCGGCGGCCCCTACGAGAATCTGGAAGCCAAACGGATGGCTGAAGGTCCCAAGTCAGAATGGAATGGATTTGATTATCAGTTTATTGGCAAAAAAATCGCCCCCACATTTAAGATTCCAGCAGGTGAGCACTATGTTCGCTTGGAAAGCGGCAAGGGTGAACTAGGGGTGTTTATTGTTGGGGATGACAGTATTTATCCCTGGCGTTGGAAAATTCGCGCTCCAGACTTTAACAACCTACAGATTTTGCCTCACCTGCTGCGCGGAGTTAAACTTGCCGACATCATGGCAATTCTGGGGAGTATCGACGTCATTATGGGTTCGGTCGATCGTTAGGTCAATTGTTAGAACAACAGAGCTGTCCAAGACAGCTCTGTTCAAAACAGCTCTTCAATGGGAATAATGGGAATCCAGCGACTCTACTTAGAACTGCTGGATTCATCGTCGATGTTGCAATCGGTCACCTGGTTAACAGAGTTGATATAACCTTCGTGGGCTGTAGAGCCGTCAGGATAAGTAACAAAGGCCATATCAGCCTGATCAAACTGAGTCCCATTAGTAATGGCGCTATACATATCGGCGTAGCGCATGTAGGCCTGACTAAAATTTGCCCCGGTCATGTCGGCTGCCCGTAGAATTGTGCCGTAGAGACTAGCGCTCTGAAAGCTGCTATTCACTAATCGAGCTGAACAGAGATTGGCGTCTCGCAATTCAGCATTAGTCAAGTCTGCTCGCTCAAGATTGCTATATTCCAGGGTACCTTGAAGAATCTTGGCATTGCGCAGATTGGCACGAACTAAGCTGGCTTCTTCTAAATCAGCCCCGCGCATGTTGGTATAGCTCAAGTCAGCTTCATCCAGCTTTGCTTCGCGAAATACAGTGTTGATCAATAGACTGTTGCTAAAGTCAGCTCCCCGGAGGTCAGAACCAAAGAAATTAGCGCGGCTCAGATCCTGATTACTAAAATCTTTGCCGCGTAGGTCGCAGCTCACACAGGTATAGTTTGGATGCTGTGGATCGGCCATGGCGTCTAGGGAATCTCCCCGCTGGGTGACAGCCACGGCTGGATCAGATTTTGATAAAACCTTATTAACCTGCGGTAAACGCAGGAGCAAAGGAGCCATTGCGGCAGATAAAATCAACAGGGTTAGCAGAAAATTCAGTTTCATAGGCCATTCACTGTCGATAATAAAGACGTTATTTATATAAAAGTTAGGTTAGGGCATTGATTAGCCTTAGATGGAAAATCAACCTAGGAAATCTTAGATGGTGTTAATTTTGATTTGAATTGACTTATCCCACAGGGCAACAACGGCCAAATCAGGATTAAGAACTGAATAAATTCCAAGAAGGAAAGACCAGAGGCAGAATAAAGCCCATACCTCTTATACCTGTCCTACTCCAATGGACGCATCACAGAACATTCAGTCTAAATTCATAGAACTTAACTACCCATTAATTGACTAGTTATTTGTTTTTCTTATATGTGACCCTGATGTGTAGATTAACACCCTGCAGCCTGTTTCCGTCCTATTCAAGTTCATCAACCGTTTAGGATGTTTGAAAGATCGAAGGCTAGGCTGTGGCTTTCTTAAACTGCCTCCTGACGTTAACAGTTTTGGATGGATTGTTTAAGAGGACTATACAGGCGTTAACTTAACCTTACGTTATTATTTACCGATTACAGATTAAATTCCATGGGCTCATCTCCCTTTCGTAGCATATTCTTACCATCACTGGTGTCATCGGGGGTAGCGTTCGCCGTTATTACCCTGCCACTGTCGATGGCAAACTCAGTGCCCACTTGGGTATCCCCTAGTCAATCTCGGGGTGACCTTATCAGCCCTTTAGATAATTCAGCTAAACCTATTATCCGTTACATTGGGATTGCGATTATTGGCAGTGTTGGCACTGGAATGGTCACAGCCGATATTCTGCGTCGTATTTATCGACGCCAGCGTGCTTTAGCTGCCGCACCTGAACCATTTGAGACTTCTGTTGTCAGTGAGGTGGCCAGCCAACAACAGGACGCATCTAAAAATTTTGAGAAGCAGATTCCAGCCTCGAGAGGAGTGGGGAGTTCTATGAGCTTAAATGGCCAGGGTTTACTGGCTAAAAAGCTTGCCTCCGGCCATACTGTTGTGCATTTTAAGGGATATACCCAAGGTGCCCATGTCGATGGCTTGGAACTCACCCCAATTGCTTTGGATGAGCTTGTACAGCTAGATGCGGACTTACCTCCAGTAGATATCCCTATCTTGACGTTTTTGGATCAAGTTGATCCAACCCATTTAGATACCGGTGATGCCATGGTATTTGGTGTGCGTTACCAAAATAAGTACTATTGTTTGTGGCGTAGTACAACGGATCAAGAACGAGCAGTGGGGTGGGCACGACGTCTGCTGCGTCAGCATAGAGACATCATTTTGACTCAAAACAATCAGGCTCAGTATTCTCTATGGTATGTCCCCCATAAGCATCTGAGATAGGTTTAGATATCGCGCTCATCTGTTATCTCAGATGAAAGCAGAGTTTTTACTATTTTTGTTTTTTATAGTTAGTGAATTATGGCTGATTTATCCTCCCAGGTGATTGCCGCCTATGCCAAGGGACGGCGAGATTTTAGCTATTGTCAGATGCCCGCGATTCGAATGTCTCAGTATGTGTTGACTGAGATTGATCTATGGGGCTGTAACTTGGCGGATGCTCATCTGGCGGATGTTGATTTTAGTGGAAGCAATCTACGGGGTGCGGATTTGCAGCGGGCAAATTTGCGACGGTCTAATTTTCAAGGAGCGGATTTGCGGGGGACTTGTCTAAGGGATACCCAGATTGAAGATGCCAATTTTCAAGATGCGATCGCAAACCACCAAACCCAGTTTCCAAAAAACTTTGACCCACTGCAGGCCGGGATCCATCGCTTAGGCCCAAAAGCAACGTTGATTGACTGTAAC
>NZ_JADEXP010000198.1 GCF_015207065.1 Leptolyngbya cf. ectocarpi LEGE 11479 | reverse complement strand
TAGGAAGAACACAGTCAAATAAATACATACCAGCGGCAATGGCTTGGGCCATTTCGCGATAGGTGCCCACCCCCATCAGATATCGAGGTTTATCAGGTGGCAGGAGAGGCGTCGTTGCTTGCACAATTTTTTCAATCAGCTCTGGGGGCTCACCCACGCTGACACCGCCAATGGCATAACCAGGTAAGTCTAGCCCCACGAGTTGCTCGGCGGCGGCTCGTCGTAAATCTAGGTGAACGCCCCCTTGCACAATGCCAAATAGGGCCTGATCGCTACGCTGATGAGCCTCTATGCAGCGCTTGAGCCAGCGGTAGGTGCGCTGTGTGGCCGCTGCAACGGCTTCCCGATCAGCAGGGTAGGGTGGGCACTCATCAAAGGCCATAATCACATCTGCACCCAGCTGATTTTGAATGCGGATAGAGGCTTCCGGAGGCATGTGAATGATGCGTCCGTCGCGAGGGGAGCGAAACGTTACCCCTTCCTCGGCAATGGTACGAATCTTACTCAGACTAAAGACCTGAAACCCTCCAGAGTCGGTCAGTATAGGGCCATCCCATCCCATGAACTGGTGGAGACCGCCTGCTTCTGCTACTAAATCTTCGCCAGGCTGCAGGTGGAGATGGTAGGTGTTTGCCAAGACCATCTGAGCGCCCGCATCGTGTAGCTGTGCTGGCGTGACAGTTTTGACGTTGGCCAGTGTGCCCACTGGCATAAATCGTGGTGTATGGACGGGGCCGTGAGGTGTGTGAAATATGCCCGCTCTAGCCAGGGTGTGGGAGCAAGAGGCCTGATGCTCAAAGGAGAAATGGTCGATAGCCAACGGTTAGCGCTGTCCTACTGTAGGGTGTCTTAGGGGTTGCATATACTGTTGTGAGCAACCGTACTAGATTTTAGACAGCAGGCACAAGCGGCTAGCCAGCAAAATTATTGTTGTCATCATCTAAGCAGGCATCCCATCGCGCGGTCAGGGCTTCGGCTAGCATAGCCTCTAGGGTGGCATCACTGATGCTGCAGGTGCTGCGCTCTGTGAGGGGATTAGATAACGGTAGAATCCGGAGGCAGCGATTATCTTGAACCAGATCAAAATAGGGTTGATTGTCCCCCAGCTGACCCATTTCCATATAGTCAAAGCTGCCGACGTTGAGATAAAGGCTGCTGTTGGCGACTAGTGTTGCCTGTTGTGGATCGCTAAAGACTTCGACTACGTATCCTTCGCCCTCTTTGAGAACTTGTTCCTCTTGGTTGTGGATATACCGGACACGCCCGAGATGCTGCAGGATGCGCACCATATCTTTTTTGTTGATAACCGTGCCTATATCAACAAGGCATGGTGCTGGAAAAGAAGTTGTTGAAGGTTGGTAGCTCATAACAGGGTCGGTAGATGGGCTTGCTGAATTAACAGTAGACCCGTAAAACACCGAGGCTAATAACAATCTATACTCAAGATAGATGAAATCTGATTATTTGGAACGCCAAAGGCGAAAATAATCTTGCTGAGGGGCTTTAGCCATTTGTGTTTACATTATTTCAGCAAATTCTCGGACTGCCTTCAGCCAGAATACTGAATATGAGTTTCTATCCATCGGCTACTTGAGGGGATCCATAGGCCGTATCCTCCTGTGATTAACCCTTATGAGTCCTTATTTTCCAGTGTTCTGAAGTGTTCTGGGGCATCTGATGGGACGGTGGATTGAGCGCATTGTTCGGATAGGGTATGGGCAATGGGCTGTATTGAATGGTGCTGTATTGTTTTATACTCGGCTGCCGTTACCCTCTCGGTGGCCGGTAGCGTTTGATCGAGTTGCTGGGGTCGTACCCATAATCGGTCTGGGGCTAGGTGGTCTTTTAGCAGGGTTAGACCTGCTGTTAGGTCTGGCTATGCCATCGCTTTTACGGAGTGCCTGTGTGGTGTTGGTGGGGGTGTGGCTCACGGGTGGACTCCATCTGGATGGAGCCATGGACACGGCTGATGGTCTCGCTGTGCAAGATGATCAGCGACGTTTGGCCGTGATGACCGATAGTCGTACAGGGGCATTTGGGGCGATAGTTGCGATCGCAATTCTCCTGCTCAAAACAGCTGCCCTAGCTGCGATCTTGCACGGTCGTTGGTTTGCTCTGGTGGCCGCCGCCGCCTGGGGCCGTTGGGGTCAGCAGTGGGCCATTGGTAGCTATCCGTATCTCAAACCGGACGGCAAGGGGGCGTTTCATAAACAGGCTCTGCCCTCACGCTGGCAGGCATTGCCCTGGGCCGTGGGGCTGTTAGGATTAACCGCTTTGACGACGCCATGGATTTCCTGGCAGCAGGCCGTAGCTGCTGCAGGTGTCGGTATCGCCTGCTCGTGGCTGTTAGCCAGTTGGCTCAACCGGAGACTGGGTGGCCATACCGGCGATACCTATGGCGCTGTTGTGGAATGGGTAGAAGTCGCTGTATTGATGGGGTTAGCGAGCATTGGCTAGGTGTGATGTCAGCGATGGATCTTGAAACAGGGGTGTGCTGAGATAGCGCTCTCCAAAGCTAGGCTGGATCACCACGATTAATTTGCCAGCGTTGTCAGGACGACGACCCACCTCAATGGCTGCACACAGCGCGGCTCCGCTGGAAATACCTGACAAAATACCTTCTTCTTTGGCTAAGCGACGACCAAATGCGATCGCATCGTCATCGGTGACCGCAATGACCTCATCAATCAGCTTGACCTCTAGCACCTCGGGTACAAAACCCGCACCAATCCCTTGAATTTTGTGGGGACCTGGTTTGCCACCCGTCAGGACCTGGCTATTGTCCGGTTCCACCGCAATGGTTTGAAAGTCCTCCTTACGACGTTTGAGGACTTCACTCACCCCCGTAATGGTGCCCCCTGTGCCCACACCCGCCACCAAAAAATCCACCTGGCCCTCAGTATCCTGCCAGATTTCCTCAGCGGTGGTGCGGCGATGCATATCGGGGTTGGCCGGATTCCGAAACTGCTGCAGCATATAGGCGTCAGGGATAGAGGCCACAATTTCCTGCGCTCGCTGAATACAGCCTGCCATGCCTTCACTGCCGGGGGTGAGTTCTAGTTCGGCACCATAGGCCCGCAGCATTGCTCGCCGCTCGGCACTCATGGTCTCTGGCATGGTCAAAATTAGCCGATATCCCTTGGCGGCAGACACCATGGCTAGGGCGATGCCCGTATTACCGGAGGTGGGCTCCACCAGGGTGGTCTTGCCTGGCTGGATCTGACCGGCGGCCTCTGCTGTGGCAATCATGTTGACGCCAATACGGTCTTTAACCGAAGCTGACGGATTCATCCCCTCCAGCTTCAAAACGATTTGGGCGACACAGCCCTCCGTTTGCGGAATTCGGTTCAGTTTGACCAGCGGTGTACGACCCACCAGCTCAGTGATATTTTGGGCGATCCGCATAGTTCATTCCCCAAGGCGTCAAATGTAATACATCAAATCAACCTGATGCTTGGCGTTGCGCTGTTCCACCAAATCTTGCAGAGTATGAGCAGACAGCACATCTTTAGCGGCTTGCTGTACGTCATGCCATAGGGACCGTACCACTTGCCGCTCCGTTGTTTGTACAGCATCGCTCCCATTGTCCTTCTTTTCTAGACCTTCGATACAATTCACAACGTCGAGGAGGCTCACATTCCAGGGGGCTTGAGTTAGTAAATACCCCCCTTTAGCACCGCGCTGACTTTTGACAAAACCCGCACGGCGGAGGGTAGCCAGCAACTGTTCTAAGTAACGATCAGGAATGTTTTGCTGAGCTGCAATTTGGCGAATTTGTAAAGGTTCGCCTTTGTCGTAATGCAAGCTGAGTTCTAATAGGGCCAGGAGGGCGTATTCGCTTTTGCAGGAGAGTTCCACAGGGCGGTGTAGCTGCAACTCTCCTAGTGTACTCCGGTTCTCCACTGGGGAATGGATATTTAGATAAAGCTTCTGGGAGAAACGTTAGGTTAAGGCGACTCACTCGTGATGTCTTGCTGGTCTGCTAAGCGCGCCATCAGCCTGCTGTAATCAGGATGAAATCTGGGATGTAGCAACCGTTTGACAGGTTTCCCCTGGTGGATATGCTGCTCTAGAATCTCGTCAACGTCACGGGGGCGCACCCGACAGTACCAGACATTATCGGGGGCGACTCGGACGGTTGGCCCTGAACCACACTGTCCTAAACAAGAACTGGCCGATACCATGAGGTCGGCATGGGCGTGCTGCTTAAGGGCTGCTAGTACGTCTGCTGAATGGAAACGCTGGCAGCTACGATACTGGCAAACTTGGATAAATCGCCGTTGAGGGCTGGGCGGGCTAGCGGCGGAATTAGCTGAAGATTCTCCCATTGGGATGTCATGCTGCTTTAAAGCAGATTAGCTGCGGGTATGACCTGTCTAGCAACAATCATACCCGCAGCTAATTTTTGAAAACCAAGGAACACACAACCAACCTTGTGTTTCGTATCATTGCAGGATTGCCAAAAAAGTGCAACTAATCTGGGCATCTACAAGGAAAATTTATGAAAAATGGCCTGACCCTATAGTCTCTATAGTTTTAGCCCCGATCCTTAAAAAAGAATCGGGGCCATAATGGGCGCTGGTTGTCAGCTTTGTAACAGTTTGTGGTGAATGATAACTGCTCAAAAATCTTAGCTAAGGCTTTACATCAGCTTTAAACGCTAACGGCTCTAGGCGGATCCTAAAAAGCGGTTGACCACGCCATCGAGGGTTTGCTGCATGCTGCGCTTGCGCCGCCATTTGGTCAGGTCGCGTTCGTAGCGCTCGCCTGAGGTTTGCAGCATGCGCCAGGCTTTGAGCGATAGGCCCAGCCCCCAAAACAAAGCAACATAGAGCGAAAACCCGAGGTGACCGAGCAACGTACCGCCAGGCGTAAGAAAATCAATAACGACTAAAAAGCTAATGACAATGCCATAGCGCACCACCTGACTTTGTAGCCGCTGTTGGCGCTGGTGCTGGAAAAGACGGTGATCTTCGGCTTGGCCTTTCATAATGCGCCACTCTTGTTCTGCTATTTGCAGGGTGGCTGGGCTGATGTTCAGCTCTTCCGCGATTTCTAGCAGCTGTTGGTGGGAGAGTTCACCCGATTCAGTTTCCTGCGCGATCGCAAGTTGCAAAATCCGCTGGGCGTCTTCCATTGCGTAAAGCTTTTCCATGGTGCTGCTGTTTTAAGATCCTAGGGTGGTGACGGGACAAGCATTGCCCATCGTCTAGATCGGCAATGTTTGCTACGGGAGCCTACTCTTAAGTTATAGATAATTTTGCGGCGGTTGAACCAAGCCGCTAGTCGGATAACCGTCCTAGGAGAATAGCCATGGCTTCGGTACAGCTGAGTGATTTAACCACATACCCGATTAAATCGACGGCTGGGATTACGTTGAGTCAGTCCCTGGTAACGGCGCGAGGGCTGTTGCATGACCGCCGATGGATGGTGTGCGATCGCAACGGCAAGTTTCTCACCCAGCGCAAATTTCCGAAAATGGCCCTGATTCAGGTGGACATAGGAGACACGCTACGTCTGAGTATTGCGGGTGATGGCGCGACCTCCCTGGAGCTGCCTGTCGTGCCAGCGGCCGCCGACCCAGTGGAGGTGGATGTGTGGGGTGATGGCTGTACTGCTTGGTCCATGGGCCATGAAGCGGCCCAATGGCTGAGTGATTTTCTAGGGTTTGAGGCGCAGCTGGTCTATATGCCCGATAGCACCCATCGCCCCACGGATCACGGTCGTTTTGAGACGCCCAATAGCTTTGCCGATGCCTATCCGTTTTTATTGATTTCTGAAGCCTCACTGGCAGATTTAAATGAGCGCTTACAGCAGCCAGTGCCCATGAATCGATTTCGGCCCAATCTGGTGGTAACGGGCTGTGAGCCGTTTGCTGAAGATACCTGGAAACAAATCAAAATCGGCGACATTGTGTTTGATGTGGCCAAGGCCTGTTCCCGCTGCTCGATTCCCGGGGTGGAGCAATCTACGGGTGAGCAGGGTAAGGAGCCTTTAAAGACGTTGGCCACCTACCGACGGTGGGACCATGCCATTTGGTTTGGCCAAAATTTGATCGCCCATGGCGAAGGGACTCTGGCTGTGGGGGATGAGGTAAAGATCCTGGCTTCCTAGGGCGCCCTACCGATGGCGGTCCTTATTGATGGTCGATTTATCTAAGCTTGGTACATGGCCGGAGGTGCGGTAGTCACTGTGTTGAGATGGGTAGTGCTGTCTGCGCAGGGGGAGGCGAGGGCTATGGATCATGAGTTCCCCGACAATGACGTTGAGCTGGTCGCCAATCAGCATCACCAGGGAGGTCAAAAATAACCACAGCAGCAGGATGATGACCGTACCAATGGCACCGTACACCTTGTTGTAATTGCCAAACTGGGCCACATACATGCGAAATGAGGCGGAGAGTAGCGCCCAGGATAGGGCTGCAACCACAGCACCGGGCATCAGCGGTTTCCCACGGGTCCAGCGGCTGGGACCAAAGCGATAGACAAACGCAAAGGCAGAGGACACAATGCCCAGGGTCAAGGGCCATCTTAAAAGTTGCCAAATTATGCGTACCCATTCCTGTATGGTTTCACCACTTTGCCGGGCCAGCTCTTGAATCACAATGTCGCTGATAAAGACCAAGTAGCAGGCTGTCAGCAGCAGCAGGATGGTCCCAATGGTGAGGCCAATGGATAGCAGCCGCGCTTTCCAAAAGGGGCGGCGCTGCTCGACAGGAATTTGGTGAATTTCGTCTAGGGCACGCATGGCGGCGCTGATGGCACCGGATGAGGCCCATAGTGCGATCGCAAAGCTTAACGAAAACAGGCTTTTGTTGCCACCTGCGCTCACCTCTGCCGCAAAGTTTTGAATCAGTTCACTGACGGCTCCGGGGGCGATCTCTCCGAGCCTTTGGGCTAATTCATTAAACGTATCCTCTAAAGAATTGACCAGGCCAATGGCAGTAACCAGAGCCAGAATGCCAGGAAATAGACCCAGCATGGCGTTGTAGGCCATTTCAGAGGCTAAACTGGGTAGTCGGCGCTGGAATGTGGCTCGGATGACAGCTTTTACCGTATGGAAGTCGATATAGCTCAGAAAACGGATAAATTCTAGTGGCGAAAACGTGCGAGACAGCCTTTGTAGCGGTTGCTGCTCGCGGTAGGTGGAATATAGCGTCTGACGCAGTGCGGAATGCAGCGGCCCAGAGTCTCGTGGGGGAAGGTTTGGCAAAACGTCTAGCTAGTCAACACACTTCTTCAAAATACAGATTTCTGTTGAGATATCAAGTCAGGCCCTAAAAAATCTGCTTTTTTGCCCCTCAGCACCTATTTGTAACATACCCGCTTTTGATTAGCCGTTACGGACGTCAGGGACGTTTTTTTTCCTGGTCCCAGTGAAGACTTTTTATCTATGGGCGGCAATACCTACCTGTTGGCAGGGGGAACACCGATCATCTCCTCCGTTGGTCTTTGCCTAGAATGCAAACAGGCGACAGGAGGCTGGGCTATGCAACCATCAAATCCAAATCAGTTTACAGAACGGGCATGGGCTGAGATCGCAACCACGACCGATTTAGCCAAACAGTGGCAACATCAGAACATTGAAACTGAGCACCTGATGTTAGCACTGCTGGACGAAGATGGGCTGGCCAGCCGCATTTTTCAAAAAGCGGGGGCCTCGGTCAGTGCTTTGCGCACGACGACTGAGACGTTTCTGCGTAAACAACCCCAGATTAAGGGGCAAAGCGACAATCTATATTTAGGGCGGGCGCTCAATACGTTACTCGATCGCGCTGAGGCGTTCCGCAAAGAGTTTGAAGACGACTATATTTCCATCGAACATTTACTGCTGGGTTATCCGGACGATGCTCGATTTGGTAAATCCTTGCTGCGGGAGGCGAACATCAGCGCCAAGCAGCTCAAGACCGCTGTAGAACAAGTACGAGGCCATCAAAAGGTGACGGATCAAAACCCTGAAGGTAAATATGAAGCGCTTGAGAAATATGGTCGGGACCTGACCGAGTATGCCCGTGAGGGGCGTCTAGACCCGGTGATTGGCCGGGATGATGAAATTCGCCGGACGATTCAGATTTTGTCGCGACGGACAAAGAACAACCCGGTGCTGATCGGTGAGCCGGGGGTGGGTAAGACGGCCATTGCTGAGGGTATGGCGCAGCGGATAATTAATAACGATGTGCCCCAGTCGTTGCGCGATCGCAAACTAATTGCCCTCGACATGGGGGCTCTAATTGCCGGAGCCAAATATCGCGGTGAGTTTGAAGAGCGTCTCAAAGCCGTGCTCAAAGAAGTCACCGACTCCCAGGGGCAAATTGTCCTATTTATTGACGAAATCCACACTGTAGTAGGTGCTGGGGCGACTCAGGGGGCCATGGACGCCGGTAACCTGCTTAAACCCATGCTGGCCCGTGGTGAGCTGCGCTGTATTGGAGCCACAACGCTAGATGAATACCGCCAGTACATCGAAAAAGACGCCGCCCTAGAGCGCCGTTTCCAGCAGGTGTATATCGACCAGCCCACGGTGCCCGACACCATTTCCATTTTGCGCGGTCTCAAAGAACGCTATGAGCTACACCACGGTGTCACCATTGCGGACAATGCGTTGGTGGCGGCGGCCACATTGTCAACCCGGTATATTAGCGATCGCTTTTTACCCGACAAAGCCATTGACCTGGTGGATGAAGCCGCCGCCAAACTCAAGATGGAGATTACCTCTAAGCCTGAGGAGCTAGACGAGGTTGATCGCAAGATTCTGCAGCTAGAAATGGAGCGCCTATCGCTCAAAAACGAAACCGATGCTGGGTCTGTCGAGCGGCTAGAGCGGATAGAGAGAGAACTTGCTAATCTCAAAGAAGAGCAAAGTACGCTCAATGCCCAATGGCAGTCAGAAAAAGACGGTATTGATCAGATTCAAGTGATCAAAGAAGAGATCGACAAAGTCAACATTGAGATTGCCCAGGCTGAGCGAGAGTATGACTATAATCGGGCGGCTGAGCTTAAGTATGGCCAGCTCACCGAGCTACAGGAAAAAGTCTCCCAGGCAGAAGAACAGCTGGCCGAATCTCAGGCTAGCGGGAAAACGCTGCTACGAGAAGAAGTCACCGAGGCAGATATTGCCGAGATTATTTCTAAGTGGACCGGTATTCCCATTAGCAAGCTGGTTCAGTCAGAAATGGCCAAGCTGCTACACCTAGAAGACGAGCTGCATCAGCGGGTGATTGGTCAGGATGAAGCGGTGACGGCTGTGGCTGATTCCATTCAGCGATCGCGTGCTGGTCTGGCCGATCCGAACCGACCCACCGCCAGCTTTATCTTTCTTGGCCCGACCGGTGTAGGTAAAACCGAGCTAGCTAAGGCCCTGGCCAGCTATCTGTTTGATACCGAAGAAGCCATCGTCCGCATTGACATGTCGGAATATATGGAGAAACATTCGGTGTCTCGTCTCATCGGTGCGCCTCCGGGGTATGTCGGCTATGACGAAGGCGGTCAGCTAACCGAAGCATTGCGACGTCGGCCCTACTCAGTGATTCTGTTTGACGAAATCGAGAAGGCTCATCCCGATGTGTTTAACATCATGCTACAGATTCTCGATGATGGTCGCGTCACCGACTCCCAGGGGCGTACCGTGGACTTCAAGAACTCGGTGATTATCATGACCAGCAACATCGGTTCCCAGTTTATTCTCGACGTGGCGGGTGACGACAGCCGCTACGAAGAAATGAGAAGCCGGGTGATGGATTCGCTGCGCTCTAATTTCCGACCTGAGTTTCTCAACCGCGTGGATGAGATGATTATCTTCCACAGTTTGCAAAAGTCTCAGCTACGAGAAATTGTCAAGCTGCAGGTCAAGAGCTTAGAAAAACGGTTAGCCGCGCAGAAGATTGGGCTGTCGCTGTCTGAAGAAGCGTTAGACTTTGTTGCAGATGTTGGTTACGACCCCGTCTATGGTGCAAGACCGCTAAAGCGTGCGATTCAACGAGAGTTGGAGACTAATATCGCTAAGGGGATTCTTCGAGGAGACTATAAAGGTGGTGACACTATTTCTGTCGAAGAAGAAAACGAGCGCCTGGTTTTCAAGGTAAAGGTGGCCGCATAGGTCTTCGTTTGTAAGGCGTTTGAACTGATTTAGGGTGGGCAATGCTCACCCTTTTTTAATGGTGCGAATTATCCGCGAATGACAGTTATATTTCTGCCATTGGCTGTACTAGCCGTTTCGGATAGGGTGCGGTCTGCGATCGGTGGCAGGCCCTGCCGATGATCAAAGATTACTAGCCATCCCGACTCTAACCCTAAGCCTGCCAGGTACCTGTCTAGCTGGACTAACCCAGCGGCTAGCGGATCGGGACGTCCCTGTCGCCAGACCTTTAGTTCAATACCAAGAGTGACGGTACCATAGCGTAAACAAAGATCCATACGGTCAGTGCCGATAGCATATTCTCTTTCTAGAGTCCCCTCACCATTTACGACGCGATGGAGAAAAGCCATCATCACTAAATGAGGAGCGATCTCATGGTAGGGAGCACTTTTGAGTAAAGGCTCACCATGTTGTCGCCAAAAAGCGAGAAATGCCGTGAGCAAAACGTCTGGAATTAATTCTCCCTGATCGTTCAGCCAGGATGGAGCGATCATCGGTAGCGAGGCTTGGGGAACCTTCGCTAGGACCCGTGGTAAGACTTCTTGATAGATCGGGTTAGCAATGACAATGCCCCCACCATTGGCCAAGCGGCATAAGCCTAGATCCAAAACATATTGCAGATCTTCGTTAGGAATAACGGGTAGAGACTGACCTGCCAGGATAGGTTCAATAATTGCTCTCACTCGCTCCTCTCGTAAGCGTTCAGCTAGACTGTCTAAATGAGTATCTTGTCGCTGAATTAAGATCTCTTTGGCTTCATGGATATGCGAAACTTCAACAGTCTGCTGAGGTTGAGGCACCAGTTCTTCAACAATTTCCTTTGCTAAAGCGTTCACTAACCATGGCTGGCCTTGAGTGAGTTCAAACGCTGTTTGCATAGCGTCTAACGTGAACTGTTGTCCAGTTTCCTCAGTGTGCTGTTTATATAACTGAGTGACTTCTGACTGATTGAAATTCCGTAAGGTGAGCGACTTAACTTTAATATTGAACGGACTGGCCGTTTGTAGGCGAGTGCTGCCACCCGAGGCAACTTTGTAGTCGCGTACATCTCTAAGACCGATAAGTGCGAGGGAGTGTGGAAAGTTGCCGGGTCTGCGGGGATAGCCGTCTCTTAGCTGACGCAACATAGTGATGAGAGCATCGTCCATCAGAGCGTCAATTTCATCGATGAATAGTATCAACGGGCGGGGGCAGACATTAGACCATGCTTGCAGGGCGGCACCAATGCGACGACCTTCGCCAGTGTCAGGCCAGGGTGGAGGCTGTAGTTCTTTGGGCAAGTCAAACTGAGCTGCACCGCGCCAGGCATCGAGCATGGCGATTTCTGCTTTGCCAGGATTTTGGCTGAAAGGTTGTCCGACTTCGGCAGAGACCATAACAGCGGCATACTCTCCGCTTGCGGTTAGTTCTTGGGCCAGGGCCAGCATGGCTGTGGTCTTGCCGGTTTGGCGCGGGGCGTGGATGACGAAGTAGCCGCGCTGGTTGATAATCCGTTTTATCCCTGGAAAGCGCTGGGTAGGAGACAGCATGTAGTGGATATCGGGCTGACACGGACCAGCGGTGTTAAACCATTTGGGCATTGTTTGGGTAGGGGAATATAGGTTGCAGTATAGCAATGGGGGCGATTAATCCTGATTCCACCTCAGTTTGTGTGAGGAGATTGAGGTAACGGTCTCCTCCCGTTGAGAGACGAGGCAATTAACAAGTTACGCATCCAATCGTCATGATATCGGAAGCCATTGAGTTGCTCGAACGGAC
>NZ_JADEXP010000197.1 GCF_015207065.1 Leptolyngbya cf. ectocarpi LEGE 11479 | reverse complement strand
GTCCTACGATTAGTTTTTCTGCTGAGGTAACTGAGCGAGTGCAGGGGATGTTGAGATCGCACCGTCTCACCCTCAACACACTCATGCAAGGAATTTGGGCACTGCTTCTCCACGGCTACAGCCAAAATCCAGACATCGTCTTTGGCACAACCGTTTCTGGACGCCAGGGGGATTTAGTAGGCGTTGAAGCCATTGTTGGCATGCTGATCAATGTGTTGCCGGTGCGTGTGAAGGTGGCCACAGAGCGCACAGTGCTGGACTGGCTGCAGGATCTGCAAACCCGGCAGGCAACGGCGAGCCGCTATGGCTATGCATCCACCGATCAAATTCAGGGTTGGAGTGGAGTGCCGGGGCGTTTGTTTGAGAGTCTGTTGGTGATTGAAAACTATCCCATTCAGACGGCGACACAGGCGGAGCGGAGTTTGCAGGTGGAGAACATGCGCTCAGGGCTGGTGAGCACCTATGGACTGACGGTGGTTGTCAAACCGGGGGATGAGCTGACGGTGATGCTGCTGGCGCAGTCTTTGAATGATGATGTGCTTGCGACTCTGTTAAGTCAGTTTCAAACGGTGTTGATGGCTATTGTAGAAAATCCGGAATGGCCTATCAGCAAGATTTTGCCACCCCAGGAGCTGACCGTTTCGCAACACCCTACAGAGTCCGCCGACAGTACTTCAGCCAATCTCAGTCGAGATCAGCTGGAGGGCCGCTTCTTTGCGCCAAGTAATCCGTTGGAGCTAAAGCTAACTCAGATTTGGGAATCGGTGTTGGGCGTGAGACCCCTCAGTGTAGAGGATAACTTTTTTGAGGTGGGTGGGAATTCGCTCTTAGCGGTGCAGCTATTTAACCAGATGCAGCAGCAGTTGGACTGTGCATTACCGCTGGCGACCTTATTTCAAGCCCCCAACGTGCGTCAGTTTGCAGCGCTTCTAAGTCAGGATCAGCCGGTTTCTCAATGGTCCAGCCTGGTGCCGATTCAGACCAGTGGTACGAAACTACCGTTATTCTTTCATGGGGGTTCGGCGGATGCGCTCACCTGGGCAAGATTCTCCCATCTGCTCGGAACCGATCGACCGTTTTATGCCCTGCAGCGGCCTGATTTGGATGGTAGCGAGGTAACCCACACAACAGTGGAAGAGTTGGCGACGGACTGCATTAAAGAGATGCGGATGGTGCAGCCGAAGGGACCGTATTTAGTCGGTGGGCATTGCTTAGGTGGGGCGGTGGCGTTTGAGATCGCTCAACAGCTGCAGGCGGATGGTGAAGATATCGAGAGTGTTGTTCTGATTGATTCTTACCGGCCAGGAGAACTGCCTGAGACGTTATTAGTAAAACTACAAAGTAACCTGCAGCTGGGTATGTTCTGGCTGCAGAAGAACTATTACTATCACGGAGGATGGGAGAACCTGTCGCAGATACCGAAAAAGGTTTGGCAAAAGATTATGCCTACAGGAGGTCTTGGGTTGAGGAATAATCATGATTCCTCTCATGATGATGAGTCTAGGAAGGCAGCTGGCACTGTCACCACCTCGCCGTCAGAAACCTCTAAAGTGCCCTATGAATATCGCTATGCTCGGGCACAAAAGGCAAATGAGATCGCTGCAGATCTTTATGTGGCTCACCCCTATGAGGGACGGGTGAAATTGTTCTGTGCGGAGATTCAGATTTTGGACTGGTACTTTGGTCGTGAACTAGGTTGGCAGACGGTGGCAAAAGAGGGAGTGGAGTTAACAAAAATTCCTGGATTTTTTGGGAACTTGTTTAACCAGCGTTCGACACCGTTATTGGTGAAGCAGGTAAAGCAGTATCTTGCGAAGCTGGAGTGAGGGGTATGGAGCGTATCTTTCTTGACGCTACCAATTTACTTTACGTTCATGTCTAACGTCACGCATCTGCATCTTTATGTCCGCTCAACCGACTCGAATTTTACAAATAGTACCCCGCCTGTTTCCTGACGTGGATGGTGTCGGTGACTATGCTTTGCAGCTGGCCCATCAGCTGTATGACCACCACCAGATTCTGTCTGATTTCTTGGCATTTCGACCGAATCCTCGGCTACGGCCCCAAGTGGATCAGTTTCCAGTACATCGGTTGCATACCCATACGGCGGCAGAATTAATAGACCAGGTGCCGGAAAACATATCAACTATTTTTCTTCAATATAGTAATTACCCGTACTTACAGGGAAAACTAGATGCACCGATGTGGTTGGTCGATGCGCTCAATGTGCTCAAACAGCGGGGATTACGGATTGTAGTGATGTTTCATGAACTGCCAACGCTGCGTTATAAACGCGTTCGCTGTCCTAACTTTGTACAGCGGCGGGTGTCTCGTGGGTTAGCGCAGGTGGCCGATGCAGTGGTAACTAATAACATGGCATTTCAGCAAACATTATCTCGGTGGACTAAGTCTCCTGTACATTGTGTGCCAAATTTTTCGACGATTGGTGAAGTCGCTGAAGTGAAGCCGCTGTCGGCGCGGCAGCGGTCGT
This sequence comes from Leptolyngbya cf. ectocarpi LEGE 11479, assembly GCF_015207065.1. Classification (GTDB taxonomy): domain Bacteria; phylum Cyanobacteriota; class Cyanobacteriia; order Phormidesmidales; family Phormidesmidaceae; genus Leptothoe; species Leptothoe ectocarpi. The sequence goes on along the minus strand of NZ_JADEXP010000197.1, from coordinate 9,402 downwards.
TGATTGTGTTTGGTAGTAGCGATCGCACCCGCGTTTACCGTAACAACACTGAGACAATCAATCACATTTGTAACATGCTAGCGATCGACACACTTTATGATGTGGGGCGTCCGGTTGACTGGGAGCACCAAGGACTGAACGTGAACGTGGTACGCACAGGATTTTTATCAGCGCCTGAGATCAGTGAGTTACTGGCTGAGTCCTTCGCTGGGATGTTTGACTATCGGCGGTTTCCTCGGAATCTAGCAAAATCTACAGTGTATGCGGCCTATTGCTCCCATGGACTGCTGCCGATATGCAACGGCCATGGATTAATGCCCCAGGATGGTATCGTGGCCAACCACCATTATTTAAAAACATCAACACTGCAAAACTTCGTGCAGCCGACATCGCTACAGGAGATCGCAACCAATGCCCATGACCACTATCGGATGCGGACATTGGTGCAGTGTGCAGAGCGATTTGCTGAGTTAATCCATCCGGTTGCATCAGCCCAGGTAATGGATATGGATACTAACGGATACGACAACACCTACACAGAATTTGGTCCCCTTAACCCTGGAATAAGCCCTCATCCCCCGACTCCTTTCCCCTAACTTTTATTGAGCTATGCATACACAAGCGGTCGATAACTATATTGATATGGGGCAAGTCTCTCCCTGCCCAAAACTTTTTGTAGTAGGCTGTCCCCGATCAGGGACATCGTGGGTGACGTCATTGATTGGCGAGCATCATGATGTGGTGATGGTACCCAGGGAAACCCATGCGTATCGCCTGGTGTATGAGCCGTTTGTGGAGCTACCAAAGTGGAACTGGCAGCGACGGCTGCGGTCGTGGAAAGGAATTTTACGACGTTATGGATTAAAGCCCCTGTTGTTTGGCTTTCAGTCTGGGGATATTTGGCCAGGAATTTTACGAGAGCATCAGATTCTCAATCGGCCTGATAGCCATGGATTGCATGGTCTGGTGAGCTATGAAGACCTCAAGATGTTGATCCAGGCAATCCGTGCAGAAGTTCCGGAAACTAATCGAGGGCTGGTCCAGGCGGAAGAACTGATCGCTGCCATGTTTGCTCGTTTTTTTGAGCAGCATGGTCAGCCGGGTCAAACAATTTTAGAAAAGACACCGATGCATATTCGCTATGCCGAGCAGATTTTATGGCGATTTCCCGAGGCTCGGATTATTGAGGTGGTACGGGATGGTCGGGATGTTTGTGTGTCTTATAATGCTTTAGCCAAACAGCAGCCCTGGGCACGAATCGGGACGGCGGGTGCTATGCGGCAGTGGAAACAGTGTGTGGAATGGGGTGAGATTATTCGCGAGCGACCTGGGCTAGCGCCTCGGGTTCATACATTGCGCTATGAGGCACTTAAGGCCGATCCGGAGAGAAGCCTGCAACAGCTTTTTGAGTTTGCAAATCTCAGATGGACTGAAGAACAGATTGAGGCTATTGTGGCAGCGCGAGATATTCGTCGGGTACAGCAGAAGGGTGAGGGACAGTACGTGCGTTCAGGCTCAGTGGGTGATTGGAAAGAGCAGCTGTCTGCTGCTGAGATTGCCATGTGTGATGAGATCGCTGGAGAGCAGCTAATCAGGCTTGGTTATATGGCTGGTAGATAAACTGTATACGTTTTTACGGAAGCTGTGAGGGATTAGAATAGCTGACATTTAGCAACTATATGACCATATAGTTGCTAAATGTCAGCCATAATATTCTTTTCATACCAATGTTTAAGCCGAATGTTTCCAACCGTTAGTCATCCACCATTCCATTAGTAGACTCCTACATTGCAAACACGTTAACCTATCTAGTAAGGACTGTATGCCTGACTCAGTGAGTAGATAAGTTGCCCCCAATTTCTCGGGTACCCAGGGAGCGTCAGGCTTAATCTCGGCTGTAAAACCATAAAGACACTGATTGGAAAAGGAACTGTTAATTGCCCAGCCAGTTTGATTGATTGGGTTCAAGGAACATAGCGCAGAGTGAAAAATCCCAAGTTCCCGTTGGAGAATTGTTGTTGCAGCCTGATGGAGGCTCTGACCGTCAGGACATCGCCCTCCGGGAAAGTCCCAGGTGGATTGGTCCACGCCAGGGCGATAGACCGGTGGCGGCAGTAGCAGTTGTTGCCGGTGAATAGGTAACACAATCACAGAATCTGCTTTTTCAACACGCCAATAGTTCAATAGCTTGCCTTGGGGTGTTTTAAGCTTTTCGCTAATCACGGTTAACCAACCTGTTTGCAGGAACAGAATCGTTTCCTTGAATTGCCAGGTTTGCTGGTTCATTGACGGATTACAGATGCAGTATTTTTTGTTCTAGGTGGTGCCGTAACGGTGACCATGATTTCATTAATCCGAATACCCACGGTATCCCGTAATCAATCGGCTACCATCTTTGAATACGTGGACCTCTATCTGATCACTGGCCCATGTAATCTGGTTTGCTAAAGCAGGATTAAAGACACGTACTTGCTGATTGCGGGATGAAACAGGCGATGTAGGCTCATGAATAGCCAGGGACTCAACGTAGGGGCCATCGATTAGAATATCAAGCTGTTCCAACAGTGCTTGAGATCCTTCCGGGGCATTTTCTTTTTGTAAATCTGTCAAGGTAAACCCACTAAACGACATTACATTTAACCCATGGGCTTTAACCCGTCGGGCTACTTCGGCCAATGCAACAGCCTGCCAAAAAGGTTCGCCTCCCGAGAAGGTAACTCCTTCATTTTTAGGCTCATTGAGAATATGTTTGACTAGCTCATCAATGGTAACAATCTGATTCGGTTCAAAGGACCAGGAGTCCGGATTAAAACAACCCGGACATTCTCGTAAACAACCCTGTACCCATACCACTGCCCGATGTCCGGGACCATTCACTTCGGAACGGTTGACGTACCCCATAATGTTGAGGCAATTCGGAGTAAGATTGGTTTGTCTTTCGGTCAGTGGCATGGTGACTCTCCTTGTAAACTTGTAAAGAGTAATCAAAGAATTCACTTAAGTAGTGGGCTCACATGGGCAGGTATCTTGACAACTTTTTTGGCAAGTCCGAGCATTTTCAACAGCCAAATAGCCCACCAGGTGACATCAATTTCCCACCACTGCCATCCGGCCCGAGCAACGTTGGGATAGGCATGATGGTTGTTGTGCCAGCCTTCTCCATAAGTTAAAATAGCGGCCCACCAGAGATTTCGAGAGTTGTCCTGGGTGGAAAAAGTGCGATAGCCCCACATGTGAGTTACCGAGTTTATAAACCAGGTACTATGCCATAGTAGCACCGCTCTCAGGAAGACACCGTAAATCACAAAAGACCAACCGCCTAAGCTATACAGCAATAGTCCCAAGGGAATTTGTAACAGTAGAAAGTAGCGATTTAGCCATTGATAAACAGGATCTCTCGCTAACTCTGGTGCATAACGACTGTATTGGTCCGGGTCAAAAAACTTGGCATCGGGGTACAACATCCAGAGCATATGGCTCCACCAAAAACCTCGCTTAGCAGAATAGGGATCGTCTGCTTCATCTTCCGTGTGGGCATGGTGTAAACGATGTCCGGCAACCCAGAAAATAGGTCCTCCCTGCAAGGCTAATGTCCCAATCACAGCGATCACATATTCCAACCATTTTGGCACTTGAAAACTGCGATGACTGAGCAGTCGATGGTACCCAAGACAAATGCCGATACTGCCAAGGAGCCAATGGAGCAATAGGGTCATGCCTAGAGCCTGCCACGAAAAGTACCAGGGCGCTAATAAGGCGAGAATATGAACAAGTGTAAAAAAGATAACAGTTATCCAACTCAAGGATACCCTGGTTTCTGGATTTTTTTGGACTGAATTTGCTGTCATATAGATACCTCACACGCATTTTTTATAAAGGAGGGGAATTCAATACTCCCCATCATGAACAAAATCAAATCTCAACGAAAAAACAACCTGAACTTACGCTGCAACAGCTGGTGCCGTCAGAGCGACAGGCTGTGGTTCTCCAGCGGCTAAATCTAGGGGAAAGTTGTGAGCATTAGAGCAGCGAGCCGCTAATAGGCTCTCGAAAGTCTATGTTGTTTGTAGCGAGAAGAACTTGACTGATAAGTTTCTACTCAATTATTATATAGCTATATAGAGAAATAAACATCAAACTTTTCCTCCTTTCATGACAACAACTGGCCAGTCAGCGTAGCTGAAAGAAGTCAGCCAAAGAATCAGCTGGCGCACACGCTGCCACATTATAAAAATCTCCTAATGATGCCTATCTTACTAGTTTTATTCACTCAGGGCAGCTTGAACCGATTGCTGCACTGAATCGGGAATAAATACCGCATACATACCCCGTAAATCACCTACCTTGAAGTCATATGCCAAATCTTGGGGATAGTTATCCTTTACAAACTGCGGCCGATTGTCTTTGAACCCATGGCAGACTAAACAACTCGCTTCCACATTGATGCGACGATAATAGCGAGTACCTGTCTGGTCATTCAAGGTTTCTTTCTCCCAGAACCCCATTAACTCTGGGGATTGCTCAAATGTAGACAGGGCAGTAGTGGCTGCAAGATTATCGGGTTTATGGGCTGGATTACGATACCTTTTAGCGATTTGCTTCACCTGCCAACCGTTCTCTTGACTGAGCTGCATGGCTTTCATGCCGACGGGTTTACACACTTGCTTCATGGTCTCAGCCGTCGGTGGTTCTGTAGCATCTTCCAGGTAAGCCGCTAGACCGCTACGCATGGCATCTAAATTTTCAATCTCCTGAACAGCTTTGGCAAGCTGGGCTGGTTCCGGCTGAGCCTGAGCAATCGCTGGGTAGCCGAGAATAACAAGTCCGATTAGCGAGAACCCCAGTATGGTATTGGATAGAATTCTGAACATAGATATCGTCTCCTGCGGATTAGGTTGAATCTCCATAGGCTGAGTATCAACAAAGACCAAATCTCACTCAATGGAATGCTTAAGGCCTAACTGCCGTTTGTTCATAGTTAATGGTGGTTGGCTTCAGCATCTGTAGACCAAAGAGAATACGTAATCCCAGGTTCTCAAACCAGGGCATGCCAACTCCTGTGCGCATTTTGGCCATGAAATATTCCTCAAAGGCTGCTTTTACCCACACGACCCATGGGCCACGAACAGCATAGGATCGCTTCCGCTTGCCAGTTTCTGGATCAGGCAGAACGGGGGCGGCAATATAAGCAATACCGGTATTGCCGAATTCCGCAAAACACAATGCCTCTAATGTTGGCACTCTGAGAGAATTTTGAAGCGCTCCCAGCTCAACAGCAATGTTGTGGGCAACTGCGGTGGCCATGGCTTCTGCCATTTGGCCACTTTTGGGCAACCCGATGGGAACACGGGTTTGGTCGGGCTGCACTAGTTTAACACTGACACCTGCGGCATAAATGTTGGAAAAGTCTGGATGACGCTGGGTGGGTAAAACAGGGATAAACCCCTTAGTATCTCCTAAGCCAGGTACCGCTTGCACAAATTTGGCTCCGCGAAAGGCCGGTAAAATCATCGAGTATTTGAAGGGTAACTGTTGTCCGTTGTCCAGAGTAACTGTCTGTTCATCCACAGCGGTAATAGCCATATTCTCAATGATCGTAATATCTCGTTCGTGCATTAGGTTGGCAGTCAGTTCCCTCGCATTTTTTATATTAGAGACGCCTAAATGCCCTGCATAGGGCTCTGGGGTGACATAGGTGATGGGCACTTGATCACGTAATCCTCGACGACGCAATTCGTGATCGGCCATCAGGGCAAATTCATAGGCGGGACCAAAACAGCCCGCCCCTGGCGCGGCACCTATAACTATCGGACCTGGATTGTTGAGAAAATCAAGCCAGGCTTGATGGGCCGCAATGGCATGGTCAGGGGTACATACCGACTGGGTGTAGCCACCGTGGGGACCTAAGCCGGGGATTTGAGCAAAGGCTAGAGAGGCTCCGGTTGCGATCGCAACATAATCATACTCAATTGTTCTCTCCCCCTCGACTGTAATAGAGCGAGTCTGAGGATCAAGGGCTGTCACCCTGCCAGGCACCCAGTCTAGATGATGACGCTGCGCCAGCCGCGATAGATCCAACTGCACATGCTCCAATAGTTTCAGCCCCAAAGCCACTTGGATCAGCCCCGGAATAAAGGTAAATTTGGTTTCGCTGGATATGAGCGTTACCGTATGCTTGCTTGGCAGCAAGTGACGTAGTTCATAGGCTGCAGGCAACCCCGCCAGACCGGCCCCAATTACAACAACGTTGGCCATAGCGCGCTTTCATCCTCCATCTTCTTTATTCAGGCTTTTCCTCTAGTTGTTCATTAGTCCTGTGGCGGCAATAAAGCTCTCTAAACTTCTGAACGCCAGCCAATAGGATGATAAGTCAGAAATTTGAGGAAGTTATAAGGCACTTCCTTTGAAAACAACTAGACAACCTTTTGTCAACTATACTACCAAATAGTTATATAATGTTGTTTATAGAATAAAATCTATGCATCCTTCCTGAAGATTGTTTTCTTGTTGGGCAACTAAAAACAAAAGACTGTTGAAGTATCATATTGCTATCTGGTCATATATCGAATGATGAGATGAACTGAATTTGAATTAAATCATGGAAAACGCAATTCCTTATGAGGGACCATCCTTATCACGACGGCAGCTACTCAACTTCTTAACAGGAGCAGTGGTTGCAGCAACCGCAGGTGCAGCCCTCTACCCTGTCGGTAAGTTTTTCATTCCACCTCGAGAGGTATCTGAGGGAGGCGGGATTCTCGCAAAAGATAAACTGGGCACCCCGATTCCAGCCAGTCAAATCCTTGCTAATCCGCCTGGAACTCGCGCCTTGATTGCAGGACTGGCGAGCGAACCGACTTATTTGATAGTCCAAGACGACGGCTCCCTGGGCACCAGAGGTATTGTCGATAACTGTACTCACCTGGGTTGCACCTTCCCCTGGAATCCGGTAGATCAGCAGTTTCAATGTCCCTGCCATGGATCTCTTTACGATCCAGAGGGCAACGTTGTGCGTGGGCCTGCGCCCCTGCCCCTCAAGATAGTTCATGTGGTGGTTAAGGATGAGGCCATTTGGATCTATCCCTGGAACGAGACTGACCCACGTACTAATGAACAACCCTGGTGGGTGTGATCAACTGAGAGATTTTTGCTAAGCTGATTCGGCCCAATTTGTGGGGGCTGAACTCGGTGGCCTGGGTTTCTGTGATTAATCATAGCGATATACGGGTTACCACTCAATGCAGGTTTTACTTGCATTTATTTGGAGTATAGTCTCCTGCCAAGGCCTGCAGCCGTTGAAAATCAAGAATCCTAATTTTAGGGCCATCTACGGTCAACAGACCGTCATGGCCCATTTTTTGTAATGCTCTAGAAAGAGTTTCAGGAATCGTACCCATAAAAGCAGCCAATTGGCCTTTCGTGATTGTCAACTCCACACCCCTGCGATTAGCTGACTGATGACTGAGCAGCAAAATATAAGTCGCTAGTCTGCCGGATACATCTTTAAGAGATAGATCTTCGATTAATTGGGAGAACCTGCGCAAGTGACGCGAGAAACAAGCAAGTTGAAACTATCCCTGATGTTTATTGGATTACTGTAGAGCTTGCCTTAACCGATCAGGCTCAGCCAATAGTTGGCTAATAGCAGTGTTAATGGAATCTTGGCGTCTCATCGCTGGGGTTCCATTGACTCAAATCACTGCAGGGTATCAGAAAACAGACTGATATCAAGCATCAATCGATTTATTGACTGAATAGCCATTTAGTTATATAGTGTTATAAGCGGTTCAACTTCACCCTATTGTCCGCTTGAGACTTCTTAGCCGTTATCGATGCATCTAAGACTAGGTAGTTGAGTCAATAAGACTGAGGTTACTTGACTTGAGATTAGCTTACACGTTGGATCCTCCGTGTTCGCCATAGGCCCTCGCCAAAGTAATCAGTCAGGGAGCCCCTTCAAACTCTCTTAACCATCTTGGAGGTTTAAATGATGAGTACATTAATAGGATATAAGCAACCACCTGCCCTTGATCGTCGTAGCCCCTGGGAACAATTTTCTGAGTGGGTCACGAGCCGCAGAACCGTCTTTACATTGGCTGGTTTGGTGTGTTGATGATTCCCACCCTGATGGTTGCAACCCTGGTGTTTGCGATCTCGCTTATTTCAGCTCCACCTGTCGACTTAGAGGGAATTCGTGAACCCGTCTTGGGCTCAATTCTGAGTGGTAACAATCCGATTACTGCTGCAGTTGTGCCAACTACAGCCGCTATTGGGCTTCACTTTTATCCCCTATGGCAAGCCAGTTCGGTGGCTGAGTGGCTCTATAACGGTGGCCCTTACCAGTTGTTAGCTGCGGTTGTTGTTTGAGCCTGATTGTAAATAGCCGCACACGCAGAAACATTATCCAAAAACACTATGATCTCTACATCCCCATCCAAGCCCACTATCATTGACGTAGTCCCAGAAGATTTTGTTCAATCCACCGAAGCTTTGCAACTCATTGATGTCAGGAGTCGGTTTGAATACAACCTTTTCCATGCCCCTGACACGATTAACCTAAGCCTGCCGCGTATTTTAATGGCTCAGATGCCACTACTACGCAACCTGGCACTGCCGCAGTGGTTTTGGGAACTTCCCAAAGATGAACCCATCGCGGTTATTTGTCTAACGGCTCACCGTAGCCCAATGGCCGCTCAGATATTGGTCAAACTAGGCTTTAGCCAGGTGTTTAACATCACGGGCGGCATGATGGCCTGGCAAAAAGCAGGTTTACCCACCCACCGAGATCGCTGGAAAGAGTAATTCATAGATACACGCGAAAAAACTTAACGAAAAAGGAGAATAGTTGTCGTGTGGAAGGTATTGGGGTTCATCCAGAAGAATTTAGTCTGGTCTGTTCCTGTATTTATGGTCGCCGGTCTGATTTTTGGAGCTATCGCTAATCCAGCCCCCCTTAAAGCCTTGATTATTCCTCTAACCTTTCTCATGGTGTACCCCATGATGATTAATTTGCAACTTCAGAAGGTGCTATCGGGAGGAGACTATAAGGTCCAGTTACTCACCCAGCTGATTAATTTTGCGGTGATTCCGTTCTTTGCCTTTGGCATGGGACAGCTATTTTTTGCAGACCAGCCCCTGGTTGCCCTGGGTCTCTTGTTGGCTTCCCTATTACCCACCAGCGGCATGACTATTTCCTGGACAGGCTTTGCCAAGGGCAATATTAGTGCAGCCATTAAGATGACGGTAATTGGGTTGATTTTAGGCTCAATTGCCACACCGCTTGCACAAATTTGGCTCCGCGAAAGGCCGGTAAAATCATCGAGTATTTGAAGGGTAACTGTTGTCCGTTGTCCAGAGTAACTGTCTGTTCATCCACAGCGGTAATAGCCATATTCTCAATGA
>NZ_JADEXP010000196.1 GCF_015207065.1 Leptolyngbya cf. ectocarpi LEGE 11479 | reverse complement strand
GCCTTAGGGCTTAGCGATGGTGAGATTTTTGATTCCCTACGCCACCCTGAATACTTTCAAAAAACCATTGAAAAAGAAGGCCAGTTTAGCGAAGAAGAAGCCCTATTAGAGCTATATCGTAAGCTGCGTCCTGGTGAACCGCCAACGGTGTCCGGGGGGCAGCAACTTTTGAACTCCCGTTTCTTTGATCCCAAGCGCTATGATCTAGGTAAAGTAGGGCGTCACAAACTTAATCGTAAGCTGCGACTAAATGTGCCAGATGCTGTACGCGTACTCACACCTCAGGATGTGCTGGCAGCCATCGACTACCTGATTAATTTAGAGTTTGATATCGGTATCATTGACGACATTGACCACCTAGGTAACCGCCGGGTGCGTTCTGTCGGTGAATTGTTGCAAAACCAGGTAAGGGTCGGTCTAAACCGTTTAGAGCGGATTATTCGTGAGCGCATGACTGTCTCTGACGCGGATTCCCTCACGCCTGCATCCTTGGTCAACCCCAAGCCTCTGGTTGCTGCCATTAAGGAGTTCTTTGGTTCTAGTCAACTGTCTCAGTTTATGGACCAAACTAACCCCTTGGCTGAGCTAACTCACAAACGCCGGATTAGCGCCCTTGGCCCCGGTGGTCTAACCCGTGAGCGAGCTGGTTTTGCCGTGCGCGATATTCACCCATCTCACCATGGCCGTATTTGTCCTATTGAGACACCTGAAGGTCCTAACGCTGGTCTGATTGGCTCGCTCGCTACCCATGCTCGGGTCAATGATTTTGGCTTTATTGAAACGCCATTTTTCCAAGTCGATAACGGTCGTATTCGTAAAGATTTACCATCGACCTATATGACCGCCGACGAAGAAGATGACTTCCGAGTGGCACCCGGCGATATTCCCATTGACATTGATGGCAATATTCTGGGCGAGTCTGTCCCTGTTCGATATCGGCAAGACTTTATTACCACCGCCGCCGCCGAAGTTGACTATGTGGCAGTATCGCCAGTCCAGATTATTTCAGTGGCCACCTCCTTGATCCCCTTCTTAGAGCATGACGATGCTAACCGCGCTCTAATGGGGTCGAACATGCAGCGTCAGGCGGTACCTCTATTACGTCCAGAACGTCCCTTAGTTGGTACAGGTCTAGAAGCGCAAGCTGCCCGAGACTCAGGCATGGTTGTCGTGAGTCCTGTGGATGGTGAGGTTACGTTCTTAGATGCGAAAAAGGTGGTTGTTACCGATGCAGAAGGTCGCAAATATGCTCAAGAACTGCAGAAGTACCAGCGTTCCAACCAAGACACCTGCTTGAATCAACGTCCCCTCGTCTTTACTGGTGACAAGGTTTCAGCTGGTCAGGTTCTGGCCGATGGGTCAGCTACCGAAGGCGGCGAAATCGCCCTGGGCCAAAATGTTCTGGTGGCCTACATGCCTTGGGAAGGCTACAACTACGAGGACGCAATTCTGCTCAGTGAGCGTCTGGTATATGACGATCTTTATACCTCTATCCACATCGAGAAATTTGAGATTGAGGCCCGTCAGACCAAGCTAGGGCCAGAAGAAATTACTCGTGAAATTCCCAACGTTGGTGAAGATGCCCTACGACAGCTCGATGAAACCGGTATTATCCGCATCGGTGCCTGGGTGACCTCAGGCGATATTCTGGTCGGTAAAGTTACGCCTAAAGGGGAGTCCGATCAGCCTCCAGAGGAGAAACTATTACGGGCTATCTTTGGTGAAAAAGCTCGGGATGTTCGAGATAATTCTCTGCGCGTACCCAACGGAGAGAAAGGACGCGTGGTTGATGTCCGTGTCTTTACTCGCGAGCAAGGGGATGAATTACCCCCTGGTGCCAACATGGTAGTGCGGGTCTACGTGGCTCAAAAGCGTAAGATTCAGGTCGGCGATAAGATGGCAGGCCGCCACGGGAATAAGGGCATTATTTCCCGTATCTTGCCTATTGAGGATATGCCCTATTTACCCGATGGCAGCCCCATCGACATCGTGCTCAATCCCCTGGGTGTACCGTCTCGTATGAATGTGGGACAAGTATTTGAATGCTTACTGGGTTGGGCTGGTGAAAACCTCAATGCTCGGTTTAAGATCACACCTTTTGACGAAATGTATGGGGCAGAAGCTTCGTTAGAAACGACCCATGGCAAGCTGCAAGATGCGCGTGACGCCGTTGGCAATGAATGGATATTCAATCCTGATGACCCAGGCAAGATCCAGCTCTATGACGGGCGTACAGGTGAGGCGTTTGATCGCCCTGTGACCGTGGGTAAACCCTATATGTTGAAGCTGGTTCACCTAGTGGATGATAAGATTCACGCCCGTTCTACGGGTCCCTACTCATTGGTGACCCAGCAGCCCCTTGGCGGTAAAGCCCAGCAGGGTGGTCAGCGCTTTGGAGAAATGGAAGTTTGGGCCCTCGAAGCCTTTGGGGCTGCCTATACTCTGCAGGAGCTGCTGACGGTCAAATCTGATGATATGCAGGGGCGTAACGAAGCTCTCAACGCCATTGTCAAAGGTAAGGCCATACCTCGACCGGGTACACCGGAGTCGTTCAAAGTACTCATGCGTGAGCTACAGTCTCTCTGTTTAGATATTGCCGTTCATAAGCTTGAGACCCAAGAGGATGGCACCAGTCGTGATGTCGAAGTTGATTTGATGTCGGATTCCATTAATCGTCGTTCACCGTCGCGTCCTACCTACGAATCCATCTCTCGAGACGAAGCTGCAGCAGAATCTTCTCCTCCGGCCGCGCCTGCGCCCGCTGCGACTCCTCCTGCTATTGAAGAACCGCAACTTTAGCCGTTGATAGGTAGCCTGGGCGTTCAGTACTCATCTGTTTTCCCTACGGTGTAAGCAGCTCATGACTAAATTGAGCGTTCAGGTAATTTCCTCAGGTATCGAGGTTTAAATCAGCTTTTTAGTCTCTAAAACCCTCGATCCAAATCCACGTTTTGTCCTGAATGTATAGGCCGCGTACAAGGAACCAAGAGAATGCCAAAACTAGAACAGCGCTTTGACTACGTCAAAATCGGTTTGGCTTCGCCCGATCGGATTCGTCAGTGGGGTGAGCGCACGCTGCCCAACGGCACGGTTGTTGGGGAAGTAACCAAGCCGGAAACAATCAACTACAGAACCCTTAAGCCCGAAATGGATGGGTTGTTCTGTGAACGCATTTTTGGACCTGCTAAGGACTGGGAGTGTCACTGCGGTAAATACAAGCGTGTTCGTCACCGTGGGATTGTGTGCGAACGCTGTGGTGTAGAGGTGACGGAGTCTAGAGTGCGACGTCACCGCATGGGCTACATCAAGTTGGCTGCTCCGGTCGCCCATGTTTGGTATCTCAAGGGTATTCCTAGCTACATTGCTATTTTGCTAGACATGCCGCTGCGGGATGTAGAGCAGATTGTCTATTTCAATGCCTATGTGGTTTTAGAAGCCGGTAATGCCGATAGTCTTAGCTATAAGCAGCTGCTCACAGAAGACCAATGGATTGAGATTGAGGATCAGCTTTACGATGAGGAATCTGATCTCTCAGGTATTGAAGTCGGCATTGGGGCTGAGGCACTACAGCGCCTCTTGGAAGATTTAGAACTGGAAGCGGTTGCTGAGCAATTGCGGGAAAATATTGCCAATGCCAAGGGACAAAAGAGGGCAAAGCTGATCAAGCGTTTGCGGGTGATCGATAACTTTATTGCCACGGGCTCACGCCCTGATTGGATGGTATTGGATGTGATTCCAGTTATCCCCCCCGATCTGCGTCCCATGGTCCAGCTAGATGGTGGTCGATTTGCCACATCGGACCTCAATGACCTTTATCGTCGTGTGATCAACCGAAATAATCGTCTGGCAAGGTTACAAGAGATTCTAGCTCCTGAGATTATCGTTCGTAATGAAAAACGGATGCTGCAGGAAGCCGTTGATGCCCTGATTGATAACGGTCGGCGTGGTCGTACGGTAGTAGGTGCTAACAATCGTCCGCTGAAATCACTGTCAGACATTATCGAGGGCAAACAGGGCCGTTTTCGACAAAACTTGTTGGGTAAGCGGGTTGACTACTCTGGTCGCTCGGTAATTGTGGTGGGGCCTAAGCTCAAAATTCACCAGTGTGGCCTGCCCCGAGAGATGGCTATTGAGCTGTTTCAACCTTTTGTTATCCACCGCTTGATTCGTCAGGGCTTGGTTAACAATATCAAGGCAGCCAAAAAGCTAATTCAGCGTAACGATCCTAGTATCTGGGGAGTCCTGGAAGAAGTTATCGAAAACCACCCAGTTATGCTCAACCGAGCACCAACGTTACACCGTCTTGGGATCCAAGCATTCGAGCCGATGTTGGTTGAGGGGCGGGCACTGCAGCTACATCCTCTGGTATGTCCTGCCTTTAATGCTGACTTTGACGGCGACCAGATGGCAGTGCACGTGCCATTATCTCTAGAAGCGCAGTCCGAGGCTCGGTTATTGATGTTGGCCTCCAACAACGTGCTTTCTCCAGCTACGGGACGACCCATTATTACGCCTAGCCAAGATATGGTACTGGGCTGCTATTATCTCACCGCAGAAAACCCATATCAGCAGAAAGGAGCTGATTCTCACTTTGCCAGTATGGAGGATGCCATTATCGCCTACGAGCAAGGCATGGTAGATCTTCATTCTTGGGTTTGGCTACGTTTTGACGGACCTGTGGAGTCTGATGGTGATCCCATTGAGGTTATTGATAACGGCGATGGCATGGTGACAAAACGGTATCAAAATCGTCGTGTGCGCGAAGACAGTGACGGTAACCTGTTGTCACAGCATATCTACACGACTCCTGGACGCATCATTTACAACCATGCTGTCCATGCGGCGCTTGCCAGTTAGAAGCATCGTCTAGTTTTTTTCAGTTAGCCATTAGCACATTGAGGCGGAGAGCACCCATGGCAGATCAAGGTAACGAAAAAGCCAACAATATTATTTTTCGCAATCGTATTATCGATAAAAAGCAGCTCAAAAACCTGATTTCCTGGTCATTCGATAATTACGGCACAGCTCGTACGTCGGCTATGGCCGATGAAATCAAATCCTTGGGGTTCAAGTATGCTACCCGTGCGGGTGTATCTATTAGTGTTGATGATTTACAGGTGCCTCCTAGTAAACGTCAGTTGCTGGACGCTGCGGAGCAAGAAATTCGTGATACTGAGGAACGCTACACCCGAGGAGAAATCACAGAAGTAGAACGTTTCCAGAAAGTAATTGATACCTGGAATGAAACCAGCGAAGAGTTAAAAGATGAAGTAGTTCGTAACTTTAAGGAAAATAATCCGCTCAACTCCGTCTATATGATGGCATTCTCTGGGGCTCGCGGTAATATCTCCCAGGTGCGTCAGCTAGTCGGTATGCGGGGATTGATGGCAAATCCTCAAGGGGAAATTATTGACCTGCCCATTAAAACTAATTTCCGAGAAGGTCTGACCGTTACCGAGTATATTATTTCGTCCTACGGTGCCCGCAAAGGTCTTGTGGATACCGCCCTGCGTACGGCAGACTCAGGCTATCTCACCCGTCGTCTTGTGGATGTATCCCAGGATGTCATTATTCGTGAGATCGATTGTGGTACCGATCGCTGCATTCCGTTGAGTGCGATGACCGATGGTGAGCGAGTGCTGATTTCTTTAGAAGATAAGCTTTTGGGGCGTGTACTAGCCGAAGATGCCATTCATCCTAAAACGGGTGAAGTGGTGATGCCTCGCAATAAACCTATGGATGCAGATATGGCGAAGGCTGTGGATGCTTCTGGGATTAAAGAGGTCAAAGTTCGTTCTGCGCTCACCTGTGAAGCGGCCCGCTCAGTTTGCCAACACTGTTACGGGTGGAGCCTAGCCCATTCTCACATGGTGGACTTGGGCGAAGCCGTTGGTATTATCGCAGCTCAGTCTATTGGTGAACCAGGTACTCAGCTCACCATGAGAACCTTCCACACGGGAGGAACCTTTACTGGGGAACTGGCTCCCCAGGTGAGAGCTAAGGTAGCTGGACAGTTTACGATGCCTGACACGCTTAGAAGTCGTGCCTTCCGGACTCGTCATGGTGAAGATGCTCTGGTGATGGAATCGAATACAGAGGCCAAGGTTGTTATGGATAGCGGGAAGACCCGTTCTGTCCAGCTCCCCCAAGGTTCGATTGTCTTTGTCCCAGATGGTGCAACCTTAGCTAAAGGTGACTTAATTGCAGAATTGCCGACTACTGGCCGCGTCCGTAAAGTGACTGAGAAGGCCAGTAAGGACGTAACGTCTGATATGTCTGGTGAAGTTTTCTTTGAAGGTCTGGTTCAAGAAGAGAAAAAAGATCGCCAGGGTAATATTACAAAGTTGGCTCAACGGGGTGGCTTACTGTGGGTGCTCTCCGGTGAGGTTTATAACCTTCCTCCGGGAGCAGAGCCGACCGTTAAGAATGGTGACATGATCGAGTCCAGCGGTATTTTGGCTGAGACCAAAATTGTCACCGAGCGCGGTGGTATCGTTCGTTTACCTGACCGTTCTGACAGTAAAGGCAGCCGTGAAGTTGAGATTATTACGGCTTCAGTAATGTTGGATACCACTGAAGTAGAAGTTGAAAGTGGTCAGGGTCGTGAGCACTATTTTCTCCAGACAGATAAAGGTTCACGGTACTCTCTAATTGCGACTCCTGGTGCCAAAGTGACAGGTGGTCAGGTCGTTGCTGAACTTGTAGATGATACTTACCACACGCACAGTGGAGGCATCATCAAGTTTTCTGGTGTTGAGGTTGCTAAAAAAAGCAAGGGTAAGCAGGGCTATGAAGTTACTAAGGGTGGAACTCTGCTCTGGATTCCTGAAGAAGCTCATGAGGTCAATAAAGACATCTCTCTGTTAATGGTTGAAGATGGCCAGTACATCGAAGCTGGGACCGAAGTTGTCAAGGACATCTTTTGCCAGATTAGTGGTGTGGTTGAGGTAACCCAAAAGAATGACATTCTTCGGGAAATTGTCATTAAGCCAGGGGATATCCACATGGTGGATAGTCCAGACGCAGCTAGCGGTAAAGATGGTGTTTTAGTAAGCGCTGGTGAAGAGGTCATACCTGGAGTCACGGCTGAGGAACTTCGGTTTGTTGAATATGTGGAAACTCCAGAGGGTGCAGCCCTGCTGTTACGTCCTGTTCAAGAGTTTGAAGTCCCTGATGTTCCTACGGTTCCTAGCCAATATTCCGTTAGTGACAGTGATGACAACTCCATAGGGATTACTGCAATTCAGCGGATCTTCTTTAAAGACGGTGAACGGGTTAAGTCCGTTGACAGTGTTGAAATCCTGCGGACCCAGTTAATTCTCAATGTTGACAACGAGTCATCCAATTTGACGGCGGACATTGAATTGGTGCCCGATGAAAATGATGCTGATATACAGCGTCTGCAGCTGGTGATTTTGGAGACACTCGTAATTCGCCGGGACATTGCTGCCGATCAGACCCAGGGTAGTACTCAGACCCGCTTATTGGTGGAAGAAGGCCAAGAGATTCATCCCGGTTCTGTAGTTGCTCGTACTGAAATCCAGTCTAAAGAAGCCGGGGAAGTACGCGGTATTCGTCAGGATGTGGAATCTGTCCGGCGTATTCTTGTTGTCCGTGATAGCGATCTTGTGACTGTGGATCTCGGTGGAAAGTCTCCCACTGTCAAGGAGGGTGACTTGTTGGTGGATGGTTATCCTTTAGCTGAGGAGGTTCTCTCAGAAGAGTCTGGTCAGGTTGTTGCTGTGCACGATAGTAGTATTGTTCTGCGCATTGCTCGTCCCTATCGAGTATCGACGGGTGCGGTGCTGCACATTGAAGATGGTGATCTGGTCCAGCGGGGTGACAATCTAGTTCTACTCATCTTTGAGCGTGCTAAAACCGGTGATATTATCCAAGGTCTACCTCGGATTGAAGAGTTACTAGAAGCCAGAAAACCTAAAGAGGCCTGTGTTTTGGCTGAACGTCCTGGTAATGCCCAGGTCGTTTACGGTGAAGATGAGACGGTAGAAGTCAAAATTGTTGAAGATGATGGTGTGGTAGCTGAATATCCGATCGCCCCAGGTCAACCCATGATTGTTTCTGATGGTCAGCAGGTCAGTCTAGCTGAACCTTTAACTGATGGGCCTTTGAATCCTCACCAGATTCTAGAGTTCTTCTTTAAGTATCACCGTGAGACAAAAGGTGTTCACGAGTCTGCCATGATCAGTCTTCAGGAGGTACAAACCTTCTTGGTGAACGAAGTTCAGTCTGTATATCAGTCTCAGGGGATTGATATTGCCGATAAGCACATTGAGGTGATTGTGCGACAGATGACATCAAAAGCTCGGGTTGAGGATGGTGGTGATACAACCATGCTACCTGGAGAGTTGGTAGAAATTCGTCAGCTAGAACAGGTGAACGAAGCGATGTCGATTACTGGTGGTGCTCCAGCAGAGTATACGCCGGTGCTTTTAGGCATTACTAAAGCCTCTCTGAATACTGATAGCTTTATTTCAGCGGCAAGTTTCCAGGAAACGACCCGCGTGCTGACAGAAGCTGCAATTGAGGGTAAATCTGACTGGTTACGAGGTCTCAAGGAGAACGTTATTATCGGACGTTTGATTCCTGCTGGTACCGGATTTAATGCCTATGAGGAACGTTCCAGCCCTGAGATTGATCCTTCGTTTGATAAGGCCTTCCTGTCAGATGATATGGCTTTACAGGACATGGTTCTAGATGATCGCACCGCCCGGGTTTACGACCGTGAGGGGGGGCTTAATATGTTTACGGATGACATGCTGGGGAATAATGCGCCGGCAGGAGGAGATGCAGCCGCAGCAGCTGGGGAGCCTAAAGCACCTCCATCACCATTTTTGGATGATAATGCATTGATTGATGACCAGACGGCCGCTCTTTAGCAATCAATGCCAGGAGGGCCACTAGCATCATAAACTGCCTCAACTAAAAGGATGGCTCGTGGGATATCCCACGAGCCATCCTTTTTTGTTCCCTTAGTAAAGGAAAGAACTGCGAATCTTATGCGTCTGGATCGAGTTCCGCTGATTTAACCACGATGGTTTGGGTTTGGTCTCCACGGCGTAAGCTGAGTTTTAGACGCTGGCCAATTTTAGATTGATCCACATAGGACTGGAGCTGATTGGCTGTATTAAAATTCTGATCATTAATTTGAGTAATCACATCGCCACGACGTAAGCCAGCTTTCGCAGCGGGGGTGTCAGGTAGGACCCGAATCACAAGCACACCACTAATCTCAGGAATAAGCATGCTGGCATTAGGGTCATCGTTGTTACGTTTTGCCATCTCGGGGGTGAGATCGGCAATTTGAATACCCAAGTAGGGGTGGGCAATGTGTTCACCACGGGCTAGCTGGTCTTGAACGGATTTGGCTTTGTTGATCGGAATGGCAAAGCCAATGCCCATGGCGTCAGCGCGAATTGCGGTATTGATGCCGATGACTTCGCCTTGACTATTGAGCAAGGGACCGCCAGAATTACCCGGATTAATGGCGGCATCAGTTTGAATAAAATCAAGCCGCTTGTTAGGAATACCGACAGTTGCGCTAGAACGCTTGAGCGTACTGACAATACCGAGAGTGACGGTATTATCTAAGCCCAAGGGATTACCCACTGCAATGGCCCAGTCTCCGACGTCTATAGTGTCAGAGTCTCCTAGGGCGACTACGGGTAGATTTTCCTTGTCTGCGTTGATTTTGACAACGGCTAAATCGGTTAATTCGTCGACACCTTCGACAGTGCCGTCAAAATGACGCCCATCTTTGAGGGTGACTGTAACCCGATCGGCTTGGTCTACGACATGGGCATTCGTGAGAATATAACCATTGCTATCTACGATGAAGCCCGATCCCTGGCCACTGAGCCGTTCTTCCTGGGGAATACGCTGAAAGGTATCAGGGCCGAAGAATCCTCTAAAAACGGGATCGTCGTAAAACAGATCGGGAACGTTGCGCGTGATGGTGCGTTCGGTATCAATGCGGACAACGGCATCACCAACACGATGTACGGCTGCAGCGACGAAACTTTCGCTCGATAGAGAGGTCGTTTCGGCTGCGGTTTGCGTCAGTGCCGCTACGGGCTGGATACCCGACAAGAATAGCAGCACTGCTGATAGGCAGGTAATCAGCCATCGACCGAGGTGATGGCTCAATGTAGATAGGTCAAACGGCTTCATAAGGTCATTCTCTGAGACAATAACGGCCCTAAAAAGACTCTGGGAAAGCCTGAGGAAGGCTTTGTAGAGGATGGGGCCCAATGGCCAAAAGTTGGTTCTATTGTGACAGTTTCATCGGTAATCGTGGGCGGAAACCCCCCCTGGAAATCATCACCCACGGTCGCTAGGACATTGGGCTGTCTAAGATAGCGACTATGGGGCTGGCGATGTAATGTAGGTATTGCTTGTTGAGGGGGAGGATGCGATGGCTGGCAGAGCTAGGTTACCGGTTGCGCTGTCGATGGGGGTGATGTTTGCGATCGCACTCAGCCTATTCGCAAGCTGTCAGGACCTATCCCAGCTCGTTGCGCCTAGCTATGAAGCTCAGCTAGCGGAGTATCTATCCAACACGGGGACAACAATGTACGGAGCCTACTGGTGTCCCCACTGTGCCAGACAAAAGCAGCTATTTGGCAACGCCGCTCAGCTGATTCCCTATGTAGAATGTGATCCACGTGGGGCAAATGCCCAGGTCGCTCTATGCGATGCCACTGGTATTAACGCCTATCCCACCTGGCAAATCCATGGAGAATTCTATTTAGGAGTCCATCCCCTCAAACAGTTGGCAATCCTCTCAGGGTTTGAGCAAACCGGCGGGCAGCCTGATATAGATACGGGGGAGTGGGGCGGTTTTAGCCCAGCTCAGTAGGCCCGCATCAGTCAGCAGTGCAAATCCCACCTTGTTCGGGTTAGATTACCAAACTGTTTTAGAATGTAACTAAAGAATTTACGTTACCAGGCCTTCGGAAATGGGGGCGTATACAGGAGGATTACTAAGCACCATGGGTGGAGAAATTTTTTCGGTTTCAGTAACCATGTTTGTCATTGTCATGGTGGGTCTAGGCGTCGGCTTTCTGATGCTAAAGATTCAGGGTGCTGAAGAGTAATCACTCGATTAGTTCAGTATTAGCTGAAAGCCAGTTCTCATATTTGAGTTATTTGGCCTAACTCGGCAATCAAACTACCGAGTTTATCTCTAGTTTTTTTAAACAAATGTGGCTGAGTCAGCAGCATATCGCTGGTGCAGCCACTTTTTTTATGGTCGATAGCTATTTTCGAACGCTGCGACGTCTGTTAAGATGAGTGAAGCGTTAAGTTTTGTTTAGAGTCCAACATGAGCATATTGGTAGTTGGTGCAACGGGTACGCTGGGTCGTCAGATTGTACGCAATGCGTTAGATGAAGGGTTTGACGTCAAGTGTCTCGTGCGTAACTTCCAAAAGGCCGCGTTTCTGAGGGAGTGGGGCGCACAGCTGGTGCAGGCTAATATCTGTGGTCCCAAATCCTTACCCCCCTGTTTTGAAGATGTCACAGCTGTCATTGATGCGGCTACATCCCGTCCTCAGGATTCTGCTTATGATGTGGACTGGGATGGCAAAGTCAATCTGATCAAGGCAGCGTTAGAGGCCAAGGTGGAGCGCTACGTATTTATCTCAATTCTCAACTGTGAGAAGTATCCCCATGTGCCCTTGATGGATATTAAGCATTGCACAGAAAAATTCTTGGAAGAATCAGGGATTAGCTACACGATTTTGAGACCCTGTGGGTTTTTGCAAGGATTGATTGGTCAGTACGCGATTCCAGTCTTAGAAAAGCAGGCAATTTGGGTGATGGGAGAAGCCGCACCGATTGCTTACATGAATACTCAAGATGTGGCTCGATTTGCGGTGCGGGGTTGTCAAGGACGTGAGGAAAAGAGCTGCTCCTTTG
>NZ_JADEXP010000195.1 GCF_015207065.1 Leptolyngbya cf. ectocarpi LEGE 11479 | reverse complement strand
CACCATACCGATTCGGTTTGAAGATTTTTGGTACATTGTTGCTTCCAGTCAACAGCTCACAGCAAAGACTGTTTTGCAGCGTACGGTGCTAGATGAATGGCTGGCTATTTTTCGGGGAGCCGATGGTAAACCTGTTGCCTTGAGAGATCGCTGTTTGCATCGTAATACGCGGTTGTCTGGGGGCAAGGTTTCCCAAGGACAGCTGCAGTGTCCTTACCATGGCTGGCAGTATGATCAAACTGGACAGGTGGTTAATGTCCCGGCGGAGGGAGAAACGTTTAGACCCACACCCAATCGCTGTGCTAAGGCCTATGACACCTGCGAACAGGATGGCTATGTTTATGTGAGACTGCGGGGGGCATTGGACACACAGCCGTTTGCGATGCCCCACTACTGTGAACCGGGCTGGGAAACGGTGCGGGTGGTCAATCGTTTTGCTAATAGTGTGACTAACTGTGCTGAGAACTTTATCGATATTCCCCACACGGTTTCGGTGCATCCTGGTATCTTTCGTACTGCTCGAAAACAGCGGTTAGAAATGACTGTGGAGCGTTGCCAGGGCACGGTGACCGCCACCTACCGTAATGAGACTAACAATTTGGGCTGGGCTCGCTGGTTTCTAAATCCTCAGGGGCATGAAATCTACCACCGCGATTCTTTCCATATGCCCAATGTGACCAGTGTGGAGTACACCATGGGTCCCCATCGTCGTTGCTTGATCACGAGCCAGTCGGTGCCAGAAAGTGAGAACTCCACCCTGGTGTATACCGATGTCACATTTAACTACGGTATGTGGAGCAAGCTGGCGAAACCTTTGGTGCGGTGGACGGCTCAGCGGATTATTGACCAGGATATTGGGGTATTGGGGGTGCAGGGAGATGCGATCGCAAAATATGGCACCCACTTTCACCACACTCCAGCCGATACCATCCACGTATTTGTTGAGTCCATCCGTGACGCCATCGCCGCTGGCAAAGACCCCCGCACTCTACCCGACAAGTCCACCGACATTACTTTTTGGGTTTAGATCATGATTATTTTTGGTACCTTTGTTCTTCTCATTACCCTGACCGCTATCCACAGCTGGGGAGAACTCCGACAAAAGAAACGGACTGATTGGATTCTAGATACTGCTGGGTTATGGGTGCAGGGGCTGCTCATTCCCCTACTGCAGCTCACCCTACTGCAGACGTTGTATCAACAACTAATTCCTGCTTGGCAGCATAGTGTACAGCTCCATCCCGTGTTTGCCTTTGCTCTCAGCTTTGTAGCGGTGGACTATCTCTATTATTGGAATCACCGATTTCTCCATAGCCGCTGGGGCTGGTTTGCCCACCAGGTGCATCATACGGTTAGCACTATGGACGTGTTGGGTACATCGCGGAACACCCTGTGGAGTAGTTTTTTGATTGTGTATCTATGGGTGCATGGCCTGTTGATCTATTTGTTGGCGGATCCGAGCGTCTATGTACTGGGCGTTAGTCTGACCGCAGCCCTTGATCTATGGCGACACGGTCGGTTTGGCCCCCAGCCTAGGAGTCAGCTATATCAGTGGCTATCGGGGTGGTTGATCTTACCTCAGGACCATGGCTGGCACCATCAAGGTACTGCCTGCAACTATGGGGCCAATCTTAAACTGTGGGATCGCCTCCACGGCACTCTGCACCTGTCAGCACAGTGGCCTACTACTCTGGGGCAGCCCAGTCATTTACCCCTGTGGCGACAGCTGCTATATCCGCATTAACTCGCTACACTGGATTGCCGTTACCTGGTTTTAATCTGATGTCATCCATAGAATCCAATGAGCGTCTGATGCTGATTATTATCTGCGTCATTCCCTTTGCCGCATTGCTGTATTGCGGGCTTGTCTTTGCCACCCTTTTAACCGTCCCTGCTGCTAAAACCTATCCCCTAATTTTTGGGGGAGTTTTTGCCCTGATTCCACTGGTTACGGGGGCTGCCATCTGGGTAGGACCTCGTCGCAGCTCTAGTCATGACTCTGTTAAGTAAATTTTTATCCTTTTTTCCAAGCCTCTGTGTGGGCTTGGCGATTATCTCTTCTGGCTATGGTCTTTGGGAGCGCAGTCTTTGGGGCTTGCTGCTGGGTGTCTTTTGTCTTTATGGCTTACCTGTGGTGGCCTATCGGCTCCACAATTGGGTTTATCCGCTCAAAAGCGGGATTAGCTATCTCGAGGGACATGACTATTCTCCCTGGTGGGGTAGCCATCAGTTGCAAGTGATCTATATTGCGTTTCCAGCTTTAGAAACCGTGTTGAGACTGGTTCCCGGTTTGTTTTCTATCTGGCTGCGGCTGTGGGGTGCCCAAGTGGGCAAACAGGTGTACTGGACACCGGGGTTAGAAATTGCCGATCGAGGGTTGTTGTCCATTGGCGACGGTGTGGTTTTTGGTCATCGTGTGGGTCTGTCTAGCCACATTGTTAAACCTCGACGAAACAATCTCATGTTATATCTCAAGCCCATCACTATCGGTGATGGCAGCTTTATTGGAGCAGGCTCATACATTGGTCCTGGTGCCACCATTGCCGCCGGGAGCTACCTGGCTGCGAGAAGCGAGATCTACCCCAATGTCACCATTGCTGCAGGAGACCCATCATGCGCTGGTTGATTAAAACTCTAGGAATGCTGCTGGCACCCGCAGCTAAGCGTTTTTCTCATGCTCTTTTCCAACCTCAAACAGCCCAGCAAAGACTACAAAAACAACTGTTTAAGCAGTTGATGCAGAGTGACTATGGCCAGTCACTCAAAATCTCTTCTATTGATGACTGGCATCGCATCCCCATTGTCACCTATGACGATCTGTTCACTTGGATCGAACAGAAAAAATCACTGACTTCCGATCCTGTTCTCTTTTATGAGAAAACATCGGGCAGCGGTGGACCGGCAAAACGTATTCCCTATACCCATGGCCTACGAAAATCGTTTAACACGCTGTTTTGTATCTGGGCCTATGATCTAATCACCCACGGCCCCAGGTTTAAAACCGGCAAACTATATATGTGTATCTCTCCCAAGCTACTAGCGCCAGGGGAGTCCCCAGAGGGATTGCAGGACGACGCTGACTATTTGGACCGATGGCTACGCTGGCTGCTAAAACCGTTTCTGGTGTCATCGGTCGATGCCCACAAACCACAGCTGCCCGAGGTGTTTCAATCCAATCTGTGTAAAGCCCTGCTGCTGGAAGAGAATTTAGAGACTATTTCCATTTGGAGTCCCAGCTTTCTAAGCGTACAGCTGGATTACATCCAGACTCACCGTCAGGCGTTATGCACGCACACCCAGCTATCGCCAGCCAGGGCTGAATTACTCAAGAGTGAAACCATTGATTGGGAGGCTCTGTGGCCGCAGCTAAAACTGATTTCTTGCTGGGATAGTGCGATCGCAGCCGACCAGGCGAGCAGTCTCAAGGCTCGCTTTCCGAATACTCTGATCCAGGGCAAGGGGCTGCTGGCCACCGAAGCGCCCATGACCGTGCCCCTGATGGCAGCTAACGGCTGTGTCCCACTCATCACTGAGGTATTTTTTGAGTTTGAGGATGACAGGGGCCAGATATATCGGCTCCATGAGCTAGAGCTGAGTCAAACCTACAGCGTGATTATTTCTCAGAAGGGTGGATTGTATCGGTATCGGATGTGCGATCGCATCCAAGTTACCCACTATTATCAGGCCACCCCCTGTCTAAAATTCTTAGGTCGCAGCCATACCACCAGCGACATGGTGGGAGAAAAACTCACCCTGGACTTTGTCAGCCAGATCCTAGAGCAGCTCCATCTGCCCACAACAGCTTTCAAATGTTTAACTCCGGTCCTATCTCCCCAACCTTATTACATCCTACTAACGGATTACAGCGCCCTGTCCGTCAATGATCTGACACACTCGTTCGAGCAGCTTCTCTGCCAAAGTTTCCATTATCGTCAGGCCCGTTTGCTCGGCCAGCTCCAGCCCGTGCAAGTATACGCTACGCCAGATGTGCTGCAACGTCTAATGCAGTACCACTATCAGCAGGGTAAACGTCTCGGCGACGTCAAATATCCTTGTCTCCTCACGCAGCCCATCCCCCCAGATGTATATGAAATCATGGACCTACAGCCAATTACCCAGTAAAACGTAGGGTGCCCAATAGCTAGGGCGTCGAAAAATCGAATCAAAGGCGTCATCCCGCAGCAATCGTAGTTGAGTATTCCTGAGGGCTTGGGCTTTGGAAATATTGGGTGTTTGTAGCTCCTGATAAAAGAGATTGGCAAAGAGCGCGCCTGATTCATCGTCCAGGTTCCAGAGAGATGCTAACGTACTACGAGCCCCTGCCTGGACCGCAACACCCGCCAATCCTAACGCCGCTCGTTTATCCCCCGCAGCCGTCTTACAGGCGCTCAAAATCAATAATTCAATGGCACTTTGTCGATTTTGTTCACCCTGTCGTAGCAAACGATTGAGGGCATTCATTTTGATGGGCTGATCCCAGGCCAGAACAAAAGTCTCATTGGGGTCAGAACTAAATTGACCATGGGTGGCTAAATGGACTAACGGAAAGGGCGTGTTGTTAATGGCCGTTTCTAAATTTAACGCCGTAAAAGATTCGTTAAACAGAACGTGACTGGGGGTACTTTGCTGGATCTGATCCACCTCATCTTTGACGGAAGTTAGCTCAGAAAAACCATGGCGAGCTTCACTCAAACCGGCAATAATCGTCGCTAGTTTCTGTCGCTGTAGCGGCTGAGGGGCTACTAACTGTAGTCCAGGGGCTAGGGCAATGCCATATTTTTCGACCAGATACTGCTGTCCGTCGTAGAGAGCAGCCATGGGGATGCTACGTAAAAAGCCATCTAGCACAAATACTAGCGTGTCAATTTGGCTAGTTTCTAAGGCTGTCTCCGCTGGTTGGATGACCCAATCATAAAGTTTTTTAGACTCAGTCTGTACTTCGTTAGTTTTCCAGGGACGTAACAGATTGTACTGTAGCTCTTTGAGTAAAGACTCAAGATCAGTCTGGGAGATCTGCGTCGTATATTGTTTCAATGGCTGCTGCGGCAGTTTGAGTATAATTTCCAGACGATCTGGCAAGATAATGGGATATAAAACAGCAGTTGGAGCCGCCGCATTCTCAATTACTCGATCAATCTCTTGACTGACAGGGACACAGGGTTCGTGAAAAAAGTTTTCTAACTCAGCTAGCTGTAGGGATTCGATCGCCTGACGGGCTTTTGCTAGCAGGGTTTGTTGGGCAGGCTCGTCATTTTTAGCTGTGGCCAACAATAAACTAACCCATTCGCGATATACCGGTTCTATCTGCTCTTGGAAATCAAACCGGAGAACGGGGGTAACAGCAATTAGGTTACCGCGCAGCGACTGTAAATTGTTGACGGCATGATCGTAGCTGCTGATAGCTTGGGGAGTTCTTCCCTGTTGGGCCTGTAACTGACCTAGGTGCCAGTGCCACTGGTAGGCTAGGTCAGGAGCTTTGATAGTTTCAGCCAGGGATAGAGCCTGCTGAAGAAATCGTTCAGCACGTTGCCACTGTTTGTCTTGCAGATATAGCTGGCCAAGGTAGCCCAAGGCGTAGGACTCAGCTCTGGCATCCTCTAGTACAATTGCTTGTTGTCTGGCGATCTCAAGCTCTTTTAAAACCTGTTCTTGCTGGGGCGTTTTATCTAGTTGCCGCTGTACCAACTCCAAGCGGGCGTTGACAGTTATTCGACTCACAGGTAAACGGATCAGATCCGCCTGAATCCTTTGATAGAGGGCGTCTGCCTCCACCTGAATTTCTTGATCAAGGGCGTCTGTCTCCTCAACAGCATCAGATATTTCATTTAAGAGACTCCACTGGCTTAGTTTTGCCCGTAGCTGTAACTGTAATGTTTGTGCCTTGATGGCGGCTGTTTGATAATGGCTTAAGGCAGTTTCTGACTCTTTCTTAGCTGCTGCTGTATGGCCTAGACTTAGATATAGAGTCGCCATTTTGTTCGCATCATCGAGATTTTGAGCCGCGCTCAGACCTTGTTCTAGAGTCGCTTGAGAGGCGTCTAGATTACCTGTCATGCGCTGTAGATCGCCCAGGAGCTGTAGACCAGTGACTTGGGTGGATAAATCAGCTCCATCGGTAAGGGAAAGATTTGCATGCGTGAGAATTGTTAAGGCGCGACGATAGAACCCTAGGGATTGGAGGGCCTGAGCCTGGTTGATACGGCTACGCTGTTCGCCAGTATGGTTGTCTGCTTGCGTATAGTATTTTGTGGCGTTTTCGAAGGCTGATAAGGCCTGGGTTGGGTGAGATCGCAACAAAGCCAAATTACCCTGGGTATTCCACACCTGAGCAAATATACCCGCTATTTCGGGCGATTTGTCAGGATTCACCTGATGCAGCAATTCTAGACTTTGAGCCATAGCTGTCTGGGCCTGTTCCAAATTGCCCTGGTGCTGATAGGCCAGGGCGAGGTTACTCAAAACGCTGGCCTGGTTTAAGCTATCGCCCTGGGCGGCTAGAGTATTAGCCAGCTGCTCCCAAATGGCAATGGCTTCAGGAATGCGCCCTGCTTCGTAGAGCTGTCTGCCTTGCTGCTGGGGTGATATTTGGGCGAGAACGGTGGGGCTGTCTACGGCTACTGCTGTAGGTAGCAGCCATAAACCATGACCAACCGTCAGGATTAATGATAGGAGGAAGCAGAGTAGGAGGGTGAGGGGACGAGGGTGCGATCGCAACATGACTTATCCCCTAACCTGTGGACAAACGGCTAAATATTGGGCAGTTGCAGACGGATTAGGTGTTTGAGCTATCAGTACAACATGACCGTCATGATCTCGTTGCCAGCTTTGGGCTTCTATGAGCGGGGGGGACGGGGCGACAAACGTATCGTTGGCGGTGGCAGTTATTGTGCTGTTTTGGTGTTCAAGCTGACTGATAGGTAGATCCCCTCCAATGTCAATTAGCCCTGCTGATTCATTGCGTACGACATCCCTCGGTGTAGGTGGCGCGCCACCCTGCCCGGTAACAACAAAGGCACTCTGACCTTCGCTGTCAGCTAGGCACCGCTGGGCAACGGTGGGAGCAGTGGTATCGGTGGGGAGTTCGATTAGGTTTTGGGTGGGGTCAAGATCAAGATTGTTGAGAACGACAGTACCGCTTTCACCGAATTGAGAGCTGGCGTCGATGTCGTTGGTGCCGTTACCATCTATAGCTGGACGTTCGACCAGGTTAAAGATGCCTTGGGCGGTAATGTTGATATTGCCGCCACTGCCTGCAAAAGCGTTAGCGACAATGTCACTATCTTCGTCGGCGACAGAGATTAGAAAGCCGTCAGGCATAGCTAGGGTGATGTTGCCACCATCGCCAAATCCCTGAGATAAACCAGCTTCTGCGGTCAGTCTTCCACCAGTACGGAGTAATACAGCATCGGGATCGTTGAAGATAATATTGCCGCCAGTACTACTGTCGGTGCTGGCGCTGATTTCTGCGTCAGCACGTACGATAACAACTAAATCACCACCAGGAGTTTCATTGATAACAAGATTGCCCGCTGGGCCAGCACCTTCTGCACGGGTAAAGAGTTGACTTTCTCCACCCGAGACTTCCACTCTTTCAGAGGCATTGATGATCAAGGTGCCACCCGGACCTAACCGTGAAGCAACAACACCAGGTATTACAAGTGAACCTGCACCAACTCTACCTCCATCTCGAATAATTAACTCTCTCGCGTTGATGGTTGCCGTGCTTCCTCTACCCGAACCCAAGTTGTCAGCAGATATCTTCGCTCCATTTTCAACAATCAGCGTGTCGGTAGTGGCTGTCAAAATACCGACATCACTAGTGGCCCCAGGCTCTGCAGAAACAAATAGTCCACTAGAATTTCTATCTAAGTCACCGACAGGAAAAATACCGTTGAGCACAATGTAATCTGAAGCATTGACTGTCAAAGGTCCACCATTTCCTTCATTGCGGCCTGCTGTAGAAATTTGCGCGCCGTTGAGCAATGTCAGCCGCTGCGTTTCAATATTGATAGCACCAGCGTCACCGATTGACTGCTCACCTTCTCCAACTCTAGCAACAATCCCACTGGGGATTCGGCCATCTGCCGTACGACCACGGCCTTCAATCTCTGTAGCTTCAATGTTGATCAGTCCACCGTTACCGCTACCGAGCGTACTACTTTCAATTTTGCCGCCATCTCGAAGGAATAATCGACCAGTGGTCACGCTAATTTCTCCAGCATTCCCCGTAGCAGCGCGACCAACCTGGTTAAACAACCCTGTACCGCTATCATCTACATCAATCGGATCAGGGCCTATCTCAACCGATTGAGAAGCATTGACAATTAAGTTGCCCGATGAAGCAGCCCCAAAAGTGGCTAAGGATATCTGGGCTCCATCTTGAATCATCAAATGATTGGTCTCAATAGTGATATTTCCCCCTCTCAGAGCTTTATCATAGTCTGCAAATACTTCTGCAAAAATCCCCCCTGGAATCCCATCAGAATCTACATCAGATAGCTCAATTTGATTGGCCGTAATGGTAATATCGCTGGCTTGACCCACCACTCCTGGTGCAGAAATATAAGCGCCTTTATCAATTTTCAAGAGATCTGCATTCAAAACAATGTCACTGGCGGCACCTGAGTCAACACTCGCTACTTCTAATGCAGTTAGATCTCCGGTCAGAAGAAGAACCTTGGATGCGGCAATAGTCACATCATTACCGTCGTCTGCCCCCAACGTTAATGACTGTAAGAAACTGCCGCTGGCAAACGTGATATTTTGTCCTTGGATGTTAATTGCACCAGCGCCAGCACCACTGGTATTCAGCTCAGCAAAATCGGAGAGCAAAATGTCTTGATAGGTGTTGACATTATCGTAGTTAAAACGCCATCCTTCCCCCGCAGCGATCAGTTCAACGTTACTCTGCGCACCTACACTACTCAGTTCAATATTTCCTGCTGGGGCGAAGAGCCCACCCCCAGGGATATTCACATCGCCACCGATGAGTGCTAGGGTACGTCCCGTTGGACCGTCTAAGAAGAGCTGAGAGGAATTGTTTAAGGAGGCTGGTGTCTGACCAAATTGCAACCCTATGGGTGAGCTAATACTTAAAAGCTCAACTGTTGCTGGCAACGAAGCGTCAAAATAGGTATTATCCTCAAAACCAATACGGTTGGCTGTACTAGCAATAAAGGAACCGCCAATGTTTAAGGCTGCATCTGATCCAAAGGTAATTCCATTAGGATTGATGAGAAATAGATTGGCGGCACCATTTGTCCGAATTAGACCATTGATATCAGAGACTGTGCGCCCCGTCACTCGACTAAAAATGTTTTCAACGGTAGCCGCGTTATTAAAAAAAGCCTCATCATCAACGGAGAAGGTGGCGAAACTGTGGAAGAGGTTACGTCCTCGCACCGTGCCTCCCACAATTTCGCACGTAGTACATCCTCCAGACAGCACCACTGTGTTTGTAGGCAACGTTGTATCGGCGATGATCTCAGCGTTTGTGCTCGCTGGGGATACGAACATAATAGCCACGCCACTACTAACAGCCAGTAGTTGTCTAAGAGAAGTTGTACACATGGGGCATGTTGTTCAGTAGGCAGACTCTTACAGTAACTTCTTTTTAGAAAACCGAATGCCTAAGAAAGTAAAAATTAATAGACCCACTGCAGAGGTCGACTCAGGAACAGTAACACTATCAATATCAACATCGTCAGAAATATCTTCAATAAACCTAAATGAGCCAAATATTGGAGTTCCATCTGGACTAAATAAACTACTTGCTGTACCCGGAGCAGCAGTAGTTAGAGTGAATTCTTTATAGGGATCAGGAGGATTTACGAGCAACTTACTACTATTCTCTGAATTTTTTGGAGAGGGACTCTCTAAAGTATCTAAGATAAAGGCAAGATCAGTTACTAGATTATTGACTAGTTTTTCATCAAGCACTTGATTGTTTGAGGAAGATGGCTCGCGAAACAACTCAAAACCTAACGTGAAGGTTCTAACAGGGGCGGACATACCTCGAAAGGTTTTTAGTTTGATCGGCTCATACTTGTCATGAGAGTCGGTCAGGCTATAAAACATTGCGTTAGTGGACTGATCCCATTGCGATCTGAGGTTTAAATTTGAATTTAATTCAAAATCTAAATCACTGGAAAAATCAACTTTAGGCGGATATCCGTCCCCTTTTTTTTCTTCTTTGGAATCCAGTAGTTTAGCCTCTGTACCAATTGTAACTTTATTGATAGGCCCTTCAATTGGTGTCAGGCTATTGATCGTCAAATCCGAAACCGCATTCTCAAATAGGCAAGAAAATTCTGTATCACAAAGTCCTGTGATTTCAGCTCCGTCAGAGGTAGTGTCAGAGATAGAAAAGCTATATGTCAAATCTACAAGGTTGCTATCTCCTAAAGTAGCTCTACCACCTTTTCTACCTATCCTATCTTGGTTATTTCCTACAGCTTCAGCTGACTCTGGTAAACCACCTATGAGCAAACCGATGGTCAGTAGAGTGAGAGATATTAATCGAGGGGTCTTAAACATAAGTTGCTGTCCTATGAGGTTTGAGTTATCAGAAAGTTAGTGCTTGTGATGTTCATTGACCACTAGGCTGCGTTCTCTATAATTCTTTAGGGAAATGTCTGTTAGTTGTACGGCTTTCTCTTTTGAGACGCTGAAACTACAGAAACCTTGTTGGTTTTTCAACAGAACCTACACAAGTAGAGATACCCTTGAGCAAAAAACTTACAGGGTAGAACTGTAATTCAACTTATCTAAGGATAGAGGAATTAATAAAATCCATATCCCTCCACGTTAATTAGTAAAGGGCTGAGCGGAGTCGCGCGCGAAGCGTTTCCTATGGAAATAGTCCGACTCAAATGGAATTTGTTTAATCTCTGTTCCTAGGTGCTCCAAGTTTTTAGTGTCAAGCAGCTTGTTGTCTTATTAATGCGTACTAACAAAGGAGCAAGCGTATTAAGAAGATATGTCCCCACCAGTAGCGGCCTTCAATAGATTAGGTATGCACCGTTTCTCAGAAGAGTTGCTACATACCGCGCCGATTGTATTCTGCGACACAGTAATTACAATTGAGTATCCTGTTCACGAAGTATACTTATCAAGCCTAGCTGACATTTTTTACAGCAGCTTCATGATCGGCATAGATAGTCTTACAGATTAAAGCCTAGTCAGACTGAGCTTTCACAGCTTTGTGCGAATATGAAAGTAAGCCTCTCACATTCACACAAAGCATATATAGCAAGAGAGAGCAGTAGCTAGTTGCGACCCAACTCAATAGAGCTCTTAGATGAAAAGCCAGCGTGATACGAAAAATTACAACAATGTACCCGAAGTCTGCCAGACATGATTAGACTACAGCAGGTACATCAAAGCTAACCGTTTGCTGATTAATTCCTGCTAATTCAAAGGTCCGGTCGTACAGGGGGGGAGTATTACCGTCAAGAATATCGTAGTTTCTATCGACCACTGGCCCTAAGCTAAAGTCTGTCTGAATAGGTGTCCAAGGAATACCAACACGGCCTTCCAGAGATAACGCTTCTAATGAGGCATCGACATCGTAGTTGAACATGCTCCTATTTGTAAAATCAGCATCTAGATCCAGCACGGCACTGATGCTTAGAGAGTTGCCAATATTATCTGGAACGGTAAATGTTACGTCTTCACCCACAATAAAGTCAATTCGCTGACCATTCTCTAAAACCAATTGCCCAGTCAACTCATCTACTTGCAGGTTAAAGTCCTGTCGTGCTGCCAGTTCAGCATTTAGCTCAACATCCAGCAAATCATAGTCTACGTGACCAATTCCAAAGTTAAATCTATCTCCTAGATGAGGGATAGGAATGGCAAATGATTGTGCCAGGGCAGTGGCAACTCTGTCCATATCCAAACTAGCATTTAAAAATTCATCTGAGCCGCTTGAGGAAAGAGAGTTAGCACC
>NZ_JADEXP010000194.1 GCF_015207065.1 Leptolyngbya cf. ectocarpi LEGE 11479 | reverse complement strand
GCGGCGGGGGGCTTCGTTAGGGTGGGTGGCTTGTTCTGAGGGAGAGGTGGGCGTGACGAAGCTGGGCTGTTGGGCGATGGCTACACCGCCTATAGCTAGTAAAGCTAATGCATAGAAAACTAGAGCTTTCACAGACAATGACCTAAGTTATCGCCTGAAGAATACCCAGTACAAAAGAAGCTAAAGCAACCATTCCAAGCCGCGTCTCTGTACAAGCTAATGCCTTGACAACACCACAAAGGTTGCTGCAAAGTGCGCACTCACCCACCGGTTTTAATCATGCAGAGAATCATCGAACTATGGCTATGTCTAATTCCTCAGCAGAGGCTGCCTCACGGGAATAACGTTCACAAGATAGCTCCCAATGAATCAAGCGTAGGGAAGCTCAAACCATTGTCCTGTAAAGCTTTCAAGGCTAAGAGTGTTTTAAACTCAGCATGATGGTTTTTAAAATCGCCCGAACGGCGATTTTAAAAACCATCATGCTACTACATTCCATAAATGCTACTTCCACAATAGACCTATTTGACTCGATTTGACAATCACTCAAGTGAATTCAGCAACCGTTTCAAGTCGCGTCTCTGTACAAGCCAATGCCTTGACAACACCACAAAGGTCGCTGCGTCGCAAGCGCATCACCCACCGGTTTTAATCATGCAGAGAATCATCGAACTATGGCTATGTCTAATTCCTCAGCAGAGGCTGCCTCACGGGAATAACGTTCACAAGATAGCTCCCAATGAATCAAGCGCAGGGAAGCTCAAACCATTTTCCTGTAAAGCCTTCAAGGCTAAGAGCGATCCTGTAACAAGCTTCTTTTGGTGTTGTATAGCACCACTGAGTCTAATTAGCCTGTATGCCATCACTTGTTGGACAGCTATTCATATTCAGAATGGAGCATTGTCAATAGAATTAGAGTTGACTGACAGTAGCCAGCGTATCTCCATTGATATAGGACATAGAAAATAGCTCAAAGTCTCTGGCTCAGATTGAAACAAAATGAGCACATCCTATAAATTTTAAGCAAGGGACAACACTGTCATCACTCCTGTAGCCCACTGATCGTTGAGCTGTGCGATCGCAACCTCCAAATCACAATAAGCCAACTCCACCGCCTCACCTATCACCGTCACCGCTGGCAACTGCCTCGGCAGCACCGTAGGCCGCACATCCTCAGGAAAGTCCACCGTCAGCGAACCACTCAAATAGATCCGCGCTGACGGCTGCATCATCCGCAACGCCTGGAGCCGAGCCACCACATCCTCATCATTCAACGTAAGCGTCTGCGTCGTCCGCGTCATCGCCGCGCCAGTCGCTGTCGTCAGCTTATCTACCAGCAACTGCTTACCCGTCTGGTAAACGCCCTGGCCATCGGTAACCACAAACTCACGACCCACCGCATCCAAAATCAGATAGCGGCCACTGGCATCGATGCGGTCATCGGCCCACACGCCGGTTATCTCCGCGTAGACCTCAGCGCTCGCAGCATTAGCGTTGTACGTCGCCATGGCTCCATCACGCAGGCCCAGGCTTTGGTTTACCTGGCCAGTGACGCCACCCGTACCCGCTAACCAGATACCCAGCAGCAACAACGCCACGGCCACAGCCAGCACCCAATATTCGCCAGGTCCACCAGTTCTTAATCGCCGCTTCGGGTTCGAGACGCTGATGGACCAGGCGGGGTCAGGCCAAAAGAGCTGAACGCCCTGGCGGGTAAAGCAGTCGGAAAAGCAGCTGAGCATATGGCCCAGGGGAAGCGCCAACCATGGCTTGATATCGCCCAACGAAGCACCCACAGCCAAAGACACAGTTGTAATAGCAACAGTCGCGGCTAAGGAATGAGTGACGCTGCGGTGTGGGTAGCGGTCTTCTATCCATGAGCTGACGGGGTAACAGACCTGGCCGATGATGCTCGTCGTGGTGTCGATGTCTGGTAGCTGGCTACCCAGGACGGCTAAGGCTAACGGTAATGGTTGGGCGGTGCCGAGTAGTAAGGATGCGCCTGCGGTTGCGATCGCGGCATGGGTGATTGCCATCATTGGCCCAGACCTGTCTACGTTGAACAACTCTAAGTTGCCCAGGGATGGGGGTTAGGTTGGGATTTGGGGGGTTACGAACTCAGATCAGACTGTTTTTCCGACATTGTAGAAGAAGAGGTTGTTGATGCCTGTTTCGACGATGCTAGATGCTTCCTAGCAGCCATCATTTTTGCATGGTAACCACTATCTTTTGACAATTTTTTAAAAGAAGGAAAATCATCTAGGTCATCTGACTTCGAGACAACAAACAATGGACCCCATTGCTGATGAGGAGTAGGAAACTCAGGATTTTTATCCCTAAGACCTGCTATCGCGAGAATCATATAACCGTAAAAAAGGCATAAATACAACATGTCATCCACTGCTTCTCTTACCTTTTCAACCGCAGCTGGATCACCTAAAGTTTCCAACCAATCAGGATGAGCATTACGAAGTCTCAAACGCTCAAACGCCTCAATGGCTCGCTCACAGTGCGCAGTCCAAGCTTTAGATAGATAAGTTCCTTTGAATTGCCCTTTTAATCTTTGCTGTACTAGACCACGGGAATTATCTTGTCCACTAGTTGGGACATTGTACAGGGTTCTAATGGTTGCTTCTAATGTAGTTGCCACTAGTAGCTCCTGGGCGGCTTGTGATCTTTGCTGATTAGCATCCATCACTTGATCAAAAATATTGCGACAAACCTCTACCCCTGTTTTTACTTCTTCCTTACAGAAAAACTTAGCCAATGCAATTATTGCGTCGTTCTGAACTGAAGGTGCAGCAATAAGCCGAAAATCTCCTAAAGACAGAGCTTCTACATCTTGCCTAAACTCAATCAATTTATGAGTGTTGCGGTTCATTTCTCTTTTCAAAAGGGAAATTGTCTTGCCAAGCCAGATTTGAAGAGCTTCTTGAAACCCAAGGGGCCATTTCCAGGCTTGGCCTTTCGTATATTCACTCTTCGGTAAACGCCAAGTAAGATAAAAAAGGTCTTTTTCTATAAAATATCCTATGACTCTATAGTTGTTTTTTTCATACAGAAAACCTTGCCCTCCTTTCGATTTGAGAAGTTGTCCTTTTATCTTTGTTTCGATACGCATCTGATCGGAAAAACGGTTTCTTCCTTTCAATCGAAATAAGCAATTTCCGGTCCAATAAGTGTCAGCTACCGGGCTGTTCCCTCCAGGCTCACAAAAATACATCCTATTAAACTTAATGGAAAAATACTTTCCTGATCCTAATAAATCTGTTTTATAGCGATGTATTGGAAAATTTGGGACGATTGCCCAGCCAAAAGAATCGGTCCAAATCCGAATGGAACAAAAATCTGAGGGTTCAGAAACACAAAGGCCTCTTGCTTCAACCCTTTCTAACCCTTCATTTTGTGAAAGGAATATATCTAATTCAAACCCTGTTTCAGGATTCCACTCAGTAACACCTTTGCCAGAGAATTTTTTGCCTCGATAGTAGAAGTAAAGATAGTCTGCAACTATTTTCTGAGACTTGAAATAATCTTGCATGTGCTGCTATGTCGCTCGGCAGATTGAATGTTAGCTCACATATCTCTATTACTGCCCCAAGCGCTTCCGCGCCCCGCGCACCTGACCCAACTGCTTCATCGTCATCCCCGCCACCAGCGCCGTACCACCAAAAATATACAGACTCTGATTGCGCGTACCCAAACCAATAAACCGCACGATGCCAAACGCCATCAGACAGGCGATCAGGATCGGCATCACCACCACATATTGCGTATGCTGCGGACTCGCTTCCTGATTCAGCCCTAGCCGCTCATTGCGTACTACCTTCCGCGCCAACATCGGATTACGCCCCGCCAACGGCTGCAACTCAGCAAGCCGTGACTGACTCAGCTGCAAGCCTAGCCGCTCCGCCTCCGCCTGCATCGTCTCGCGGATAATCTGGTCCGTGGGTAGCTCCAGCTCGATTTCTAACATCTCTAAAAAGATGTCCTTACCAGGGTTCGCCGCCGCAAAGCAGCAGACGCGGACACCGGCATTGATCAAGTCTTCCAGCCAATACCGAATCCCCGTAGAAAGCCGCTTCGCCTCAGGCAATATCAGCAGCGTTTGCGGTCCCACGTTCTCGGCAATCTCATCCTTCAGCTGATCCATCGTCAGCGCCCGTTCACCGCAGGGCTCGCCGTTCTTGTCGTACTTGTCCTCTGTCGTGGGGATATCCAGCTGCTCGGCCAGGCGCACGAAGAAGCGTTTACCGCTGCCTTTGTAGACAGCGGTTGCAATAGAAAACGTATCAATAAACCGCATCACCAAATGCCGGGGCATATCGCCCACCATGCCCAGCTCAGCCAGCACAAGCACGCTGCTACCCGACTCGATAGCAGCGCACGCCTTTTGGAAGTCGGCGGAGTCGTAGCTTAAGCCGTTTGCAGTTGCTGGCTTAGAAACTCGCGGACCATCGCCTGGGGATTGAACTTTGGGAGCGCTGTCTCCCTGATTTTATCGACCTTGGCCCGAGCCTCGGGATGCATCGTTTCGTAGCTCATTTCATTCAGCATCGTCATCAACAATTGACGGTCAGCCGTCAGATGCTGGGCGTAGATATTGGAGGCTTCCCGATATAGAGATTGCATATCTACCGCCTGGGTCGCATCCACTTTTACCTCAACCGGCGGCTCTGACACATCACTTAGCTCAGTACTGTCAGCCACGGTCAACGCCGTCTCAAGCGCTTCATGAATATCAAAGTCTTCAATCTTTCCACCCGCTACCACATGAGCCCTGAGCAATCGCACAGATTTTGCCTGTGCCTGAGTCAGATACGCCTTACCTTTTGAATCCTTTTCAGCCTTAATTCCTAAATGCTTTAGATAGTCGTAATAAGCTTGCTTTTTAATATCAAGCTCCGTCATCAGCTCGTCCGGTCGAAACTGCTGTTCAACGGCGGAATTCTGGTCACCCATAATTTTTTTTTCGAAAATCAGCATCCATATTATGGGAGTCGCTCTAGAAAAAATCTGTCCGAGTTTTTCCGGTTTTCCGGTGAAGATTCAATAAATACCGGAAACCTAGTTTTGTTGAAATATCGTTTGT
The DNA here is from genome assembly GCF_015207065.1 of Leptolyngbya cf. ectocarpi LEGE 11479. GTDB lineage: Bacteria > Cyanobacteriota > Cyanobacteriia > Phormidesmidales > Phormidesmidaceae > Leptothoe > Leptothoe ectocarpi. The sequence continues at coordinate 6,899 of NZ_JADEXP010000194.1, read as the reverse complement.
ACACACCTTTTTTAGAGCAGGAAACTAATAGTATTCTGCTGAATTTGTTCTGAGCGATAGCAAAAATTTAGGGCACTAGCGCAGGTTAGTTCCTGCTAGCTAATGCCCTATGGAATGATTGATGGGTGATAGTTTAAGATGGTTGCAACCGCAACTCACGGAGTGCCCGACGGTGGTAGCTGCACCTGCTCGATGGGAATGCCCAGCTGCTGCGTTAGCTCGATGACGTTGCCCGTAAACGTGGAAACATCGCCCGAGACGGCGGCGGCTCCGCTGGCAATGGTGCCGATGGCAGCGCCCAGGGCAACCAGCCGTTTCAAACGCCGACCGATGCGGCCTTGGTCAGGCTGCTCGTCTGCGAGGTCGCGCTCCAGGTCGTCGAGGGTGTCGTTAGCATCGTCTTTTTGGTCGGTGGGGAAGGTTTGGGCCTGGTCGCGTAGGGCAGTGAGTAGGCGGGTGATGTCTTCGGCGTTGGAGCCGTAGTTGTTGATTACGCCGCCGTACTGGTTGCCTTCGACGTTACCGGCAACGTAGCCGCCACCAAACTGGGCACCGCGTAGATCGTATTTATTACCTTCAGACATAGGGGGACTCGCTGCTAGCATCTCCGTTATCTTCATTAAGTTTGCACTCTGCTCCTGATAAGCGACAATCTGTCCATCTTTCGCTTTCAACTCGGCTCGGTAGCGTTGTTCTAAGAGCGTCAACTTAATCTCATACAGTTCTTTGGCGCTACTCTCAATCGCTGCTTTATCAGCACCTTCAGCTACTTCCACGCGGACAACAATAGCGCCGCCACGTTTCTTCTCGATAGCTTGGATGGAAAGGTCTTGATCAGCGTATTGGCTACGAAGGTCTTGGAAGGATTGGAACAAGGCTTGCCAATCGATACCGTCTTGAAAGATGAGATCTATAGTATCTAAAAGTTGCTGAAACAAGGCTGTAAACTCACCTGGCTTAAAATAGCCTTCTCTCGGGCGACGTTCTTGGCGCTCATCCTTGAGATAGATATAGTCGCAAACAACCTCATCCAAGTTTGTAGAGCTATTAATATTCCAGTCTTCTAAACAAGCTCCTGTTAGAATTGCTCCCTGAAAATTAGTTCCTAAAGCATGGGTTCGGCTGAGATTAGCTCTTGACAGATCTGCCCTCTGTAAATTGGCATCAGTCAAGCTAGCTCTATATAAATCAGAGGACTTTAAATTGACACCATTTAGATTGGCTTTGCTAAGAGTAGCCCAAATCAATTTGACATGCTGCATATTGGCAGCACTGAGATCAACCCGGCAGAAGTTAAAACCACTCAAGTCAGAACCGTTTAAATCGGTTTTCGTAAGATCAACCGGTATCAGATCAAATCTGAGTCTCTTCCATGTTTTTAGGTTCTCACCATACTGATTGAGCAAGTTTGAGGGTGGCATCGTTCTGACAATGCTTGATCTCCATGAATTCCATACATGCTTTCCCTGCCGAAGTAGCCTTAGATGTTGTGAATTTGCCACTACACCACCCCCTCACCTCACCAAACACCCTACCCATTCGGCTCCTGCCACCCTTCAACCAATGCCTTCAGCACCGCCCCATACGGCACCTTCTCAATCGCCTCTCCACCAGCCGCCTTCAACGCACCTATCAACCGCTCTCGCCGCGTTGGTGGAATCATCACGTTAAGAAACGCTGTCTGCTCAGCCTCCGTCGCTATAGGATTAGACGCTTCTAGCTGCTTGAGTAGGTTTTGGATTTCGGCTGCGGCCTCGGCGAGGGAGGGCGTTTCAGTGGCTTGGTTGTTGATGGTGCCGCCGACTTGGTCGCCGTGGACGGTTTCGGCGAAACCGCCTACGAATTGGGCATTGCGGAGGTCGTACTTTGGTCCTTGCTGAGTGCTGGCCATAGTGGACATTACTGCCATTAGTGACGCTTTGTCTCGGCGCTCCACTTCGATTGTCTGACGTGAATCATCGAGGTGCTGCCCTTGTAAACGTAACCGCTCCTCATACTGAGCTTCTAAAGCTTTAATCTCAGATAAATAGAGTTCTTTTGCACTGCTCTCAATCAATGCCTTATCAGCACCTTCAGCGACTTCTAAACGAACAACAAAGGCTCCGCCACGTTTCTTCTCAATAGCCTGAATGGAGAGGTCTTGATCTTCGTATTGACTACGGAGGTCTTGAAAGGATTGAAAAAAGGCTTGCCAGTCGATACCGTCTTTGAAAATGAGATCAACAGTATCTACAGCTTGTTGAAACAGGGCTGAAAACTCACCGGGTTTAAAGCGTCCTTCTCTAGGGCGGCGTTCTTGCTGATTAGTTTTGAGGTAGACATATTCGCATATCACCCCGTCAAATTTTGTAGCGCTGTTGATATGCCAATCCTCCAAGCAGGCTCCTGTCAATATTGCTCTCTCAAAATTGGTTCTTAGGGCCTGTGTTCGGCTCAAATCAGCATTACACAAATCAACTCCATGCAAATCAAGACCATTCAGATCTAAGTCACTCAAGTCGAAACTACCCAACCTAGCTCCGTATAGCTTTGCTTCACGTAAATCCACTGCACACAGGTCAGCATCACGCAGATCAACTCCGCTGAAATTAGCATTTTGAAAATCAACTCCAAAAAGAATAGCTTTACTTAGGTTGACCCTACGTAGATCAGCCTTACTCAGATCGTTATCGCGTAGATCGATAATATCCAGCTCGGTAAAACCTAATTTCGCTTGAAACAGCTTGGAGCTGATTCGCTTACCTCGATGTAGTTCTTCTCTATATCGTCTACCCCCGCGTAAATCGGCTCCGCATAGGATCACTCCGCGTAAGCTAGCAGCACTCAATTGCGCTCCATGAAGATTAGCTTCACGTAGATCGACTCCATCAAGCTTGATTTGACTGAGATCAGGAACAATATCAGGATTCTTTTCTCTCCACTGATTCCATACTTCTACTCCCTGTTTTATTAGCTCTAAATGCTCAGCATTCGCCACTCGACCAACCTCATCTCAGCAACTCAACCGACACCCCCGAAATCTTTCTCTTACCTTCCACAACAATCCGTAAAATTTCCAACGCAGGCCGTTCCGCCTCAATCATCCTCGCCACCCGCGTCACCTGACTCGCCCGTATATACTCACTCACCCGGCCTTTAGGGCTATCCCACCGATAGTAATAACTCACGCTAGGATTCGCCCGCTTCCGATTGCCCAGACGCTCCTCAATCCAGCCAGAAGCATTACCAGGAGCCCGATGCTTCCGCTTGCTGCCAACCGCATCCAGCGGCTTACGCACCATCGTCCGCCGTCCCCCAGAACGCGGATCTAGGCGCTGATAGACCACCAGCTCAGACAACAATGCCAGCTGCGCACCGTTCAGAATGTCATCCGTCCGCAGCTGCCCGTTGCGTTCAGCTTTGAGCACGCGCTTACGGCCCATTTGCTTCAGGTCATAGGTGCCATGGCAGGGAGCACATAGGGCCTTTAGGTTGGTGAGATCGCAATTTCCCGGCTCATGGTCAATATGCGCCACCGTCAAAACAAACCGTCCAGCCTTGGACACGCGCCGCTCACCGTCCATCTCATAGCTGGGATATCGCATCTCCAGGCTGGGAGTCCAACAGCGCTTTAGAAACGTATCGAATGACTCCCCAGGCTGACGACAGGGCCGCCCGCATTCGGTACAGCACCAGTTTGCTTCTGTCTTGATTTGAAAGGCTAGCTCATCCCAGTTATCCGGGTAGAGACTCCGATCCATTGGCATCGTTCATCCTCCCGTTAACCGAGACATCGCCGATAGAATCTTCTGCTGTTCCGGCGTTAGCTCCGTCGCCTCGGCCACCGCATCTAACACCATCGGCTGCAGCTGCGCTTCTAGCTCCTCCCAGGACTGCGATCTCAACTGCTCAAACGGCACCCACTGCTCATCCACCAGACACACTAGCGTCGTATCGCCCTGACGCCGTGAGGCGAGGACTAAACCGCGTCGGCGCGCTTCGTCGTACCAGGTCGCCCAGTCGCTGTTGCTGGTTGGCTGCTCCGGCTGGGCATCTAGCGTATCGGCGATTAACTCGCCTAATGCAGGCATGGACGGTCCCTGATCTAACTCCTCCGGGTCACTATTAAAGTCGGCTGTTTCCGACCGAGCAACGTTCACGGGTATCGCCGTCAGCCCAACAGCGCCGATGATCTTTTCTTCAAGTAATCCATCCCTCACCAAGGCTGCTTTAGCTTTATAGAAGCGACTACGGGAGATATTCCAATCCCGACAGAATGCGGCAACACTTTCGATTCTTAGGGCGCTGCCTGAGGCTTGATAGGCCAGGATTAGATGATACAAATAGCCTCTGGGGGTGTAATACCCAGCTTCCCAGCCCTGCTTTATATTGGCTAGCGTTAGTCCTTCATGATTAGCCTGTGTCATAGCATCACCCCGCTTGACGTAGATCGTCGTCAGCGCTGCCCGGAGGACTCGCCGCTAACTCCCATTCTGCCTGGAGCTGCGGGATATCGATATGACAGCGATCAGCGTCGGTCTGCAGCTGCGGACTGATCGGGCTCTGGGTAACGATGGCGTTGTTGACGCGATGCAGTACAACTAACGGATCTAGCTCGGGCGCTGGCTCAGAATTCTGTTCTGGGGGAGCCGTATTCACGGGTAGGCTATCATCCGTAATCGCCTGCACCTGAGCCGTGAGCGCCTCCCAGCTCAGCTGGCGTAGCTCGTTGAACGGTGCACAACGCTCATCAACGGTGTAAACCATGATTTGACCGTCTACCCGCTGAGAGCCGACGACGAGGCCACGCTCACGGGCTGCTTTAAACCATTCCCGAAAGTCATCCGGTGCCTTTTCTTTGGCCTGCGCTTCCGGCTTCCACTGTTCCTCAATGGCTTTCTGCAGGAATCGCGTCGGGTATTTCACTTCGATTTCCTTTTCTTCAAGGCATGCGATCGCAACTTCAATCCGCTCCGGCCAGCGTTCGAGCGCTCGACGTAGATGCGTGTCGGCTAAATTGATTGCAAACTTTTTCTTTGCTGCGAGTAAAATCGGCGGCGCGTAAGTGTCTTTACCAGGAGGTGTTGCCTCATTGGGAGACTCTGAATTCTCAACTTGAGACGTAGGCCAACATGTAACGCCTACCTCTGTTCTTACTTCAGAATTATTAACAGTGGGTTTTTGATTTTCATTGACACACACACTAGGTGTAGTAGGTGTAATTAGTTGTTTTAAAGATGTAGAGGCACAGACGTCTTGTCTATCAAGCGTTTCGAGCGTCAAGTGTGCCCTATTGTGCACTGGTTGTGCCTCTTTGGGCACAACCAGTGCACAATAGGGCACACCAGTGCCCAAAGAGGCACACTCTGTCTGCATCGCTTCAAATACAGGTAGTTCTTGCGGGCAGGCATGCGGAACTAGTTCAAGCGAACCAACGATATTTTCTGAAAGCAATCCGCTCAGTATTAAAGCTGCTTTGGCCTTGTAAAAGGTGCGGCGTGGTATGTTCCATTCTTCGCAAAACGCCGATACATTATCTATTTGCCATTTCCATTCCACTCGCCGATGGGCGATGGCTAAAAGATAAAGATAGCTTCTAGCATTGAAAAGTTTTTGCTCCCATAGCGCTTTTACATCGGCTGGGGTTAGCCGAAGGTGGGGGGTATGTGTCATAATTGACTTAACAATTTTTGTTTTCAAATTTCGACCTGGAGCCTGCAAGCTCTGGGTCTTTTGCTGTTTGAAGTAATACCGTGAACTAGCTAGAAATACGTAGCAAATTCACTGGTTTTCAGGAACTAACGCTATTTCATAGTGCCATAAGCCGTAACGCTTGCACTATAGCTATTTCAGCTCTTGTGTTCTAGTATCGGTCCATTCAATTAGGAGCCGGCCTCCAAGGGCCTGGATAATTTCCTCAAGGTTTTTGTAGGTTCGTCCTTTGGGATCATCAAAAACCTTGGCAAACCGACCTGTATAGCTACTGGGTGGTCTACCAGTGCCATCAAGTTTTGCTACCTCCTTAGCTAGCTGATACTGGCTCATGCCCTTCTCTTCTAGCCGCTGTTTTAGAACATCGTCGAGTTCCATTGTTGGAATATTCCAGGATTGGAATACAGAATGTATCGCGCTAAGTATACATCAATTCCGCACTATTTACCCTAACTCTTTCATCAGCTCATTACACTGCATGGCGACTTCCTGAAGCCGTTCGCGGATTCGTTGATCTGATTCAGGTGTACGCGTCTCCTCGTTTGAAATTTGACTAAACAACCGGGTTGATTCGCGGTCGAGTGCGATCGCAATTTCGTAAATCCGGCAATAGTCCCAACTTGGATCAGGTACTGGGTAATTGTCGTCAATCCAGCTTGGATACTTCGGGGAGTCTTCGGTCATAGTCAGCCTCTAATGTAAGTCGCATCCCGTGGAGTACCACCGGATGCTAGTCATTCCCTGTTTAGCAGCTTAGAAGAAGCATTGTTGTGCCCGTGGAGTATCACCGGCACATTGAAAGTTTCGTTTTTTTGGCCCTGGGTCGAGAGTAGCGCATCCACTCCACTACAGAGGTTTTAGCTATTTGCAAAAGGTATTGTAGAGGGCGCTTCGTTCCTGCGCTTCTTTAAGATATGGGGCCAAAAAAACTAGTGGGGGATTGGTCGGTTGGCTTCGCTATCTGTTCTTGCAGGAGAAGAGAGAAGAAAGGAAAGGGGCGAAAGGGTATCGGATGGCGCAGCCCTGCGCGAGTGTCAAGGCTGCGAATATTTCTTAAAACTCTGCGTCCTCCTTGCGGCGTTGCATAAACAACGTGCTTGCAAACGCTCGTACTGTCGTTTCCTGGGCCTCAGGCAATGCGCCTTTTAGCTCCTGAAAAAGGCCCACGATTTCCACCACATCACGACTCGTCGGCTGCGTAGTCGGAA
>NZ_JADEXP010000193.1 GCF_015207065.1 Leptolyngbya cf. ectocarpi LEGE 11479 | reverse complement strand
CCCTTTTGCCTGTCCCCATACCACTCCACATACGCCTTGGGTGATTCAAAATACCCGTCGTAATCCGGATGCAACAAGCCAATATTCGGCGTTTCAATAACAGCTGGAATTTCCCCTACGGTCAGGCCGAAATACTTCTCCGCCAACACCCACAGCATCGAGGCCACGTTTTCAGTGCCGCCCGCGTTCCAGTAGCCATAGATGATCAGCCAGTTGCGCAAATCCTGCACCTTACGCGCTGGGATATATTTCAGCAGCTTGGGGCCAATCTTTAAAAAGCTGATGTATCCAGCCAGCTTGTCCTCTTCTTTGCCGCTGCCAAATTTGCTAAGGATAAACTGCACCGGCTTGGGCATGCCCCCATTTTTTTGACCGGTCTTTTCACCAATGACAAATTTGCCCAGCTGGGTCAAGGCCATCAGCTCCAGGGCTGATTCGAATACCAGGCGAATAGGAATTTCCTGGGCCCGTTCCCGCAGCCATAGCACCTGATCGTAGTCAAAAATCAGGCTGGCAAAGAAGACATCGGCTCCGTCTAGGGCGGTGGCGATGGTGTCAGGTTGGGTGGTGAGGTCGCGATCGCAAAATACCCGAATGTCCAAATCAGCACAGCGCTGCTGGGCTAGATCAGCCGCCTGCTGATACAGCTGTGTATTAAACGCTTCAAAGCCAGCAATCAAAACAATCCGTGGCATTCATTAGGACCCATGGCAGCCCACTAATTTTAACGAATTTTAATATTGTGGGTCTTATTGCTGTGAACGGTAATGGCAGGGCAGTAAATTAACATCAGATAACGCTACCATCGGCTTAGCAGGTTTTGAGCAAGGAAAGTCAGCTATGCCTTACAGCAAATTTACGACGCTCAGCCAGGTAGAAGCGGCGTTTGACTTAACCTTGGACGAACATCATAGACTGTTTAAAGATGTAAAACCCATACAGCCAGATCCGCGTTTGCAAGAGACTTTGCAGGACTATTTACCCTTGGCCAACGCGGTCAATACGGAAAAGGCACGGTCTGAGCTAATCATTGCTCCTATTCTGCTAGAGCTTAGACGACAACATCTGGGCAAGGTTGGTTTTTTCTCAGGCACCGAGTTTACGGTTGATCCCGATGCGGGTCTATCCGGTTACTGCGACTATATTCTGACAGCGTCGGCAGACCTGTATGAGGTACGTTCTCCAGTGGTTACCTTAGTGGAAGCCAAAAACGAAGATATTAAAGGTGGACTAAGCCAGTGTATTGCTGAAATGGTAGCGGCCTATCGATTTAATCAACAGCAAGGAGAGGATATATCGACTATCTATGGGGTGGTAACAACTGGTGTTATTTGGAAATTTTTACGCTTAGTCTATCCAGTCGTGGCCATCGATTTGGAAGAATATTATGTCAAAGAGATTGACAAGATTCTAGGGATTTTATCACTGCCATTTTTAATGGCAGAAGAGCCTATCTGAACTGATTAGGCAGTTCGTAAAATACCTGAATGTTCAAATTATTTTCACGTACTCCCCTACAGATATCGCTCCATTAGATAACGCTCAAACTGTATGTCCTGAAGGTCAACTATCTCGGTATCATAGAGCTGAAAACCAAATTTCTTAAACAGCCCCAGACTAAACTCACTGGCTTCTGCATAAAGTCTCCGGATGTGATGCTCCTGGGCATAGTCTAGTATCGACTGCATGAGCACGGAGCCAATGCCCTGATGGATGCAATCATGCTTAACATAGGCCGATGCTACGTGTCCGTTGTCTCCAATGCCTGCGAATCCTAGAATGGCTTTATCATCGATGGCAACAAACGTATTAACCTCTAAAATAAACCGACGAAAATGGTCTGCATCAGAGATCGAAGCAGACCATACTTTTGTTTGGGCAGGGGAATAATAGGCAGGCGCATTGACCAAGACTGTTTGGCGATAAAGTGTGGAGAGGGTTGGCAAATCGCCTGCATTGGCTACGCGGATATTCATCTCAGCAGTCCCCTATTAGATCGTACATCCTTTTGACTGCCATCTTTGCTCAGCTATCTCAACGACAGTAATTTAATAGTACATGTGATCTCACAATCATTAAACGGTACTACTAGGCAGTAGCGTGTAAATGAAATCACACCGAGGCTCAGTAATAGCTCGTTTCTTTCATCCTGAGAATTTTAGACATCTTTACAGAGGCTTTAGTCTGGTTCTGAACTAATCATTAAATGGTGAAAACAGCCTAACTAAATCGTAGAAAGTGCTTATTTACAGACCAAACGCAATAGAATAACAACCGGTGGACTGTTCTATTGAGATATAAAATGGAAACGACTGTGCAAATCGACGTCGTTCAGGGTGCAATAGATCAAGCAGCAACGTATCTGATTAACAATATCCAGACTAATGGAATGTTCAGATACCGCATCAATACCAACACAGAGGTTAAACTTAGGCCCAAGTACGATATCCTGCATCATGCTGGCTGTGTACATGCTCTATCAATGTATCATCAGCAACATCCAAGCGAAATGACTCACTTAGCTATTAAACGGGTGGGTCGTTATCTATGTAAGGAGACTATTCAACCCATTCCTGGAGAGCGTAACATCCTAGCAGTCTGGTCTAGACCGGATATTCATCATACAACTAAACCATTACAGGCAAGGCTAGAAAGTACGGGTGTCGGATTGTTAGCTCTTCTAGGGTTGGATACCTTCCACAGTGATCTGATCCCGCTTGAGTATCTTCGGGCTTTGGGGCGATTTATTGTCTACATGCAACCAGATGCGGAGAGTTTTTACTCCAGCTATGTTCCCTTACTCGGTGGATACACTGAACAACAGCATCTATATCACTATCCTAGCGAAGTTATGTTAGGACTCGTGATGCTTTATGAAAAAGATCCATCACACATCTGGATTGAGACCGCATATACGGCTTTAGCGTATCTGGTCAATCATCGTCAGCAGCTCAACAGTGTCCAAGCAGACCCTTGGCTCTTGTTGACAATAGCTAAGATACTCTCCCTTGAAAATCTTGATAAACTGTCTATCTCTAAAGAATTGTTGATTACCCATGCTATCCAAATTTGTGAAATGATGCTTCAACACCAAGTGTATGCCCCTAGACGACCTCTCTACGATGGTGGGTTCGTCCAAGATGGCAGAACAGCACCGACAGCAACCTGGTTAGAAGGCCTCCTAGCCGCGCTTACATTTTTTTCCACTGACCATGAAATTACCACCCGTATTCGGACAGCAGTAAATCGCGGTGTAAAATTTTTGCTCAGGGCTCAAATCAGAGATGGAGAGTTTGTTGGAGCTGTCCCACGGGCGGTGGGTAGACTACGGGCCAGACGTTCCCATGCGGCTAAGTTTAATCAACGAGCGACAGAAGTTAGAATTGACTATGTCCAACACACCATGAGTGCTTGGATGCAGTATCTGACAGTCGCTTAATAAGCGTAGATGCTGTTACCGGTTTGTGTGTAAATATCAGCTTCCATCAGCCAGTAGCAGCATTTTTTTCACAATATCAATCAAGAAATAGCCAGTTTTGAAATTGACCCCAGATTGTTCAGGAAATCTGGCTGTTGATTGTGAAGTTTCATTTTTGCTTGTTCATCCACTACAGCCTCTCTTTTTGCCGATCTAACAGATTGTAAAATATTTACGCAATAGTACTGAAGCTTTTCATTGTTTTACCGGTTGAAAACCACTTAAAAAATTGGTCCAGTCCATCTTGTCCTATTTAGCTACCGTAAGGTTGAATCACATTAAGCGACCACAGAATCTACCGCGAATTGGTCTAAACATAGAAAATCTATAGCGGGAAAAAACACAATCGGGGACAGCTATTTTTTAAACTTTTTTGGTCTAGAGGATCCTAACTTATGAATATTTCTCCGGCTTTATGGCTTTTACGCAACATGACTGGCCTGGGTGTTTCTCTTTTAACGATATCTTCTATTTTTATTTTTTCTAATGCAGCCCAGGCTCAGACTCAGGTAGACCAGCAAGAGACAGAGCAACTTGCTCAAAGCCAGACTATTCGCCGTAGTGTTGTCCGCCAGACTAGTTTTACGGATATTCGTCAGAATTATTGGGCGTCTAGTTTTGTTTATCCCTTGAGCGATCTGGGGGTGATTGAAGGGTTTCCCAATGGCATGTTTATGCCGACTAACGGTCTTACCCACTCACAATTTGCTGCCCTAATCAACAAAGCGTTTGATGTTAGATCTGTACAACGGGTATCGTCCATTTCGGGTATCTCTCGCAGCTATTGGGCCTATAGCGCTATCCAAAAAGCCCACTCTATGGGCTTTATCGATTTAGATAATATTGTTTCGGATCCAGAACGTCGTTTAACTCGCTTAGATGTGTTACTCTCCTTAGCCCGTGGCTTAGGATATACCGAGATTGTCTCAGGTAAAAGTGTGACGGAAATTCTCAGTATTTATGAAGACGCTGATACAATTCCTACGGAATACCGGCTGATCATTGCTGCTTTGACTGAACGTGGCATCATTGTTAACTATCCTAACCGCAAGCGCCTCAATCTTTTCCAGGTGGTTAGTCGCTCGGAAGCCTGCAGTTTTATTTATCAGGCGATGGCCAGTCAGGGCATCCTTGAGTATGTTCGGAACGAATATGTAGCGGACGATTTCTTGGATGTGTTTATCTCTGTCAATAACAATATTGAGATCGACAACTCCGTCGAGATTGATCATGACAGCGATGACGACGACGATGATGACGATGACGACGACGACGACGATGATGATGATGACGATGACGACGACGACGATGACGACGACGACGACGATTAATCGCCTGAACAGACTGTTCTAGCGATCTCTAAATTTCTTGCTGCCAACGTCTGCTCAAACAGAGACGTTGGCAGTGCTTGTTCTACGGGCCATACACCTGGTAAAGAGAGTTGCCCAGATAGAAGCAGTTGGGCAATGCTACCGGTTCCATAGCCAGCCGCTTCTGCGGTATCTGGATGGGTGAGTGTTGCTAAATACGTGGCGGATTGGCCCTGATGTTGTCCTTGGATGGCTAATCTCATGGCAATGCCGGTACCGCTAAAACGGTCGGTTACTTGGGTCATGGCATAGCTGACCTGGGAGAGAAATTCTATTGCCGCTGATGTCTTTAGCCAGCCTGCGGGCAGCAATGTCATCCAACTGGTGAGGTGATTATAGATATCAGGTAGTGACCCAAATTTAGTGATTACGCTGTCTAACTGGGGAAAAGACTGGGGCAGTGTGAGTGCTTCAACCGTATTGAACCAGTAAACTCCAGCCCCTTTATTGTAGGGTTCAGGGAAGGGCAACACTTCGCGATCGCAATAGGGCTGAATAAATATACGCTGACCGTTAACCTTGGCCTCAAAGGGAGTTTGCAGCTCGACAAAGGTGGTGCGCATCACGGTTACGCCAGCCCCACCAGAACCCGCTACCAAATAACTGAGATGCACGCGATCGGCTTGTGCTAACTGCTCGATGCCCTGGCGCACCATGCTGTTGGAAATACCTGGAAAGACGCCTGTGCTGACAATACAGGTAACCCCGGCTGCTTTGGCTACGGCACCAAAGGCAAGGGCTTCTCTGACATAATCAGGGCTATCGGCAACATCAATGTAGGGGGTGCGCTGCTCAATACACTGGGCCAAAATATTGAAGTCTCTTGTACGAAAGGGACCGGCACAGTGGATGACTAAATTATGCTGTGCGATCGCAGCCCTCACCCCGTCTAGATCATCTAAGGACAATGCCTGATACCGCTGCCGTGGCTGCAGCTTAAACGCAGCCTGAGAACGCCGTCCGGTGAGGGTTATGGTGACGTCAGTGTGACGCAACAGGTCGCTCGCCACACTGCGACCGATGCGACCACCGCCGCCAATAATCAAGACTCGCTGGCCCATTGAGCTTTCCCCTCAAGTTGATACAACGGACGGCTATAGCTGACAATAAACCCATTGCTCGCTATTGACTGTTTTTCCCATCATGACCACTGACGCATCCCGCCTCATTCCCCGTCTACCTCGCATCAACGGTTGGACCATAGCGGTATGGCTGATCGCGCTGCTGGTAGCATCTCCTATTTTGGTGGTGTTGGGTAGCGTTTTATCTCCCAGTGAGGGCGTATTCAGCCACTTGGCCTCAACGGTGCTGAGTCAGTACATTACCCATTCGCTGATGTTAATGGTGGGGGTGGGGGTGGGGGTGCTGATTTTGGGAATCGGTACGGCCTGGTTAGTGACCATGTGTCGCTTTCCCGGCAGTCGCCTATTTGAGTGGGCTTTGCTGCTGCCGCTGGCGGCCCCGGCCTATTTGCTGGCCTACACCTATACTGACTGGCTAGATTATTATGGCCCGGTGCAGCTGTGGTTGCGATCGCAGTTTGGCTGGCAGTCTGTCAACGACTACTGGTTCCCCGACGTCCGCTCAGTGGGCGGGGCTATTGCCATGTTTAGCCTGACCCTCTATCCCTACGTCTACATGCTGGCGCGGGTGGCCTTTTTAGAACAGTCCGTCTGTACCCTGGAAGCCAGTCGTTCCCTTGGCTGTGGCCCCTGGCGTAGCTTTTTTAGAGTCGCCCTCCCCTTAGCCAGACCCGCCATTATTGCCGGGCTATCCCTGGCCCTGATGGAAACCCTCAGCGACTTTGGCACCGTCGACTATTTTGGCGTCGCCACCTTTACCACCGGCATTTATCGCACCTGGTTTGGCATGGGGGCTCAGGTAGCCGCCGCCCAGCTATCAGCCATGCTGATGGTGTTTATCCTAGTTTTGATTGTGTTAGAGCGCTGGTCTAGACGTCAGGCCAAATACTACCAGGCAAAAAATAGCACTCAGCGCCCCCAACCCTACAGCTTGTCAGGCATACGAGCCTTAGGGGCAGTGTTCGCCTGCGGCCTACCCATTACCCTCGGGCTGTTGTTACCCGGCAGCCTGCTGGCCCACATGACCCTGACCAATCTAGACGAAACTTTAGACAACCGTTTTGTCGAACTCGCCCAGCACAGTCTGATTTTAGCTGGGCTGACCGCTGGCATTGGCATCGTCGTTGCCCTGGTTTTGGGCTACGGAGCCCGGCTGAGTAAACAACCTCTAGTCGACATGGGAGTGCGTCTGGCCTCCATGGGATACGCCGTTCCCGGTGCGGTGATCGCCGTCGGTATCTTGATTCCTGTTGTCAAGTTGGATAAGGGGCTATCAACTTGGATTGAGGCCGCCACCGGCAACAGCGTGGGGCTGCTGCTCAGTGGCACCATTACAGCGCTGATTTTTGCCTATTTAGTACGATTTTTAGCCGTGGCCTTGGGCACCGTCGAGTCGGGTCTGGGTAAAATTCGCCCCACCATCGATGATGCTGCCCGCAGCCTGGGCTGTTCCCCCACCAAAACCCTTGTAAAAATTCACACGCCGCTGATGGCCAGCAGTCTGCTAACGGCCCTGATGCTGGTGTTTGTCGATGTGATGAAAGAACTGCCTGCCACCCTGGTCATGCGCCCCTTTAACTTTGATACCCTGGCCGTCAGAGTGTACCAATACGCCTCGGATGAAAGACTGGTAGAGGCCTCGGCCCCGGCCCTCATGATTCTATTAGTGGGTCTAATCCCCGTTATTTTATTAAGCTGGCGCATTGCCAGGGAGCGGTAAGTAACGCATATACCCCGACGAATATGTTACAGATGAGTTTGCCAGATTATTGAGATCCGTTATCATAAATGCGATAACAGCGGTCTAGCAGATGCGTTGTGTTAGCACGGAAAATGATCCTTCAAGGCATCTCAACCTATGAACTGGCATAGTTGGCTCTTTATCATTTGCTTTATTGCAGTGGCTACTGTTGGTCTTCGACTTTCCTGGCTGTGGTGCTATCGTCCCCGGTACAGACGATGGCGACAGCGGTCTCGAGCAGTTAAACCCGGCAAATTTGGTCGGTCTAAGAAACACGTTTACTATGTGCCCCATAAATAAAAATAAAAATCAATAAAAAGACCCATACCGTCAGGTACAGGTCCGGTTGAGAGAGGAGAACCGGCGAGCGGTCCTTGGAGCAAACTTGAATGTCTATTCTTGAATGTCTGAATGTCTATTTGGCTAAAATTGCTTACGTCTGAGCAATGCCATCTAAGGCTTGATTGACCCGCTTAAAGTCAAAGCCCATGGAGCGCAGCGCATGCCACAGATGACCCTGCAGAAAGAAGAAGCCCAGGAAGAAATGGGTATTTGCCAGCCAGCAGCGAGCTGTATGGGCTCCTAAAGGTAGGTTAATCGTATCGGCAAAGTAAGGAGATACCCCTAACTTTGTTTCTAAAATCGGTCCATAAAATTCGACCGGGTAGGCCAGCGTATTGACTGAGCAGAAGTAGGCTGCAACAAAGGCAGCTAAGGCAATGCCACCCAGGGAGTAAGAAAGAATCGCTTCACCGGAGAAAGAGAGTACTTTTTTGGCCCAGCCCAGTGGGGGAACTGCTATATGCCAAACTCCACCTAAAATCAACAGAGCACCGATAAAGGCATGACCACCGACTAGGTCTTCTAGACTATCAATACTGGCAAAGTGAGTTTGATAGCCATAGATAGTGGCGATGTCTAACGTAGGCTCGGTAATCAAACGGACTTCACCTAGGGTCGGGTCATAAAGACCATGCCATTTGGTCGCCCACAGTACCAGCACTAACGCGCCAATACCTAGAAACAAAAGATGATGTCCCAAAATAAGACCGAGCTGTTTTGGCTCTTCCCACTCAAAGTGAAACTTGCGGGCTCTACCCGAAGCCTTACTCAAATCCTCTTCACCCTTCACCAGATGGAAGAGGGCACCCGCTGCCAAGACAGCTGAAGAAATCAGGTGTACAACACCCACGACAAAAGCCGGATATGTATCCACCAGAGTGCCATCACTGACACCAAATCCAAGGGTGGCTAAATGGGGCAACAAGATCAACCCCTGGTCTCCCATGGGTAAAGCAGGATCAAAGGTGGAAAGTTCAAACAGGGTGAAGGCACCTGCCCA
Source organism: Leptolyngbya cf. ectocarpi LEGE 11479 (assembly GCF_015207065.1). Classification (GTDB taxonomy): domain Bacteria; phylum Cyanobacteriota; class Cyanobacteriia; order Phormidesmidales; family Phormidesmidaceae; genus Leptothoe; species Leptothoe ectocarpi. The sequence continues at coordinate 3,078 of NZ_JADEXP010000193.1, read as the reverse complement.
AAAGGTAATTAAGGCAGCTTGTGCCACATGGGCTGAAATAAATAGTCCAGACTTTTCAGCAAAGCGAGCATTGCCAGCCCACCAGTCATAAGTAGGACTTGATTCACCATACGCTTGCATAGTGATAATGTCTCCGATAACTACGATAGTTCTGCTGCTGCATGTAAGCATCACTGCAAAACAACAACAACAAATCCGTTGAAAACAACCTGTTGAACAGACTGTTTTCAATTGCTTCAGTCAGCTTGCCCTATGACAGACGGCCTTGGCAACTAATGACACTTATTCTTAATAATAGTGATTTATATAACACTATCGAAAATGGTAAATTTGCCACTAAATCAGTATTTAAGACTGCAATTCGATGCTTTTTTATCAGATTTTGATAGGTAACATGTCTGATATGTATTCGATTTTAATAGGAAAAAATTTCATTAAAAAAGGAATGGCTATACGTAGCCATTCCGATAGAGAGGATATTTGATGAAGTCTTTGCCTACACCAGGGTTAAGCAGCTCTCTAGCCAGGCAGCAAGTTCTCGGCGTGACTGGGCTAAACGGTTTGTAATACACCACACCTGAATGGCATCGTTGGTCGAGGTGACACTGACCTTAAGCGGTTGGTGGCTTTTACATTCGCAGGGAATTCCTAACTCTTGCAATCGATAATAGGCTTCCCATCGATCGCGGCAATCAATTGTAATCATAGGGTTATCTGTTGATTCTCACAGGGACAGGGGATAATCGGCAGGCTTAAAACTTCAAGGGCTCATTCAGCGCGGGCCATTGAGCACATCAGATAGAAGTCATTTGCAGCAATCAATGAAATAAAAAAGCTACTCGTCTATAGGCATTACATATCAGCGTTTCTGGGCGTTTTAGGAATTTCCATACACAGCCTAAATAAGAATCTCTTCTAGGTGTTTGATAAGCAAACCTGACAGTTAGTCATAAATTGTTATCGCTTTTTAATACGGTGCAACAAAATAACTAGAAGCTACTTGCATCAGCAAAAAAATACGTCAACAGCTTAACTTTGACAAAAAGCTATGCAATGACGCGACATTGGGTCAATTTAGAAAAAAATAGCGCCAGCATCTATTGCGAACATATCTCATATAAGAATAGCGAAAACCCTTATATGTCAAGGTTTTTGGCCGCCTACAGTGGGTTAACATAGACACTATCAACAGCGGCTATTCGTTAAAATGGCCGGTTGTTAACTACCGCACTGTTCTTGGAGCCATTTTATGGTTAGCTCATCCGCTCTCGTTACCCCCTTTGGTGAAGTTACAGAAAATGCGATCGCATTAGAAACGTCAATTACAGCCTCTGTTTGCGAAGGGCTCAATATCCTTCTAGCCAGCTTTCAAGCGCTCTACATCCAGTATCAAAAGCATCATTTTGTTGTCGAAGGAGCTGAGTTTTATCAGATCCACAACTACTTTGAAGACAGCTATGACCAGGTCAGAGGCCATGTCCATGACATTGGTGAGCGTCTGGACGGACTGGGTGGAGTACCAGTCGCCAGCTTTAGCAAATTAGCTGAGCTGTGCTGCTTTACTCCAGAGCCCGACGGTATCTATCGCTGCCGCCCAATGATTGAAAATGACTTGGCTGCAGAGCAGGCCATTATTGCTGTTCTACGTCGTCAGGCAGCCCAGGCAGAAAGCCTAGGAGATCGCGCCACACGTTATTTGTATGAAACGATCCTACTAAAGACGGAAGAACGCGCTTATCACCTCGATCACTTCTTGGCAAACGACACCTTGGTTGTCATCAACAACTAGGCTGAGAAACCCCTCAAACAAACGCCAACCTCCCCTAGGGGAGGTTTTTTAATGGCTGCCATTTGAAACGTATTCTCGATTCCAATTAAATATCAAATGAAAATAGATGTCAAGAAGGTAATTGAACTTTCTAGCGATGATTAGCTATGGATAGCTGGCCATTGTCTAGGCTGCCTATATGAAAAGCTTTTCGAGCTGATAAGTAATCCTTCTAGACGGGGGTACCACTAAATAGAATCTATTAATAGGATGTAATCCTATAGTCACTTAACCTTATCTTGAAGGAATTGGTCGCAATAAGCATAGTGATCTGAGTTAGACTGACCATAGCAACCTACGCAAACTGATATGGCTAAGGACAAGCAACCGTTCTGCCTGGAAGGCCGGTTCGGTGGGTTTACCGCAGGTGGAAAATCCCCTTTTAAATATTTAAACCTGCAGAGTGCCCATGAGCACCATGTGATTAAACTGCCAAAGTCGGTACGGCTAATGGTGTTTCGCTACCTGCAGACGGGTGACTGGATTCGTGTGGTTGGCAGTCAGTCTGTTGACAAGGAAACAGGAGAACCCAGCCTCAAGGCCACAGAAGTGTTACGGGTAAAACCTTTGGAGGTGGTAACAACTCCTCTGGACGCCGTCAGTATGCCAAAACGGCCTCAGGAGAAAAAAAAGTCAGGTAAACCTAAGATCCTGATTTGTCAGAAGTCCGCCTGTCGTAAGCGGGGAGCGACAAAGGTGTGTCATGAAGTGGAAGCGGCGCTAGCAGCTAAGGGGTTGACTGACACGGTGCAGGTCAAGCTCACAGGCTGTATGGATCGGTGTAAGGCCGGTCCCAACATGGTGCTTATGCCCGCCAAACAGCGATACACCAAGGTTAAACCAGCTCAGGTACCTGGGTTGATTGAGCAGCATTTTCACCATGATGAAGTGGGCTAAACATCCTATGGTGGCCCGGCTTCAGACCGATGGGGGTTTGGGGGGTTTGGTCGCTGTATCGGTAGTGCTACATGGGAGCTTGTTGCTGTTGCCGATGCCCCAGTGGGGGCAAAGATCGGCGGAGCCGGAGATTGTTGTTGAGGAGAGCGATGCGATCGCAATCACGACTCTCCCCGTCGTTAGTAAACCAATCCCTGAAGAAATCCCTCCAGTAGAACCGCCGCCGCCTGCTCCCCCCGAGGCTGCACCACCGCCGCCGCTTACCCAGGTGCCTGATAATGTGCCTGAGGAGCGCTTAGAGCCACACGATTTCGAAGCTGTAGAGCCGCCGGAGCCTGCCCCGCCTCCTGAGG
>NZ_JADEXP010000192.1 GCF_015207065.1 Leptolyngbya cf. ectocarpi LEGE 11479 | reverse complement strand
CCTGCCCTTTCGGGACTATCGATTCAGCCTGCCTCGCAAGCATGCGATCGCCAGTGGTAAGCAAACTCACTGGTACAAGCGCGATGAGCGGATGTTGAAATTAGTACTCAAGCGCATTGCCACCGAAGGCCCTTTGATGGCCAAAGATTTCGAGCATACCGGTAAAAAGCTCGGTGAATGGAAAACCAAGCCTGCCAAACGAGCCCTGGAATATCTGTTTATGCAGGGGGATCTCATGGTGCCGTACCGTGTCAAATTTCATAAGGTTTATGATCTCACCGAGCGGGTATTGCCAGCAGGTATCGACACCACTGTGCCTGATCCGGAAGAATACGCCCGATTTCTGATTACGCAATATTTACGTGCAAACGGATTGGGTCAGTCTGCCGAAATAGCCTATTTGCTCAAAAACACAAAGCCGCTTATTTCTAAGACCTTGGAGGACATGGTTTCTACCGGAGAGCTGCTACAGGTTCAAGTCGGCGGTAAGCTCTACCATGCATTGCCAGCCTCACTGGAGCTGCTCAGTAAACCGTTGGCCCGTAGCAAATTGAAAATACTCTCGCCATTCGACAATCTTGTCATTCAGCGTAAGCGCATGAAGGCGCTGTTCGGATTTGACTACCTAATTGAATGCTATGTCCCTGAGTCCAAACGTCAATACGGCTACTTCTCTCTACCCATTCTGTGGGATGGAAAGTTGGTTGCTCGAATGGACTGCAAAACCGAGAGGAATAAATCACTGCTGCATATTCAGCATCTCGCACTGGAACCCACGGTCTCGAAAACCGATGCGTTGTTCCTTGCCCTGCACAAGGAATTGAAATCATTTCTACAGTTCAACCACTGCAACAAGCTCCAGTTACACAGAACGTCCCCTACAAAGGTTAAACCGGAGCTGCAGATTCTGCTCAATAACATCTGAGATTCCTCCCGGTTAGGTATTAACACGGTTGAAGATAGATGCAGAAAATCAACATTCCGCCATCTCGCACATTTGGCTTAGCCAAGGGTGGTTAGGATCTTGTAACAGTAGACTATATATGCGTGTTCCATTTGTCGCCTTTTGTACCCTTGCTGCTTGCGTATCCCAAGATTACGCGAATCCTGCTCAGGCTCAAGAGCTACCTGAAGCCGATTCTCCTAATGCAGCTGTCCCTGATGCGCCCTTTTCAGATCAAGAGGAACTTGTCGCGCCTGTTCCATCCTTAAACCCGGAAGCCCCAGCGACGGCACGCTTTTCCTCTGCGTCAGCGCGGCTAAAAGCACCTGAAGCAGCAGCTGTTCCCAATACGCCTGATCGATTTGAGAACCAGCCCCTGGCTAATCCAGACGCGTCTAGTCAGGCATTGACTTCTCAGTCTTCTTCGCACTCTACTACAGAGATTTTAGTCAAAACAGAGCCACAGGAATCGCAGGTTGAACCCACCCGATTGTCCTGTTTAGAAGACAATAATCAAACAACCACAGATCTTTCTTTAGTCGTATCTGCGGTACCAGAATCAACACTTGAAGAAACATCAGAATCAACCGCTTCCGGGCAGCCAGCACAGACTTCAAAAGACGCGTCCGAATGCGGTTCAACTGTTCTTGAGCCTGAAACGTCTCTATCCCCGATCCTGGTAGCAGACATTTCCCAGGTCACCGTAGATAAACTAGATGATGAACCAGAGCCAGACTCCATAGAAACCACTCCGGAGAATACAGAGCCTGAGCCTACGGTACTTTCCCCGCTGGAGCGTCCCCCCGGACGACTCTTTAACTTAGAGACAGCCAATCAGCTCCCAGATGAGGCGCTACAGCTATCGGTCGGCACCCATCAAACCCTGCCAGACAGTGCTCCAGGAACAGGAGACCAGCTGTATTACGGCTCAATCGATTGGGGAGCTACCGATGATTTACAGCTGAGTCTGGCGTATCAAAACTTTGATGATTCTCCCGCTGATCCCATCAATGGGGTATCCCCCAACATTACCCTCGAGTCAGTTGCCCCCAGTATCAAATATCGTGTGCTAGAAACCGAGAGCCTGGCACTGGGGGTGCAAGGTTCAGTTGAATACTTTTCGTTTGCCTCAGATCTGTTTAACTCTGATGATGAGGGCGGTGATGCTGTCATTGGTTCTGTTCATGTGCCATTGACCTATACAGCCTCTCCCGAACTTCAATTTCACCTCACACCGGGCGTCTCCTTTTTCCCTGACGATATCAATGATATTGAATTTTATGACACTATTTTCTCTGTAGGCACTGGTGCCAGCTGGCAACCCTCAGAGCGTTGGTTGGCCTATGGCACCGTCAATCTACCCATTGGTCCCGGTGGAAACACCATCGATAATGACCAGTCGATTAGTCGCCAGCCTGTTTGGACGGTGGGAACCCGCTACAACGTCACCCCCAGGACGGGTGTAGACGTATATGCTACCAATGGATTTGGTGTCACTCCGGCGACAGGAATTCTATCGTTTCCCCCAGACGGAGACAACTTGCTTGTCGGTGTGCAGCTAAACTATACACCAGACAATGGCTTGGGCTATCGTTCTAGCTATCGAAACACGCCGCCAGCTCCTTTGTCTGAGCGCGATCGTCAGCTCCAGCTAGATGGATTAACGCTTACGTCAGCCAATACATTGGAACCAGGAACCGTTGCTTTTAACGCAGGTGCTGGTACAGACGGTAATTACAGCGTTGGTCTGGCCTACAGTCCGGATGAGGCACTACAGGTTGAGGCCATTTTAGAAGAGTTTGCTGAAGACGACAGCGTGGATCCTGCCGACACGGCGGGTGACGATCTAAAGTATATGGTAGGGGCGCGGCTGCAGCTGCTAGATCAGCACCAGGGCGATCCCGTTTCCCTAGCGGCTCGCATATTAGGGGGACGCGATACGGCGTCTGGTCAGCAGGTGGGGACTATATTTGTTGATGTACCCGTTACCTTTCAGGCAAATTCTCGTACGGCTTTATTTTTGAATCCGCGACTGGCGGCATTTGGCAATGAATCTAACGTTGGTATCGGGTTGGGGGTGAATCATGAAGTAGCCCGTGGGTTACAGCTCATCGGTGAGGTTACCCCTGTATTTGATGGCGATCGCACCGTTTGGGCTGTGGGGACTCGATACAGTCTGCCAAAGGCAGCTGTCAGCCTCGATCTCTATGCAACCAATGCAGTTGGACGTAATGGTTTAGGCACCGTAGTCGGACAGTCTGAGGCTAGATTTGGCGTCGGTTTTAATTGGATGATTGGTCGTTAAAAAACACGCTAGATAACCCCCATGAAGAAGATACCTAACGTGTTTTAACCGAATCATCGCTGTTAGCGTTCTATGCCAGACCAAACATTTTCAAGCTAGTCCCGATGTCAAGTGACATATTGTCACTCTATTGAACGACGGTCTTTTTATGACTCCGTTTGACCAGAATAGCGGTTCCTAACAAACCCAGTAGAATCGATGGTTCTGGCACATCCTGAGGGGTATTGTTGTCCTGATTAGTTGTCGGTGGAATAGTAGTAGGGCCACCAACTGGAGGATCACCTACAGACGTATCGACTACTGCTGGCGGATCCACTGACGGATTATCAGCCAACAGCCTACTTAAGATCGGTTGCTGTTGCCCCCCTGTTGTTGCCGCAGCCGTTAGTAGACCACCGGTCACATTCGCCCCGATATCCTTGAGCGTGCCATTGGGATTTGCCTCGACAAACTGGGTTGTGGCTGAAACATTGGCGACTACCTGAGCAATGTCTAAGGTGGGGCCAAACGCCTGCATGACAGCAGCCGTCTGTTGCAAACTAGCAATGGCACTACGGGCCTCTGGGGAGAGGGTTATATTAGAGTTAGCAAGTAAGTCGCTGGTAAGCGTGACCAACTCACCCAGTACGAGACCGACACCAAAGCTGACATTGCCTGTTATTTGACAGGTGGCCGATAGACAACTTTCGGCCACCTCAGTATCGTAACCTTCTATCAAAAGGGAAGAGCTACCTCCTTTATAGAGGATATTAAACGGGCTGGGATTATCCGGATCGCCAGCTAAGGTGGGAGCCTCAGAGGTAAGCACACCATTTCCAGTAAACTGAGTGATGGTAAAAATATCATCAACAGATTGCAATGCCTGCCCGGATGTGAGGCCAAAGCTACCGAGGAGAGACTGCAGAGTGGTGCTGTAGGAATCACCTAGCAGATCATTGAGTAAGCTGTAGTTTAATTCAATATCGCCATCGGTGAACTGGGCAGGATCATCTAGAACAGTAAAACTACCTGTGACATTGGTGGCGTCTACGTCAAGACTGTTCGGTAGGGTCACCCCCCCCAAGGTACGACCTGCTAAAGATGGGCTTAGATTTACGTCGAGAGACGCATTGGCTTCCACACCAAAGGTCAGCGTGCCGGCCTGGGCCGGTGCCGCTATCAAACTGACAGATGAGGCTATCACCCCAGCAGAAACGAGCAGTTTATTCAAGGTACTTTCTTCTCCCTAGAAAGAGCAGACTGAAATTTGTGGATGTCTATATGATTGATCCCCAGCCTAATCAACTACTTTAAAGTTACTAGAAAGCTAGTCCTCGCTTTTGCTGAAGCTTTTGTTAAAAAAACAGTTCATAGACCTGATTTTGCCGACTACTGGAGTAATAAAAGGGTCTACGTCTAGTGGTATTCCCGTAGGTCGAGGATCGGCATAAAATTGTCTAATATACGGAAAATCATCCATAGTGGCTGTGGATATCACTGGCTTAACTTTGAAACACCAACCATATAGGGACATCACCACATGGGTACTGTTACTCTCCACGCGTTTAATTGGAAATATACAGAAATTATTAACAACCTAGACTCTATTCGACAGGCTGGATACGGTGCCATTTTGATTCCACCACCGCTTTACTCTGACCCCAACGGGCGGGATTGGTGGCAGCGCTATCAACCTAAGGACTACCGTGTACTGCTATCTCACCTTGGGGGCAAACGGGATCTTGAGAGATTGATTGCCGCCTGTCATAGTAGTACCCCCCAGATTCGGGTGTATGCTGACCTGGTGATCAACCACATGGCTAACGAAGCCCGGGAAGACCGATTTGACTTTCCTGGCAAAGCAGAGCTTGAGCGCTACAGTCAACAACCAGCTCTCTATGAAGAGAATCGCTTATATGGCGATCTCAGTACCGGAATATTTTCTACCCATGACTTTAACCATGCGGGAGAAATCGAAGGGGGTGAGTGGTCCGATCGGGGGGCTGTCCAGTATCAAAACCTGTCGGGTTTGCCTGATCTAAAGGATTCCGATTGGGTATTGAAACAGCAGAGCCATATGGTAAATGCCTTGGTCGATATGGGATTTGATGGATTTCGGATTGATGCCATCAAACATATTACTGAGCGCATGGTCGATAATATTGCTGATAAACCAGAGGTACGAGAAAAGTTTTGGTTTGGTGAAGTGCTCACTGGTAGTGACCACGACGAGAAAGTGTTCCTGGAACCCTTTTTGCAAGAAACCTGGATGTCAGCCTATGATTTCCCCCTATTTAACACCATTCGCGAAGCATTTGGCTTTGGGGGCTCGCTGCGTTCTTTAGTTCGTCCTCAAGACTATGGCAATGCTCTACCCTGGAACCGAGCAGTCACCTTTGTGGTTAACCATGATGTCCCCCACAACAATGGCTTTCGGTCTTGGCTACTAGACCCTCAGGACGAGCATTTAGCCCACGCTTACATTTTAGGTCGTGACGGGGGTGTCCCCCTGATTTACTCTGACCACAATGAGTCGCACCATGAAGCCGATCGCGATCGCTGGCTCGATCTCTACAAGCGTCCAGATATCCAAGCCATGATTCAATTCCATAATGCGGTTCAGGGGCAAGGTATGGAGATGCTCTATGAAAGTGACACGTTGCTGGTTTTCCGTCGGGGAGATCAGGGAATTGTTGCTATTAATAAGGGAGGTACTAACCAGTGGGCAGACTTTAGTACCTGGGGGTTAAAAAATCCTGGTATATTCAAGGACCTGATCCACGGGTATAAGTTGCAGTTATCCGGTAATCGATTCACCCTATTTGTGCCTCCCCGTACAGCTCAAATGTGGTTAATAACAGGCTAGGTTACCTAAAAGCGATAGAACCCAGGAAAAATCTATCGCTTTTAGCTTAGTAATCTACGTGAAAATAGCATATTCATTATAGAAGAGAGATAAGAGATACTTTATCTGAGAGCTGAGTTTAGAATCTATCGCTCATTGAGGGCTGTTCACTAAAGGAATAACTTAGCTGAAAGGCCCTAGATATATAGCTTGTAGCTGGGTTATTCCTTTAGTGAATTTGATTTGATTCGCCTTGTGACTTTGAGTCCAAGGCGAGTTGATGCTTCCTCGCCAGGTGCAAATGTGAGTTATCCCACAAGTGTTTTAGTAATTTTAATGTCTCTAAATGTTAGGATTGCTGTATGCTTGAATATCTCTTAAATCTAAAGTCACAGTTCAATCTAAAGTCACAGTTCAATCTAAAGTCATAACTCATGCTGTTCAAGCAAATTATTTCACTTTAGACCCACTTGAGGAAACGTAATCATGTCAACTAAGATGCTTACTCAGCTTGTAGAAGCTGAGGATCTTTTGTCTGCGCAAGAAGCAGCATTGAGCAAACAACTTGCCGAAATCCAAGAGCAGCGTCAAGGCTTACAGACGGTCATTGCGATGTTTGATGGTTCGGCTAATACTAATGGACAAGTTCCTAAGGTATCTGTTCCAGCCGTTACTCAAGATGACGATGAGGTAGAAACGGAGCCAGAGACCGTCAAAGATACGGTGGCGGCCAAACTGGCTAAAGTAACCAAAAAAGCAAAGATCAGTGATGATGAAGCTGAGACACCTAAGGCCCCTAAGACACCTAAGACACCTAAGACAAAGAAATCCGGTAGATCTTCTGCCAAGCCGGTAAAGACAGATGGCAGAACAGCTCAGTGGCAACGCTATGTGCTTGATGACCATCGCCAACAACGTTTGCAGGATGTGGTGGCAAATGTATTAAAGGCTAAGTCAAAGGCTAGCTTTAAGATTACCGACGTCATGGCAGCTATTTTTGAAGACGATATGCCAAAAGCACAGTTTCTTAAAGCACGTAGTCGGATCTCAAATATTCTCTCCGCAGGAGCACGGGATAATGACTGGTATCGTGGTCGAGGTGGCACCTACAGTATGTCTAAGAAAGCTGTAAACACCCGATAGAAACTACGCTCTCTGAAAAAATAAAAGCAAGCTGTCAGTTGTTAATTCAATGACAGCTTGCTTTTTTGATGATCATTGGCTTCAAATCCTGCCTCAACCCAGGACAAAATGAATATAGGGTGCATAGAGATCGGGCTCTAGCAAAAAAGAATCATGACCTTTGTCAGAATGGACCGTAATATGTGTGACATCTATCTGAGCCGCTTCTAACGCTTTAACAATGACTTTTTGTTCTTCTGGGTAGAAACAGACATCAGAATCCACACTAAAAATCAAATACTGTTGGTGGGCACAATCCTTAAATAGCTCGGGCTGCTGGGCATTGAGACTAAACCGCTGCCACATGTCCATAATCCGCAGATAGCTATTGGCATCGAAGCGTTCTGCAAACTTCTTTCCCTGATAAAACATGTAGGACTCAATCGGATTGGAGAGTTCGTAAAAAGGGCCGATGGGTTGTTTTATTCGAATTTCTTGCTTAGCTCGTTTTTCCATAATTGCTAAGGAAACAAAGGTTTTATGGGAAATAATTCGAGCTAACAACAGACCATCCTTGGGTGGAGCCTGCTCGTAATAGTCGCCTCCTTGGAACTTAGGATCGTTACGAATTGCTAGAATCTGCTCAAAGTTATGCACCCGATGCAGCACGGTTGTTTCTAGGCCAGTGGCAATGGGTAACACGTTCTGGACCCGCTCAGGACAACGGGTGGCCAATAAAATTGATAGCATGCCACCCATAGATCCACCAATGACAGCATGCAGACATTGAATTCCCAGGTGGTCCAACAAACGGAGCTGACTGCGAATGACATCCCATGCACTTACCTGGGGAAATTGACTGCCATAGGGTTTACCGGTTAATGGATTGGTGGAGCGAGGTCCCGTCGATCCATAGCAACCGCCCAAGTAATTGACACAAATGACAAAATAACGCTGGGTATCCAACGCCTTCCCTGGCCCAATAAAGGTATCCCACCAGCCTAAAACACATTCATCGGTCCATAGGGGATCAATTCCCGGTACGGACTGATTAATGCCTGCGGCGTGCTGGCTGCCGGTTAAGGCATGAAAAACTAGGATGGCATTGGTGGCATCCTGGTTGAGGGTGCCATAGGTTTCGTAGGCCAGGGTAAGCGTTTCAAAAGATTCTCCTGAATCTAGAAGAAAGGGTTCATTTAAGTAAAAGAACTGGGTCTCGACTGAGCCAATACTCATTCAATACTCATTAGAAAAGAACGTTAGGTAGCCAGGGCCTGCTTGAGATCATTGATAATATCGTCTACATCTTCAATACCGATGGCTAGACGGATCAGCCCAGGAGCGATGCCCGCAGTTTTCAGGTCAGCTTCTGAGAGCTGCGAGTGGGTGGTGGTGGCTGGATGAATAGCTAGGCTTTTGGCATCACCTACATTGGCGAGGTGAGAAAACAAACTGAGCCGTTCAATAAATTGTTTACCTGCCTCAGTCCCGCCTTTGATGCCAAAAACAACCATGGCGCCAAAACCCTGCTTTAAATAGCGCTGGGCTAAGGCATAGGCTTTATCGGTTTCCAAGCCAGGATATCGCACCCATTCTACCTGGGGGTGCTGCAACAGGAACTCGGCTACGGCCATGGCATTCTCACAGTGGCGCTGCATCCTCAGGTGCAGGGTTTCAAGACCTTGAAGAAATATCCAGGCATTGTCTGGCGCGATACAGGCGCCTAGATTTCTCAAGGGGACAAGCCGCATCCGGAGGGTATAGGCAATGGGAGCCAGTGGCCCCAGGTCATGGGCAAATCGCAGCCCGTGGTAACCAGAATCGGGCTCACTCATTAAGGGAAACTTACCGGAGGTCCAGTCAAATTTGCCGGAGTCTACCACGATGCCGCCTAGACCTGTGCCATGGCCACCAATCCATTTGGTTAGGGAGTGGACAACGATATCGGCACCATGATCTAGGGGACGAATCAGGTAGGGGGTGGTGAAGGTGCTATCGACAATGAGGGGCAGTCCGTTTTCGTGGGCGATGGCTGCGATCGCATCTAAATCTGACACCTCCAACCCTGGATTACTGACCGTTTCACAAAAGACCAGCTTGGTATTCTCCGTGATCGCCGACCGAAAATTCTCTGGATTGCGCGGGTCAACCAAGTTTACCTTGATGCCAAACTGCGGCAGGATATCCTTGAACATGGTGTAGGTACCGCCATACAGTGCATTGGCGGAAACAATCTCATCGCCGGCCTGGCAAATATTAATAATGCTGTAAAAAATAGCGCTGGTTCCAGACGCTAATGCCAGGGCTGCGGCTCCACCCTCAATGGCAGCCACCCGTTTTTCCAACACGTCTTGGGTGGGGTTCATCAACCGCGTATAAATATTACCCAGTTCTTTTAGGGCAAACAAATTAGCCGCATGTTCCGTATCTCTAAAGGCATAGGCTGTGGTGCGATAGATGGGTACGGCGCGAGCCATCGTAGTCGGATCGGGTACTTGACCTGCGTGTAGACATTTTGTCCCCAAACCGTATTCTGCACTCATGAACACCCTCTCCACAGTAATAAAAAGCCTTGAAATTCTAGCTTAGGTCGTTGACTCCACGGCCACTGCCTGGGCGTTCTTTACGACTCAATGAAGTTAATTACAAAACATTTCAAAACGTATTGAGCTCCCAATGTTGCCGAAAATTGAGCGCTGTTAATCCCTGGCAGGATTGAACCTGAACAGCGATGGAGATTGCTTGATTAATCGTCAAACTGCTTTAAAACTTCCGGCTTTACAGTCAAGAGAGGCTCAGATGGTTGTTTCTCCTGGGATAAACCTTGAATTTCCTGTTCAAATCGAGTTCTGCCAGCTTCAAAGAAGCGTTGGGCACTGTTGGGATAGGACAAATCAGCTGCCAATCGAGCCAAACTGGCCGGGTCAGGGATCGCTGGAACAACTGGACCAGGAGCTGTTTGAGCCAGGACAGATGGAGCATACCCCAGGACGATAATCGCCCCCGCCGCCGAACGCATTAAACGAACTAAATGTGAGATGGATACAGAAAGCTGTTTCATAAATGCCTCCTCCCCACCATGACAGGGGTATTATCTGACCGACTCCTATTCTAGAAAATTCTTGACGAGGTGGGGGCAGGCAATCATGACAGATATTCTCTCTCTTGAAAATCTATCAAAGCTTGCTAAGTTTATAGGTAGTTCCAACTTATATGGGGACAGGAATGTCCATAGATAGATTTTCTGTCTTGGTGCGATGCGTATATTGCTGGTAGACGATGATGAAGCACTAATGGAAACATTAGCCGATCATCTGATTCATCAACGCTATGCCGTGGATATTACCACCGATGGCCAGGGGGCTTTGGGGTACCTGGACCTGTTTAGTTATGATCTGGTGGTGCTTGACCTCAATCTACCCGATGGCAGTGGGATTGGCTTTTGCCAAGCCTTTCGGACCGCTGGGTACGAACAACCAATTTTGATCTTGTCAGCGACGGATACCCCGGCTCAGAAGGTTAAGGCGTTAGATGCAGGAGCCGATGACTATGTGGTCAAACCGTTTGATTTAGATGAACTGGGGGCTCGCATTCGAGCGCTACTGCGCCGTGAACAGGTGGGGTTGCCGACGGTGTTGCAGCTCGGGGGGCTGCATCTGGATCCGAGTACCTGTGAAACCGCCTATAACGGTGTACCTGTGCATCTAACGCCCAAGGAGCTGGCGCTATTGGAGTTGTTTTTACGACAGCCCAACCGGGTGTACAGCCTAGATGCCATTATTGATGACCTTTGGGCCTTTGAAAATCCTCCCAGTGAAGATGCGGTACGCACCCACATTAAGGGGTTGCGGCAAAAACTGACGGCGGTGGGAGCCCCTAAGAATTTGATCAAAACAGTCTATGGCCTGGGCTACCGGCTCAATATCAGTGAAGCAGACAGCCAGGCCGCCCCGCTGCCCTCATCAACGACGGTGGCAGTAGAACAAGCATGGAAAAAATATCAGGGCGTGATGCAGGAGCGGGTAGCGATTTTAGAACAGGCTGCGATCGCAATCCAACAGGGTGATTTAGACCAAGAGCTGCATCACACCAGTCAAATGACGGCCCATAAGCTGGTGGGTGCCTTGGGTAGCTTTGGATTTCCCATGGGCTCTACCCTGGCCCAAAATCTGGTCCAATTGTTAAAAACCAGTCCCTCAAACGAAATTCCAGCGGCTCAGTTTCACCAGCTGGTCCAGCAGCTGCGCCATGAAGTCGATGAAACCTCTGTGGAAAACACGACCGAAACCGTGGCAGCTGGGGCTCCGCTGCTTTTACTCATTGGTGCAGACAGTCCCTTGATCGAGCAATTGAGCCTGCAGGCTACACAACAGTCTTTGCGGGTACACCAGGCCCGTACGCTGGAGGATGCCCGACGAGCATTACAGCAGATCAAACCACAGCTGGCGATTTTTGATATTCCAGTATCGCTACTGACCCACACATCGTCTCTTCAGCTTCCTGATCAGTTGGTCCATGACATCGCCAGCTTTGCCCAGCAATTTAGCGGCCCGTTCCTGCTACTACTACCCCCCCTATCGGCTCAGACCCGGTTGCACTTGATTCAGCATGGGGTCAATCAGCTACTAGACCGCACCCGTTCTCCCCAGCAGCTGATGGCAGACGCTTTACAGGTCATGCGGACCACGACTACCGCCGCCAAAATCATTATTGTGGATGATGATCCCCAGATTTTGCAGCTGCTTCAAATCAGCCTTACCCCTTGGAATTTTGACATTACCTCGCTCACCGATGGCAACCAGCTCTGGGCTACCCTCGAAACGGTTGAGCCAGATGCCCTGGTGCTGGATGTCACCATGCCGGAGATGACCGGGTTTGAACTTTGTCAGCTACTGCGGGCC
>NZ_JADEXP010000191.1 GCF_015207065.1 Leptolyngbya cf. ectocarpi LEGE 11479 | reverse complement strand
ATCTGTGGGGGGATACGGTCAACGTGGCCAGTCGCATGGAGTCCCAAGGAGCCGCAGACAAAATTCAGGTGACGCCTACGGTGTATGAAAAGCTGGCGCAGCAGTATACCTTTGAGCGGCGGGGGGCCATTGCGGTAAAAGGAAAAGGAAAAATCACGACCTACTGGTTAACTGGAAAAAAATCACTCCTTTGAACCACGATGCTTGTCAAACGACAGTTGACGGCCATGTCTATACCCCTGCGTATCGCCCTCCTCACCTACGCTACCAAACCCCGTGGCAGCGTCATCCACACCTTAGAACTTGCCCAGGCCCTCAAAGATCTGGGCCATCACCCCTGTGTTTTTGCCCTTGATAAAGATGGTCAGGGATTTCATCGCCAGGTGGAGTTTCAAACCCAGGCAGTGCCGGCAGGTGCTTGCGACCAGGGGATCGATCAGCTGATCCAACAGCGTATTGGTGAGTTTGTCAGCTTTTTTCAACAACATCCGGCAAAATACGACATTTACCATGCCCAAGACTGTCTTAGCGCCAATGCCCTAGCCATACTTAAACAGCAGGGTCGCATTCCCCACTTTGTCCGCACCGTTCACCACATCGAAGATTTTCAAAGTCCCTATTTACAAGACTGTCAGGAAAAGTCTATCCATCAGCCCGATCGCTGTCTCTGCGTCAGCGATATCTGGCAGCAGGCATTGGAAAAAGATTACGGTATCCAAGCCCATCGGGTGATTAACGGTGTGAGCAGTCGCTTTTCTGCTCAGCCTGATGGTTCAGAAGCGGCGTTAGCTAGCGCCTACGGCATCCATAACGGTCCGGTTTTTCTCACCGTGGGGGGAATTGAACCGCGTAAGAATTCGATCAATTTGCTCAAAGCCTTTCATCGGGTGCGACAGCAGCAGCCCCAGGCCCAGCTGGTCATAGCAGGCGGGGCGACGCTGTTTGACTATCAGGCCTATAGACAGGAATTTATGAAGCTGGTGACAGCTGACGATCTAGCCGATAGTTTGGTGCTGCCCGGTGTGGTGCCCGATGCGGAGCTGCCCACCCTCTATCGGCTAGCGGATGCGTTTGTGTTTCCGTCGGTGCAGGAGGGCTGGGGGCTGGTGGTACTAGAAGCCATGGCCTCTGGGGTACCGGTGTTGACCTCTAATCAGCCACCGTTTACGGAGTTTTTATCAGGGCAAACGGCTATGCTGGTGGAGCCTGGGGAGGTGGATGCGATCGCAACCGCCATGCTCACTCTCCTCAACCCTGATATCAGCCAACCTTTAATTCAAAACAGTTGTCCCATTATCAGCCAATACAGCTGGCAAACGTCTGCTGCCATGCATCTGGAACTCTACACGGAGCTTTCAGGCACCCCATAGTTTACGCATCAAGGTGGTACCAAAGGCCGTCTCATTCTCAATGATCCGGCAGGCTCGTGATTGAATATCGTCAATGGTAAACCTTTTCTTAAGGTTGCCAGTTTTTTCCAAGGCTTCCTGGAATGTGCCGGTTCGAGCTGAAGACTAAGATAGCAACAACGCCTTGTCTAAATGCCCGTCACCTGGAATCACTAATTTTTCCCAGCGTCTAATGTTTCCGGGGTAGCTATTTCCAGGTGACGGGCAATGTCAGAAATAACATCTGTTTCTACTGCAATTGCCCAGTATCCATCATGGCCAGCCAATGTTGCATGATTGATTTAAAGCGTTACTGACACTCCCTCTTCTTTAGCTCGCTTCAGTAACAGCCACTACAGCTATTTTGTAGAAATGTCTGTAAAAATGAACTAATGATAAACAAATCAACAATAGTTGATAAAATGGCTATGAAGAGTCGCAACTCTCAGTAGAACAACCTACGTATTTTAAGCGGGTCTTTCTTATCGTTGCCAGTAAGTTGAAATCTGCAGTGTACACATTCATTTGAGGCCAAATGTATTATGCCACTACCTAATAATCCATACCCCAATAAGCGTGATCTTGTGTATGTTTTCATGCTTGAGTTAGTCGACCGTATTCGTGGCGGTTTCACGCGTTTAAGCCGCTTTAATTTCAAGCTATTGCTAATGCTTCAGTCTACCAAACAGGAATCTACTGTAAAAAAATCTGCTGTACAGAAACAGCACCATGCCTGAAGTTCGATTCCATATTCAATGGCCTGATGGACAACAAGAGAGCTGCTATTCACCCTCGCTGATTGTAAAAGATTATTTTCAGATTGGTAAATCTTATACCATTACTGATTTTCTACAGCGTTCTCGCGAATCTCTCCAGATAGCTAGCGATCGGGTGAAGGCGAAGTACGGGTTTCCCTGTGGTTTGGCCATGGGGCAACTCCAAAAAATTGAAGATACGGCTCAGCAGTATTTAGAGCAGCCCGACAGCAAGGTGACAGTGTTACAGTTTCAGTAACTGAGTAGGTGAGTGGGAATAGGCTTCGACGTGAGTTCAGCCGAACGTGAATGGGCAGTGGGATGACAGGGGTTCACCCTCAGCCATTAGACAAATGTAAAGTGGTCCGTATTCGACAGACTTAGACTGGATGCATTCACCCCTTGAACAAGGCCAATTAGGTCACCTAGGTAGCTAATGCCAGCACCGATAATGCCACTGACAGAGACGTTCGAGATTGAGTAGGATGATGCCCTGCCTAATAGCTGAATGCGGTCTGCCACATCTGATGCAAAATTGTGGGCATCAAAGTTCTGCAACAGGGCGTAGTCAGCGTTTCCATTATCGTTGTAAAAAACACGCCCCGAACTGTTTTGTCGTTCACCCAAGATAAAGGTATCAGTATTGCTGAAATTGCTACTGATCAGGATATCGCGCTCACCATCCCCCTGGGAAGCATAACCTGTACCATTGATAGAATTATTGCCGCCGCCGCCAGCAACTCTATCATTGCCACGCATACCAATCAGAACATTGCTGCTGCTGTTGCCAGTCAAAAAGTCATTACCATCACCTGTGATAACCTTCTCAATCCCAGCAATGTCAATACTCACACCGTCGATCCGGCCCGTTCCAGCATTTAGATTAACTTGACTGTTAGAATCAACGGCAGCCGCATTGATAGTATCGAAACCGAGGCCACCATTAATAAAGCGAGAATGACCAAACAGGCCGTCATAGTCTGAATATTCTTCGGTGAAGATAAACGTGTCGTGGATGGAGGGTGACTGGCCGTAAAATCGCACATCAATATCGTTAACTGTAATTGGAGAGGCTGACGTACTATCAGCATCCACCAACTCCACTTGCCAATTGCCCACGGAATTCTCACCTCGAAATGCATTGGAGTAAAACTTCCAGCGTCCGGTGAATCCACCTGAGGCACTACCGTTATCTTCGCCACTATTATCAATCAGAATACTGGTTGTACCATCGGGCGAAATCAGGCGCACGTCCAAATCACCTAGGTCATACCACTTAGAAAACCGAATATCTACTTCAACATGTTCAATATCAACGTTGCCAGTGACCGCGCGGTTAAATGAGGTACCGCTTCGGCTAATGGTAACAGCAGTATCAAGAAAGTCTTTAGATACAACAACATCGTTGGTGCTAGTTTGAGAACTACTGCCCCAGGTTTCTGCCATTCGCACAGCGGCCTTTGCATCTACCAGGCCAAAGCCATAGTCATTGGAAAAATGCAGACCACCACCGTTCCAGTTGTTGGCACCGTTGAAGCTCCAGGCATATTCTTCACTGCCGTTCGTACCGGTACCCACATCGCTACCCACATGGCGAGCAGAGTAAGCCAAAATCTCTTGCACATCGCGCCAACCCAATTTGGGATTGGCTTCTAACATCAATGCCACCACACCAGACACCATAGGAGTCGATGCCGAAGTGCCATTAAAGTTAAATCGATAGTCTCCAGAAGTAGCACCATCTGTTCCAGTTCTATCAGTGGTGACAACCTGTCCCGGTGTGCCAAAGGCTGATACTAGAACCGATGCACCATAGGAGCTGTAGGATGAGACGAATCCATTCTGGTTAACAGCAGCCACAGAAATGGTGCGAGGATTAGCATTCCAAGACATGGCATTTGTATCAAAATCAGTACCACGCTCATTTCCTGCTGATTTCACCAAAATGGTACCCAGACCATCACGACCAAAACGAGCCGCATTATCAATGGCGGTATTGAGTTTCCCCATCTCCGCAGCATTGCGGCCAGTATCGAAAAAGCTATAGGTGCTAAAGCTCATGTTGACCACATCAGCTTCGCGATTGCGACCCCTAGTCTGAGTCAGCCCCGATGCGTTATCCAAGGCATTGGCGACCATCAATACATCGCCACCGTTTCTGGTGCGGAAGCTAAATATAGTTGAATCGTAGGCAACACCAACACCGCCTATACCATTGTTAGCATTGGCTCCAATGACACCGGCCACCGCAGTGCCATGGCTTTGGCCCCTGGTATTGTTGGCATCAGGGCTGGGGTTAGTATCGTTGTTCACAAAATCCCAATCTTTGGCCCTTGAATAGTTACCGTCCAAGTCAGGGTGGGTGCGCTGAACAGGGCCTTCTAAAACAGCTACTTCAACACCAGCGCCCGTGTAGTCATCCCAAACGTCAACGACGTTAAGGTCCAACAGGCCAGGGGTGCTATTGCGTAAATGCCACTGAGTAGAAAATAGGGGATCGCTTGGAAGAGTTGCCATAGGAATTATCTCAATTCGGTTGGTTATGTAGGCAAATGAAAAGCTCGCCGGACCCTGTTGTCCATAGTTCAAATCTAAAGTTTCCAGTTGACTCAGTTGTTGATGTTTTGGGTATAGATACCGCCCCTTAAATGCCAGCTGCTTTGCAGATATCTGCCAGTTGAGGACGAAAAATTATCCATAACTGCACAACCATGGATAGTCCCCATGCAGCGGTAATGTTCCATAAGTTGGCGGGGAGTCATTGCATGGGACAACAAGGATTTTGAGATTTTGAGACACGCCATCAGAAACTAGAGTCAAAAGCAGTTGTTTTATGCTTTGTTGAACCTATCCTAAGAGAAGAGAATTACGATCCCTCAGTACCCGCCAGGGTGATTGTGAAATTTCCGAAATATCGTCTTAATGAACTGAATATCTGTATAAAATCTATTTTTCACTTTTTTAAATCAGGAATGGTAGATTAATCCTGTGAAGAAGTCCTGGGGTAATCTGCCACAGCCATGACTGACGTTTTTATTTCCTACTCTCGCAAAGACAGTGCCTTTGTGCAGGTGCTCAATCAGGCCCTGACCGACAGTAAATACGATGCCTGGGTAGATTGGGAAAATATCCCCCTAACAGCTGATTGGTGGGAGGAAATCAAGGCAGGTATCGAAGGGGCGGATACGTTTATCTTTGTGATTAGTCCCGACTCGATTACATCTAAAGTTTGTGGTCAGGAGATTGACCATGCGGTGGAAAACAATAAGCGGCTGCTGCCGATTGTGTACCGAGAGGGGTTTGATATGTCCCTGGTACGCCCGGCATTGGGTAAACACAACTGGCTCTTTTTTCGAGCAGCGGATGACTTTGACCATGCTTTTTCATCGCTAGTCGAGGCTCTGAATACCGATTTGATCCATGTGCGAGAGCATACTCGTATTTTGGTAAAAGCCATCGAGTGGGACAAAAAACACCGCACTGATGACTTACTACTGCGGGGGCGAGAGCTAGACACAGTTTTTCAGTGGCTGGCTGATAATGCCGAAAAAGAACCGAGATCGACTCAGCTACAGCGAGATTATGTTAATGCCAGCCGCAAAGCGGTCCAAGCCCAACAAGCTGCAGAGCTAGAGCGCCAGAAAAAAGCCCGTAAAGCAACAACGATTGGGTTAGCTGCCGCTGTTTCGGGGCTTGCGATCGCATCCGTACTCGGCCTGTTTGCATTTCAACAACAACAGCAGGCCGAGCGGGGGCGCATCAATGCCGAGATTGTAGTCAAAAGCCTGGAAGCAAAAAATCTACAAACCTCCGGCTTACAAATAGAAGCCCTCAAAAAGAGCCTGGCCGTCGGTCACCAGGTGCAAACCCTCGGCGACAAAATCACTTCAGAAACCCGCTACCAGGTATTGGCCGCCCTCCAACAGGACGTTTATGGCATGACGTCGCGCAACCGTCTAGACGGACATGAGAATACGGTGCGTACCGTGAAAATCAGCTCCGATGGTCAGCTCATTGCCTCCGGTAGTGATGATGGCACGGTCAAACTGTGGCAAGCAGACGGTCGTTTGATGCGTACATTGGCAGACTACGAGTTTGTTCAAGGGTATAACTTTCTCTACAGCGCTATTCAGTTCAGCCCTGATGAACAACTTCTCGCCACTGCCGGTAACGATGGTACCGTGCGCCTTTGGGAAATTGAGGGGCAGGGCCACCAATCGCTGGCAGGGCATCAAGCCAATGTGCGAGCTGTGGTGTTTAGCCCTACTGGGGAAGCGATTGCCACTGCCAGTGAAGATCGCACCGCCAAGCTATGGCGAGCCGATGGCACTCTGTTGGCAACGTTAGAGGGGCATTCGGCTCCGCTTACGGATGTGCAATTTAGTCCCGATGGCAAGACTGTGATCACTGCCAGTCAAGATGGTACGGCTAAACTTTGGAATTTAGATGGGACGCTGCGACAAACCTTGGAGGGGCATCGCGATCGCATCTTTCGAGTTCGCTACAGCCCCGATGGCAACACCATTGCCACCGCCAGCTTTGATAACACCCTAAAGCTGTGGCGAGCCGATGGCACCTTAATATCCACCCTGGCCGAGCACACAGATATCGGTTGGGATTTTACCTTTAGCCCCGACGGTCAGGTATTGGCCTCAACGGGGGGGCGACGCGACAAGACTATCCGTCTATGGAGTCTCGATGGCACTTTAATTACCGCCTTAGAAAGCCATCGCAATTTAGTGACAGCAATTGAATTCAGTCCCGATGGAACAACGCTGGTATCCGCCAGCGGCGACAACACCCTAAAGCTGTGGAAGCGTGATGGCGATCTGATTCAAACACTGTCGGGTCACAATGGATGGATTTTAGACGTTGACTTTAGCCCAGATAATCAGAGCATTTTCTCCGCTAGTGTCGATCGCACGTTACGAGTGTGGCAAGCGCAAAATTCAGCCGCTCTCATCCTAGCGGAGCCTGACTCAACAGAAGCGTTGCGGGCCGTCAGATTTAGCCCCGATGGAGAAGTCATCGCCACCGCCAGTGAAGATTCAACCATCAAACTTTGGGATCAAAAGGGTCAGTTGTTACATTCCCTAGAAGACCACGAAGACTCGGTTTGGACCCTAGATTTCAGTCCCGATGGCCAAACGCTGGCCTCCGCAAGTACAAACGGAGTTATTAATCTTTGGAACCGTGGGGGACAACGACTCACGACTCTTGACGCTCACCGTGGGGCCGTTTACCAGGTCAAATTCAGCCCCGATGGCCAGCTGCTGGCTTCGGCTGGGGAAGACCGTATGGTTTACCTTTGGAACCCTAAAGGTGAGCTTATCGCTAGCCTGGATGGCCATCTCTCTTCAGTGACATCCATGGCATTTAGCCCCGACGGTGAATTGTTGATGACAGGGGAGTTTACAAATACCCGCAATCGGCCTGTGATGGCTAAGCTTTGGCGCACCGATGGCACCCTGGTGGCAAATTTAGACGGGCATTCTGAATTTCTCTACGGGCTGCAGTTTACCCCCGATGGCAAAACGGCTATTACCGGTGGTTGGAAAGGTAAAATCCAAACCTGGCAAACGGATGGCACCTTGATCAAAAGCTGGCAGGCCCATACGGCGGGTATCTATGGTATGCGGGTCAGCCCGGATGGTCAGCAGCTAGTCTCTGTCAGTGAGGACAATACAATTAAGCTATGGACCTTAGACGGTGAGCTGCGGCAAACCCTGAGGGGGCATCGAGATGATGCTATTAAGGTGCGATTTAGCCCAGACGGGAATATCTTGGCGTCTGCGGGGGAGGACAATACTATCCGACTCTGGCAGCTAGATGGCAAGCTCATCACTACGATAGAGGGCCATCAGGACTGGGCTGTTGATCTCGATTTTAGTCCAGACGGGCGAACAATTGCTTCTGCTAGTCGAGATGGTACCGCCAAACTGTGGAATTTTAGCTTAGATACCCTGATGACCCAGGGGTGTGACTGGCTGACGGAGTATCTCACTATTCATCCAGATGCATTGGTAGAGCTGGAGGTTTGCCAAAATGATCAATTGATTGTGGCCGCAGCGCCCGCGTTGCTGGCCCAGGGTGATGCTTTGGCAAAAACTGGTGATTTTGACGGGGCGGTGGCAAAGTTTCAGCGGGCGCGGCAGTGGGATAGCAGCTTGCAAATTGCGCCGGAAAAAAGAGCTGCGATCGCACTAGTTTACCAAGCTCAAAACCAGGCCCAAACACCAGACGACCAGGATGCTGTCACCGCGATACTACACCAAGCCCTCGACTATAATCCTGATCTCGACCTTCGCCCTGACACCCCCGAGTTAGATCAGGAGACTCAGGCTGTTGCCACTTATTTTGTCGCCATCTCTCAGCGCGATCAGGCGGAGAATCTGGCCCGCTATGGCGATAGTGAGAACGCGATCCCCCTTTATCAAAAAGCCCTTGAGCTTTTTCCTAGTCTTGACTTGAATCCTGGGACAGCAGCCATTGAAACGGAGCCAGTGCAAGTCGCTCGTAAATTTTCTGCCCCTCAACTCATTGTCGAGGCTCAGCAACAGGTGCAAGAGGGCAAAGTCGCAGCCGCTATCGAGGCCTACAGAATGGCCCAAGCGAACGATCCTGATCTTGCAATCACGGCGCAGGATTGGGACATGCTCTGCTGGTTTGGCACAGTTAATCAGCAGATGGAGGCTGTGCTGTTTGCCTGCGAAAACGAAGTTGCCCTAACTCCCAGTGTTCAAAGTAGTCTCGATAGTCAGGCCATTATTCATGCGGTGGCGGGCGATATTGAAGGTGCGATCGCAGATTTCCAAGCCTACCGTGACTACATCGAGTCAGGGTTCAGTGAGCGTGCATCCCAAGCTCAAGCCTGGATTGATGCCCTCCAGGCAGAAAAAAATCCCTTTAAACCGTAGCGTCCAGCCAGCTTCTAGCCGCTGAACTTGGAATCGTTATGACACCACAGAAAATCACATTTAAACAACTTTCAGTTTGTATCTCTTCAGCCAATCGCCGAAGCCTAATTGCGAAAATGGTTAATCCGGACAGCTGCGGGCGGGTAAGACCGAACTCTTCCGCCGAAAGTCAGATAAATACTGTTCTAAAACTACAAACTGTGGCAGGTTGAGTCGATAGTAGATCCAGCGCCCCTCCTGTCTACCTTGAATCAATCCGGCCTCTCGCAAAGTTTTGAGATGAAATGAGAGCTTAGAGGCGCTAACTTCTAGGCTTTCAGCAATGTCGCAGGCGCATAGTTCACGATCGCGCAGTAGCTCGAGCACCTGCAGTCGATAAGGCTCTGAAAATGCCTGAAAAATTGGCAAAACGTTAGTAATAGCTGTCGTTTTCATAACGTACTATCAGGACTAGCAAAGATCATAACTCCTTTAAAGTTGAACTAAACCAACAACTCACGATCTTCCTAAATCATTTTACTGTTGGATAGTTACTGCCCAACGAGTATCTAAAGCTCGGGCAGCCATGAAGAGTGCCAAAAGCTTGTTTCTTAACAAAAATTAAATATTGATTTTTCCTGTTGTGAAGATATAGACACAGAAAAGTAAAGTGCTCTTTACCTTTATCAAAGGACTTCAATATGTTCAAGAAAAATTTCAAAACTGCTATCAAATCTTTAATAGCGATTGCTGCTGTTTCAGTAACCTCAGTTAGTTGCAATACTACAACTATGCCTGGAGAATCATCTGCTCACGCTAGTCAAGGTCCTCAAATTCCATTATTGGATGTTAATACTTCAGATCCAAATGCAGCTCCTGTAGTATTAGAGGCGAAGGTGGGAACAGATGTGATCTTTCACGAAAAGCATTCTAGTAATGAAAAATGGGCGAAAGTTGAAATAAGAAACATGCAACTTTGGGTTTATACGGATAGGTTAGACTGTATCAATCCTTCAAAAGAGACTACTTGTCAACTTAAGTTAAATTAGTTTGACCGCGAAGAATCAAGTTGCAAGAAATGATAAAATTATCAGAACTTTTGTGCATCTACCTCAGGGCTATTTCATTCTAAATCTGGAACAGGTTTATTGGGATTCAGCTATCACATGCTCAAATTCCAAAAGCCTGATATCAAGAATTTTCGTTAGTACATGCAAGCACACTTTTCGGAATGAAATAACCCTGCATATACTCTTCTACTGGGTAACAACTTAAGCCGGGAAAAGCTCTACGTGCAAGGGAACGACTTGATGTGCTTTAGATGACCGTCTAGGCATGGGAAGCTCATTAATATTACCGAGGATCCATTCAAATAAGTCTGGAAATGAGTGTCCAAAGAGTCGTTGAGCAGCGGTGGTCCCATCGGGACGTTTAAGGTCAAAATTGTGAATAATGGTGAGTACCTTCAACGACTGAGCAGAAAAGCCACGATTGACATGATGGCGCTGGGATAGATAGCCATTGCGTCCCTCAACGGCAGAGGACGTGCGTTGGTACTTGGCACACATCCACTGGCACCACTGGACCCAGTATTGTCGTTGGGCGTCATCGATCTGTAGGGTCATCGCGTGAGCCATGAGCTGATCATAGGCATCACTGGCCGCTTGTTGGTAGCGTGCTTTGAGATGAGGTTTGCGGGTTTTATCGGTCTGTTGAGCCCAATACACCCAAGGCAATACGGCGGTGAGAACCCAATTTTGAACGTCGGTCTCCTGGGTTTCAGAGGCTAAGGCCTGCATCACCCACTGCCACCAGGCATGAATCCCGTTAGCGAATTGAGGAATCTGAGCGTCAAAGGTGTCAATCGCATGTTGCGCCTTATCCCCTCCATAGAGCTTGGCGAGGTGAGTCAGTGTCTTCAACGGAGCCGCTAACTGGGTGGTTAAGTCGTCAAACAATTGCCATTGAGGGGTATCAAGGGTGAAAGGATGAACCGCTTGGCTAATATCGGCCAGGGCACGATGATAGGTGTGCTGATCTTGTTCAAGCTGTTGGTATTGCTGGGTCAGGGTCTCTAGCTGTACGTTCAAGGTCTGTTGTTTGGCCTTGTGCTTGGCTTGGTTCACTTGCGGTTGAAGGGTGTCGAGTTGTTTCTCCACCTGAGCCAGTTGGCGTCCCAAGGCACTGCCGATAGGACGAGCTAAGGCTCGCATGGCATGGAACAAATCGGCCACACTGACGGTGCCTAGGCCTGAGATGGCCAGTTTCACCAACGCACGAGCCCCATCACTGACCATAAAGTGGCACTGCCAGTCGGACGGATGCCACCATTGCTCTAGCTGGTGACGCCAGGTTGCATACTGACGATTCTCACATTCCACTTCGGTAAAGATAAACCCACTCGCCAATTCCACCAGCACCAGTATCGGCAGTCCAAAAAAGGTTTCGTCTCCCCCAAGGCAGATGCCGGGTTTGTTATGAGATTGACACTGCTCAGATTGGGAGACTGCGTAGGCGACAATGACCTCTTCAACACGATGCTTGACTTGACGCAGGGCACTGGCTGATACACCCACATGGGTCTCTAGATGAACCGACTTAAAAAACTCGCATAGGCTTTCTGCCCCGATACCGTGCTTTATCCCAAAGTGATAGAGCACACCTAACACCAGACGTTTTAGCCAAGCTGACCCACTCGCGGTTTCCCAAAGCTCCGATTCTGCATACTGGTTGCGACGCGCTATCCCTTGCTGATGACGATGCACACTGCTTTTACTCATTCCGAGGGCCGACGCTATCGACTCGATTCCCTGATTTGCATCCGCTTTGATACAACCAGCCACTTTTTGGCTGCGCTCTCGTATAGTAAGACTCATCGTTCCCGAGTTTGTTTTGCATCGGATACGATACACGGCTCTGAGCTTTGCTGCAGAGCTATTTTTTTTGGTCGCGCAGCTCAATGTGCTTATTGATACATACCTTAAGACTAATTCGCTTCCCGGCTTAAAGAGTTACCCCTTCTACTTCAATAGTCCGGACAGAAAAGCGAGAGAAATAGCCAGAAAAGCTATTCAGGCACTAAGGTTTTGTTAACAGACAAACCCACCTGAATAGCCATGACATGCATCATACCGGGTCTACTACGAAAAGTGGG
>NZ_JADEXP010000190.1 GCF_015207065.1 Leptolyngbya cf. ectocarpi LEGE 11479 | reverse complement strand
CTCCAGGCTTGTATCAAACCCCTGGTTGAAACACCAACCTAAATAACTATCCAATGCATCACACGCCTGGGCCGATAACGGCACAATGCCATCACTCCCCCACTTTGCCCCCTGAATCGAGATAGACCGATTGTCATAATCACCCACATTTCTTGCCGCCACCTCATTCGCCCGCAAGCCATGCTTCAGTAACTCAAAAATAGCTCGATCCCGTTCGTAGGTTTCTCCCCGAAACGTCAAAACCTCTTCCAAAGACTGAATGATCGACACCTCCAAATCTTTCACCTGCGCAGGAGCCTCCATTACCTTTTCCAGACTCAACGCTGGGTTGTATTGAATCAACCGCTTCACCGTCAGCCACTTGAAAAAACTCTGAATTGTCGCCAACGCCTGATTGATACTGGCAGGAGATAATGGCTGATCTAACGTGTTGGCTTTGGTCGTCGTTTTGAGGTGCGTTTTGTATCGGGTTAAATCCTGTTCTGTAACCTCAGGCCATCCTTTCCTAGCTAACCACCGCTGAAACTGACGCAGCTGTCGCGTATAGGTTTTCTTCGTCCTCGGTCGTAACTCCCGATCTTCTAGAAACCGATCCACCCAATCCGGTTCACGAGTTACCTCAGGAGCAACAGGATTTTTCGCCTTCGACTGTCCATCTTGGAACTCAATAAACGTCGGTTGTGGATCAGGTTTAGCCATGGGTCACTGTGACATTGGTGCTAGAGTATCAAGTTTGTTTTCGAGACGTTTTACAGCTGAATGAATTTTAGAGGATAGGCGTTTGTAGGATATCAATTGCATTCTCCAAGGCTGTTGCTGCCGCTATCAGTTGAGTACGTACCTTAGTCAACTGGTTCCGTCGCTCAATTCCCGCTTGGGCGACAGTATGTCGCGATTCTCCCGTCTTCCCCAAATGAATGTGACGCACTAATCGCTGCTGTGTCTGAGGCTGAAACATTTCCCGATGAGCTGCCAGCTTGTTATACCAATAGGTGCCATAGGGCCGCTTTACTGCATAGGCATGTACTTCTGTTCCCTCTGGAGCAATATATTGTCCGCCGTAGCTTTCTTCAAACTGAGTCATCTGCGTTTCCAACTCAGCCATAGACGCTTGCAGTGCTTCCATCAGTGCCCTAAGCCCTAGAGATTCCATATCCTGAGGACACCCTCGCTGTCGCAGCATCAATGTCGCAGCCGAGCTAGCCGACACTGACACCGCTGTAGACCCTTGAGATTCAGCTGCCGCTACTTGAAGTTGAACTGTTTCATTATTTCCATCCAATTTGGCCAGCTCTGAACATGCCCCTAAGTTGGGACATTGAGACGCTACCAATCCCGGTGTTTGAGTAACAGTTTCACAGGAGAAACTAAATGGGCAGTACTTTCGAGCCATAGCTTTATTCTAGCTATCTACTAAAACTATTTAGCTAGAACTAAGTCTGAAAGATGGGTGCCCCCATTGAGCACCCAAAGTAATGAATCGTTAGGTCTTAACCAAGCTATGCGTTTTTCACCCGATCCTTAAAGCCCTTACCTGCAGAAAAGGCAGGAATCGTCGTCGCCGGAATCTTGATCACTTCACCCGTTTTCGGGTTACGCCCATCCCGTGCCTTGCGGTCCCGTGGCTCGAAACTACCAAAGCCGATCAATGTTACTTTTTCGCCATCTGCAACGGTATCCATGACAGTCTCAATGGTGGCTGACACGATATTGTCGATGACATTTTTAGAAAGGTCAGTGGAGGTTGCGACCGCGTCAATCAATTCACCTTTGTTCATAGCAAACCAGCTTAAAAAACAGGCTCTTGTTTTATCACAGCTCTAAGTGAGACACAAGCACTTATTTTCTGAAGAAAGTCAGGTTCGGTACCCTATAGATAGGTTTTGATGGGTTGCTTAATATCTAGTAGACATCATTGATTAGTGGCGCTATCATTACCATAGTTCAAATGTATCTACGGCTGTCATAACGGTATAACCGATGAAAATGCAGGCGCTGAAACAACGAGTTTGGAAAATCTGGAGCAAGCTAAATAGCTTCCGAGGCGAGCTTGTTGCAGTGCCGCAGAGCTACGTAGCCGAAATTAAAAGTTTTGGTGATCGTCGATATAAGAAGACCTGGGTGAAGGCGTTGGCACGTCTCCAAGCAATCTATCTACATCGGAACTGTTTAGACGCCTGGATGTTAATTACCGAGAACTTTAATTTCACTCCAGACCGTTGGGATTATGAGTTCCGCTACGAGATTTTAGATGAGTTCCTGCAATATTCAGACGGTCTGGAACTTATTAAAACAGGGCTAGAACAGATTTTCACATCGACCGATTTCACTGCTGACGAACAACAGGAAACAAGTCGCAATGGCTTTTTTGAACTTTTGGCGGGAAGAGAAGGACAACATCGAGGGCTCAGCCTCTCAGTTGGATCTATCCGGCAACTCGCAGGAACTAATACCGCCGCGTGAGCGGGTAACTGGAGCAATTGTCTTTAAGCGTTTCACCAAATCCATTAAGGATAATGGCGGAGCTGGTGACGTGTATCCAGATGTGATCGCAGCCGAGACTGACGAACTATTCGGCTGTAACGTTGAAGAACTCTACAGGGGGACTGGTGGTAAACCAGGCCGACGTGACACGCTACCCCAACCAGCTCAGGAAGCCTACATGGTTAACGAGTCGATAACAGCTAACGAGCTTGAACGCCTGATCGGTACCCTTGGAGGTGAGACTCAAGAGGAAGTAAACGACCGCATTGTAGGCGTTACACGTCAGCAAGCCAAACAAACCCGTAAGTGGTTACCTTGGTAATCTATTAGAAATAGTTCCGTCTAAGCTACTAACTTGATGCTTAGCCCTGGCTATTGCCAGGGTTTTTTATAAGCGATAGATTCTGGAGAAAAGCTGGTATGAGCGAACAGCTGCAAACGACGTTAGAACGTATTGCTGAACAACAGGAGGCAAATAGGAATGCGCTTTCAACCCTAATTGAGCGTCAAACCCAGAACGAAGCGACTATTACACGGCTACTTCAAATAACGGAACATCTAGCCCCACAAGGGCTCGAAAATATCAACCTCTCAGTGACCTGAGTAGTGATGTATAAGTCTGTAATCTGCTCCTCTTGAAAATAAGTTAATTCGCCAAGCTAATTACTAGCAGAACAGTAGATAGTCTGGACCTTCATCGACGTCGCTTTCAACAATGCAGTAATAGCCATCAGCAGTGGACCAAATGTTATCCAGGAGTGCACTAAATTGACGTTTCAGATCGTCTTCATCGGTGTGCTTGAACGTAAGTTGATAGATCCAGCCGCCAATATCCTCTTTTCTAAGTCCCAGCTCGGAAAAATAAAGGAGTTCCACCATCTCCCTAACAATTTTCTCATTACGAGCAATGAACTTACTGTTCGGCTGAATATTTAAACTGATTGTGACCTTTGTGGTTTCCATATCGCCAGTTTTCAGACTCTATGACTTCCGAATACTATAGGCTGAAGGTTAAGTGCAGGTGGGTTATGCCCATCATGGCAGTAGTTGTATCTACAATTTCCTTATCGCTGTGATGTGCCGTATGGTTTTTTACAAAAGGGGAAGAAACCTAAGAGCTGGTTATATACTTGATCAGTAGTCTAGGTCGTTGAAAGTCAATTGGTATGAGTGAAGAGCTACAAGCGACGTTAGAACGTATTGCTGAGCAGTAAGAGGCGAACACGACTGCGATCTCAACCCTTAATCGAATGTCAAACCCAAAACGAAACGACCATTGCACGCTTGCTTCAAATGACGGAGCGTCTAGCACCTCAAGTGATTGAAAATACCGAGCGTCTAAATGACCTTGGTCGTAGTGTTTGATCCTGCAACCCCGACGCTAACGAAAATGGGCCATAAGGCTACATCGCTTGTATAGCCTTATGGCCTTTAATTTTTAGCAAGCCGCAGAAATGTACTAATAAACAGACAAAATATCCCTAGTCAGCAGCGATTACTCCGGTTATTTGAACGAATCCATACTCTGAACCACCCAATTCCTCGATCAAGGTCTAGGGGGCTGGAAGTCTATGTCAGATAAATAATCTTATTTGACTTACACTAAAAATAACACTAAAAATATTCTGCTAAATTTGAGCTATCATAGCCCTTGAAGTCAGAGCGTTTCGCCCCATGCTTGATATGGTGGTTGGCTGATTGCTGATTTATGATGGTGGGTAATTCCAATCAAGTAGGCGATGGCAGCCAAAGATCGATTTCATAGTGCGGTTAAGATTGCCCTTGAAAAAGAGCAGTGGGTAGTTACGGATGACCCACTGCGATTGGAAGTTGGTGGCACAAAGTTTGAAATTGATTTAGGGGCTGAACAGCTATTAGCTGCAGAAAGAGGAACAGAAAAAATAGCGGTTGAAATTAAGACCTTTTTAAGTGATTCGCCGCTGACGGATTATCATGCAGCACTGGGGCAGTTTTTGAATTATCGGCTGGCTCTGGAGATGAGTGATCCAACACGTGTTCTCTACCTAGCCTTGCCAGTGACTGCCTATGAAGCTTTCTTCAAACGTGAGTTCGCACAGATTTCATTAGAGCGATATCAGATCAAACAAGTTATCTATGATTCTACTCAAGAGGTAATTGTGCAATGGATACCCTAGAGGCTTGTCGGAATGTTATTCAATCATTGTTAGCTGATTATGCAACTGTTCCAATCGCTAATGGCGAGATTGAATGCTACACGGTTTTTGATATTCAGCAGGATCATTATCAGGTAATGAACGTGGGGTGGGATGGGCATCGTCGTGTCTATGGCTGTGTTTTACATCTTGATATTAAGGATGACAAGATTTGGATTCAGCAAAATATGACGGAGATGAAAGTAGCTCAGGAACTAGTGAATCGTGGAATCGAAAAAGAAAGCATCGTGCTTGGTTTTCAGGCCCCTGAGGTGAGGCAATATACGGAATATTCTGCAACAATCTAAATGATGTCTTCCTTCAACAAGCCAAATAAGCCGTCAGCAAAGCAGCAGCTACAGTTCCATTGCGCGTCGCAGGAGATCGATCTTCAGTTTTGTCAGTGGCCTGAGACTCGCTTTGAGCTAGTCAATGGTCAGTTTTTAGTTGGGGGGACGCTAGAGGGTACTCGATGGTTGCTAAAAGAAGCGCTATTAGGCTGGGGGGTGGATGCGGCGATCTCATTTGCTCCCCTTGACCAGTGGTGGGACGCGCTACGACGG
Source organism: Leptolyngbya cf. ectocarpi LEGE 11479 (assembly GCF_015207065.1). GTDB lineage: Bacteria > Cyanobacteriota > Cyanobacteriia > Phormidesmidales > Phormidesmidaceae > Leptothoe > Leptothoe ectocarpi. The sequence continues at coordinate 6,977 of NZ_JADEXP010000190.1, read as the reverse complement.
GCCCACGATCTAGATTGCAAGAGTGAAACAGACTGGCTGGTCTGGGCTGACTCGTTGCCGCTATCTGAGGATTATCGTAACTCTCCAAACCAGCCGCTGGGGTCTAAGTATGCGGGTCAGCATCGGTGGGTGCGCGAGCATCTACAGGCTGTGCTTAGGTCTGCGGTTAGCCGTGCCAAATTGGGCAAATGCTCGGGACCAAACTACGGCATGCAGCTGGGTCGGGATATGCTAACGCCTGACCTGCTGATGCTAACTGTCCAGCAGCTGTCGCAGGATATTTTCCATGATTACTATGTTGAGATCCCGGCCCATCTTGTCATAGAGATTGTGTTACCTGAGCAGCGCGAGGTGGATGAGAAAGTGCGCCGAGTGATGTATGAACAGGCTCAGGTAGCCCACTACTGGACGGTTGACCCGGTTGAGAAACAGTTTCAGTTTTGGCGGTGGACACCCGAGGGTTATCAGCCTGGTCAGCTGGACTCTGACGGTTGCTACAGAGGTTTGGAGTTCATGAGCTTTAGTCCAGAGATCTTTTGGCTGGGGTACGAGCAAGATGTTTTGCCTTACACTCAGACGCTGCCGGCTATGACTGCTGAAGAACAACCAAGCCAGTGGACGATAGAGCAGATGCCGGGAATGGAATTGGGCTACGGTACGGTGCCATTTCGCCCGATAGTTAGCTTAACAGCTCAATCTATTAGTGTCGAACAATTTGTGTCGTGGTGTCCGGAGACAAAGCTGGAGGGGCCACCGTTTCCGCTACTGGGTGGGGAAACGGGGACTCGAAACGCGATCGCAATGGCGCTGATGAGTCTGGGTCTGGTTGAGACGGTGAAGCTAGTTGCAGGCTATGAGTGGGTGCGATCTCTACGGCAGGTAGCCCGATATCAGCAAACGGACTCTCAACGTCGCGAAATCTGGTGGCAGCAGGCTAGAGACGTTGCTGCCGGGCTTAAGGCCGAGCATGGTATCGGTGGTGTTGGTGTTATCGGTGCGCTGGTTGAGGATAGGCCGCTTAATCGGTGGTCGCAGATTCATTTAGTGATCTGGGATGTACCGGAAAACTTTAAGCTGTGGCAGTTCTGGCAGACGTTGCCCCAGAAGCTGCCGTTTGAGCTGACCGAAGCGGTGCGTGCAAAGCCCGGAGAGTGGCAGGAGATTTCTGAACAGATGCAGGTCCTAGAGGGGGGGTGGCATGGGTACGGTCCTCGTCCTCAGGAACGGATGACATTTCAGTGGGTAGAGCCTGATATTTGAGCAGTGTCCCAGATTTGGTCTATCACAGTAATACGAGGTTAGAGAACACTGATGACTGCCCGGAAGCCCCCTTATTTTTCCACCGTTTATCAGCTCAAGATTACCCTCCGAGATGTTCGTCCGCCCATCTGGCGGCGCGTGCAGGTACGTGCCAGCGAACATTTAGAGCATCTACACTATGTCGCTCAAATCTCAATGGGGTGGACGAATTCTCATTTGCATTCCTTCACGATTCAGGGGGTGGAATACGGCGTCCCGATGCCTGAGTTGGGCTTTGACGATCTGGGATTAAAAGACGAAAGCAAAGTCAGGCTGGGGAAGCTGATTCCGGGTGAGAAGTTTAAGTTTTTCTACCTCTATGATTTTGGCGATTCGTGGGAACACGAGATTTTAGTTGAAAAGGTGCTGAAGGCCGATCCTGAGGTTGACTATCCTGTCTGTATTAAGGCTAAGCGGGCCTGTCCGCCTGAAGATTGTGGGGGGATTTGGGGCTATGAAAACTTCTTGGACGTCATCCAGGACCCGCAAAATTCTGAACATGAAGAAATGTTGGAGTGGGTTGGGGGAGCGTTTGATCCGGAAGACGTTGACCTGGATGAAGTGAATCGTGAACTCAAGCGTATTCCTGACTGGAAGCGTCTAAGTGTTGAGCTGTAAGGGGCAGGTGTTCCTATGCCAAGACGTGCCGATCCAAAATGTATCGCTTGCGCTCAGTTGAGTGCTGAAAAGGCGCGGCAGTTACACGGGGTCCAGGGCGATAGCTGCTGGAACGAGAGGCGATGTCACAGGAGGCGGTCTCACTATCGCAACCGGCGTGAGCAGAATGAAAAACGGCGGACGAACTATCGACAGCAGGTAGCTCAGAATCAGTCTGATAGTCGTGCCGAAACAGTCTCGCTAGCGGTGGCTGAGACGTCAATTCCCTATGCGAATTTGTATATTTGGCGGGAGAAGCGGAAAGATGCACCGGTGCATGCGATCGCAGCCTCAGTCATCCAAAATGACCAAAAAGTACTCGAAGTAAAACCCATCCACTGCGCCGGATATCGTAAGCGTCAGCTGGAGCGCTACATGGAGCAGAAAGTAATGCCATATTTGAAAGAACGCTTTGGCATTACCCACTTTTCCAATGAGATTCGATTAGAACCCATTGAGTGTCCCCTCAAGGATTGCCCCTTGAAAGAGAGTTTTGAATCTGGCGGAGTAGTAGATGGTTAATGTACGTCAGCTAAAGCTGGATCTGGGCGGTGCCTTTGAGGATGCGGCGGATATGCCGGAAGAGGCCAATATTCTGGAGCTGTGGCAGCAGTTTGAAGTGGTGATGACGGAACTACCGTGGCGGGAGCAGCTGCGAATGGGTGGGGAGGTATTGGCTCGGCTGGCGGAAATTTGTGAGGCGAAGTCCGAGGTGTTGTGGGACGACTGGCAGGATGCCAACAATAGTGATGGGCCAGTGATCGATGGGGACTGGTTGCGGGGACTAACGCGGCAGACTCAAGAGATAGATTTTTCGGAATTGGTACAGCGGTCAGGGACTCGTTCTGCTAATGGGCAAGACGATATAGCGGATAATGACTCTATTGTGGGTGAGGTGGATAAGGAAGCAGTCTTATCGTTGGTGGATGAGTTGACGATGGAGGAGGCAAAGGCAAAAGCATTGTCGGTGTCTCATGCTGAAGATTTGTCTGCTTGGATTGCAGCCATTACTTCAGTGCAAGGACTGTTCCCCCTACGATTGCTTGATCTGCAGGAGCAATTGCAGATGCCTCTCATAGAGGTTTGGATTGCAGCACTGTTGGGTGGATTTAGGTTGGAGCAGCGAGGTAGTTTTTATGATGTTGAGGCGGTTTGGCTAAATTTGGCGACTGAATCAATTTAGCGACTTGCATAGCTGAAGTAACAGCTCCCTCGTGTAACCCATCGCCGAGATAAGCCCCTGCGTAATATGTATTGTTTTCGCCATTGGTTTCTAGAATCTGATCGCGATAATGAAACGACTCAGTTGTATAAAGCGGGGTGTGATGTTCTTGGATGTGAATGATTTTGTTCTTATCAATCAAGCTTGCCATATTAAAGGCGAGGCTGTAACATTGGCCTGATTTGATGTCACAAAGCTGATTCAGGAAAGCATTGTATCCCCAGCCTTGAGCGGTTTTGAAAAAGTCAAATTCTGAAGGTTGAGCAATGCCGTAGGGTTTATACATGGATGTGTCTGCATGGAGAAATGTCCGTGCATAGTTTGGTTGCCAACGTTCGAATCGCCTTGTTTCGGCTGGGGTGGGATCGGCCAATAGCTTTATAACCTGATCGGGGGGTGTTGCGAATACTACCTTTTCAAAGGATTGTTGATTCTCTGAGAACTCTAAGGTGATACCATCTGATGTTCTTGTGATATTTTTTACGATGGCATTTAGAACAATTCTTCCCCTAAACTGTTCTAAAATTTTCTCAATGTAGGAATAAACACCCCCCTGAATTCTGAACCATTTAACAAAAATATATTGACGCAGGGCTGGAATGGCTAGCTCTGCTGGAAAATTTTCAATGAGTTCATAGGGTGTGGAATAGCTGTACATGGTCAATAGTTTCAGCCAAGCATTACGTTCACAATCTTGCCCCAAATGCTGGCCTATAGACTGATCATAAAAGTCTTGAATTTTGGGAAACTGCATACGTACCCAAAAGCCAGCGGAACGGGCGTATAAGGTATCTAACCGCAGATATTCTAAAAACCTCTTTAGACCCGTGAAATTTCGGCGGATCATGGTTCCTGAGAGAATATGATGACCATCTGGAAAAAATAAACCGGAGCCAATATCAACCGGTTCTAGTTCAACGTTGAGCCTTTTCATTAGGGCCAAGAAATTATGAAAGGCTGACGGAAACTCCAGTACTCCATTTTCTAGGACCTGCTCACAATCTAAATGGTTAGGTCTGACGTTTTTGTTGAGGGTACGTATGTGTCCTCCCAACATGGGCTGTTTTTCAAAGACCGTAACATGATGTCCTTGTTGATCTAATAGATAGGCGGTCACCATGCCACTGGCACCGCCGCCAATAATTGCAATTTTCATGGTCTTAGCCTTTGCCTAAAATGACATCGCCCGACAGTCGCTGATAAAGTAATGCTCCCGTCCAAAACGTGGGTGCAAACCCTGGATAACCTGAAGAGGCATTACAGAAGTAGAAGTTTTTCAAGGAACTCCGGTGATCTAGCCGTCCTGGGCCCATGTTTTTGGGTGTCAGGCTCGATCCATAGGAATTGCCGCTGGGGCAATTACAAAATCTTTCATTGGTGGTGGGGCTGCCCGTAATCTTGAAGACTAGATGGTCTCTGATATTGGGTACGTACTTGTCTTCGACAATATCGAGAATTTGGTTGAGGATTTCTTCTTTTTTCTGGGTGTAGAGTTTGCGGTCTTGCTGTAGTAAACTCTGAAAATAGTCATAATTTGCTACGGTGAGAAACTCGATAATCTGACAGTCTTCAGGGCAATCTCGCTTCGTATCTGTCAATAGTGTGGGTGTGGTGATGGCAAAACTGGGTTTAGAGAAATCGTTATATACATACATTCGTTCAAAGGCTTCATTGAGATTGGATTCCTCCGTATGAAATGTATTCCACTTGCCAAAGCCGTAGTCTCGTAAGTCCAGGTCCTTGACCACACAGTAGGCCATAAAATTTGAAGGGGAGTAGTCATAGTCCAGTTTCTTCTGGATTGCTTTTGAAAACGTTTCTATACCAATCATTTTGGCAGCTTTTTTCGGGTCCATGTTGCAGATAACCGTGTCAGCCGTGAAGTCATGGGTAATGTGGGTATGGCGATCAATCGCCTGTACGCCATTAACTGTGTTATTAGTGACCAAAAAGTTCACCACCTCTTGGTCGCATAGAACCTTTCCACCGTTGTCATTGATCACCTTGACCAGGGCATTAATCACCGCCTCAAAATGTTGGGTGGGATAAAATGCGCCTTCTTGATACGCGGTAAATAGAATTGTCCAGGCATAAAAAGACAGCTGGTTGGGCGGCAGTAGAAAATCTGGCCATTGCAGGGCCAGCAGAGTTTGGGCTGCTAGGGGCAGCTTAAATTTGTCGAAAACGTCCTGTAGCGTACTGCGCACATAGCGAACCGTTGTTGCTACCTTGCCTAGTTGCAACAGCTCTATGGGCTGTACCGGGGGAGACAGGATTTTGAGCCCAGCCCGCACGGTTTGCACTTCGTCGATAAACTTCTGGATTGAGGGCTGATGGTCAGGAAACTGCTGCGTAAGTCGCTGTACCAGCGTTGCCGCATCTGAGGGAATATTGAGGCTATGGCCAGGCATTCTCATGTGGTCAAACCCCTCGGGATCGTAGCGTTCGAAGGTAATTTCCTGCTCTAGACCTAGCTGTTTTAATACCCGGTGAACCGTATTCCCTTCACCACAGTCCCAGACGTAATGAAGCTGGGCGTTAAAGGTGTATTTATTGGCCATGGTAAACGTATGACCAAAGCCACCGGGGTACTCATGGGATTCCAGGATTTGGACGTGTTTGCCAGTATTGGCCATGAGTGCGCCAAACACAAGGGCAGATAGACCGCTACCTACGATTAAGTAATCTGCTGCCATAGATTCTCCCCTCAACGCTGGATATTTGTAACCCTAGTGTTCAAGTGTGAGGAACTTATGAGGTCATGGGTTTTCTTGACTGAGCCATGGAGTACCCCCGGCGGAATCTAGAGACGATTGTTGCGTAGCCGTTGAATCTACACAACATCCTCAAACTGTCGAGTTAGTCTGAAGGCAAAAGCTGGGCTGGAACCATGCTTAGTGAAGTCTAAGCTCTTTGTTTCGGCGATGGTTGTCTTGGCTGGATTCAAGAAGAGTGTTTTCTGGAGAAAGCTATGAACGAACAAAAGACACTGCCTCCTTTTAATTTGCGAACACTGGAAATGTATCTAGTGGCCATTATCTTGGGTGCTGCCGCTGGTTGGGGGTATTGGTGGACGTCTCAACAGTCGTATCCTCCAGAGGATGTGATACCGGTTCAAAGTTTTGAATTATCTGATGCGATCGCAACGCTAAAATCATCGCTACCACCAGAGCTGAGTGCCGTCCTAACGGTGCAACCTCAGGCCTACTGGGTCAACGTTGTAAATCAGCAAGAAACGCTGATACCTCAACCACTGGCATTGGATACTCAATCATCTCCAGAAGAGAGGTTAACCACTGCTCTAGAAACTCTGCTTGTGGGCTCAGTCAAAATAGACAATGCGTTTACGGCTATTCCTAAAGGAACACAGCTCATGAGTTTGAGTATGAACGACAGGGGAATTTATATTGATCTTTCCCAAGAGTTTGCTGGGGGTGGGGGCTCTAGCTCAATGATTTATCGGGTGGCTCAGGTCATTTATACCTCAACTAGCCTAGACCCCGATGCCGCAGTCTATCTTTCAGTGGGAGGTCACATGATTAGTGACACATATCCTTTAGGAGGTGAGGGGCTTGTTTTAGATCAGCCTGTTACCCGTGAGACCTTCGCTAAAGATTTTCAAGGTTTTTGAGAAAATTACAGGAGAACATGTGATGACTGTTAACGAGCTAGCTCACGGTTCGCTTAAATTTAGGAAGGGTTGCCTAAATTATCCGGTGAGTGAGAGGTAGATATCATCCGAAGCCTTCAACAACTGCAGAATGCGCTGTTGCCGCTCAGATAAAGCAGAGAGAAAATA
>NZ_JADEXP010000189.1 GCF_015207065.1 Leptolyngbya cf. ectocarpi LEGE 11479 | reverse complement strand
CCCCTGTGATTGGTGTTGCTAAACAGGTTGTTTCGACTGTACTTGAACCCTCAGGAAGCTTTGGTGTTAACACTGCTAGGGTGACCTACAGCATTGTTGTTGCCAATATCGGCACGGTTCCTTTAGTGCAGGTGCAGCTAGATGAAGAGCTAGATACTGTTTATGGTGCAGGTACATTTCAGGTAGATAGCCTGACCTTCACTGCAGGTGCTACTACGGTGGCTGCAGATCCGGGCTTCGACGGTGTTACTGGCGGTAACACAACGCTATTAGCAGATGCAGCAGGCACGGCTACGGGAACATTAGCGGTAGGAGAAACCAGCACATTCGAGCTGGTGGTTGATGTGGATACCAGTAATCCAAATCTTACCCCTGCTCTACCGGGTCCGTATGATAATCAAATTTCAGCAACTGCAACGGATGCGGCTGGAAACCCCACCAGCGATCTATCGGATAGTGGCACCGATGTTGACCCCGATAATGATGGAGACCCGAATGAGGGCGGCCCTGGAGATCCTGATAATCCAACCAATGATGGGAGTGACAATACAGTCACACGGGTCAGATTTTCACCAGATGTACGTCTAGTGAAACGAATTACTCGCGTAACGAGAAATGGCGTAGAGCTGGCAATCCCAAATATTGGCTCGTTTAATGATCAAACCGGGGATGTAAACGACAATACGTTGTCCACCCTGTCGGGAAGCACATTACCTTTAGGACTTCCCGATATTTCCAATGCTCTCCAGTCTGGCGATTTAGTTGAGTACACTATCTACTTTTTCAATGCAGGACTAGGGACTGCTGAAAACTTAGAGATGTGCGACGAGTTACAAGTCCCCAGTGTTTTACAGCCTGCCAGTTTGGAATTGGCTCAGCCCATAGCTCTCTCCACCGGAGGGACAACTCTAAACTTCTCTAATATTGGGGCCTTATCGCCAAGGGCACCTCTATCACCATTGGAACCGTCCTGTATTTCTGCTCCTGGCTCCTTTCCATCGGGGACACCCGTAGGTGGATTGGGCGTAGGTGCCGGTGGCGGTGTTGTTGTCGGAGGTCCGGCTTCTGGACTCAATGTTGATTCTAATGAGGTGGGCGCTTTCCGCTTTGAAGTGGAGATTCCATAACAAAGCCTGTCCATAGACCAAAAGCCCCCTTAGCATCGGTATCTATGCTGGGGGGCTTTTGGTTTTGATGCCAGACAACTTTGAGAGGGCGGGTACTATAGCATAGGCATGTGTCAAAAATGTGGCTAAAAATAGCGCGTATTACCGACTATGGCTTTTAGATTTGACTCAACACTGACCTTAGTGCCCCATGGTGGTTTGGGTAATCGGATGCGGGCCATTGACTCTGCAGTTACGCTCAGCCAGAAACTACAGAAACGGCTGCACGTTATCTGGCTCAACAATACGCCTCAGTTAAGGTGTCCCTTTGAGCACTTGTTTCAACCGCTTGATCAGGTGCGAATCATCTCACCTCAAATCACCTCGCTGTATATCGAGCCTCAAACGATTCAAAGCTCGGCTCAGCTTAAGAAAATCCTATTGGTTTTAGCCGCTAAAGTTTTTCAAACAGCCAACTTTCAAAAAGTTGTAGGTCATGATGAGGCGATTGACCTGATTAGAAACGATCGATTAGCAATGCTTTCGCACTATCGTAGCGTGATGATTCTGACCGATCGTAGTTTTTACCCAGCTAATACATACGACCTGTTTAAACCTATTCCTGCCCTGGAAAGCCAAATTCAACGGCGGACGGATGGGTTTGGTGAACGTACGATAGGGTTACACATTCGCCGGGGTGATCATGTGAAATCCAGTGAACGCAGTCCATTAAAATTGTTTGAGCAGGCCATTGAGCAGGAGATTGCTCGCGATGAAGCTACTAATTTTTATCTAGCCTCAGATTCACTCAAAACAAAGCAAACGCTAGCCAAACGGTTTGGCCGTCGTATTATCACTCAGCTCACCGCCACTAGCCGCAACAGTAAACAGGGGATGCAAGAGGCTGTCGTTGATTTGTACGCGCTATCTCGCACCCGTAAAATTTATGGATCCTATTGGAGTTCTTACTCGCGAGTGGCGGCCAATATCTCAAACCTGGAGCTTGTTATTCTCAATACCCTCATCCCCTAACCACTATGGTCTCCTGGAAGCGCCTATTGATTTGCGGTTTTTATGGCCACCATAATTTAGGCGATGAAGCAATGTTGGCCGGTATGCTTTGTTTACTTAAACGCTGTTTAGGTGAGCATTATCTCGACCAAATTACGGTTTATTCTAACGATCCAGAGGATACGGTGATGCGCCATAGTGTGGCAGCCTTACCCAACCAGTTTCCTCGTCGTCGTCGTGAACGGTGGGTAAAATGGGCCACACACACACTGGCCCTGTGGCAGCACCAATATTTTATTTTGGGAGGAGGTGACTTACTACGAGATTCACCCGAGCGAGATGTGGCGCTAACTTGGCTACAGCCACTTCAGCGAGCCATGGCGCTGGGGTGTCGAACCATTGTTTTGGGCATTAGCGTCGGAGAAGTTTGGAAACCTCACACCAGGACCGCTATTGTCAACACTCTAAATCGTGTTGATCTGATTGTCGTCCGTGATCAACAGTCTCAGCTGCAGCTGCAACAGATGGGGGTAACGGGTACGGTATATATCATGGGCGATTTGGCACTTCAGTTGATACCAAAACGCTCGACTATTTCTCTAGCTGCTCCAGCAGTAGCGGCTCCCCATGTGGGCATTTCCATACGCTCCCTCACGGGACGCCTTGCAGAACTGGATCATGCAGCTGAGAACAGCTTTTATCGAGAAATGGCGAGGATAATAGATTATTTGATTGAAATCAAAGGCGCTACGGTTTCTCTGCTGCCATTTCAGGCCTATACGCCCAGTTACATTGCCCAGCATCGCCCCGCTGATAATGATGAAGAGGCCATTGCTGCCGTATTGGAGCACAGTAGCTATAGCCAACAGATCGTTGTACACAAAGCTTTTGCCTCGGTGAAACAGGCGATCGATACCCTGCAAGCGTTTGACTTGATGATTGGCACTCGACTACATTCGCTAATTTTAGCCGCAGGCTTGGGAATTCCCTTACTGGCAGCGGCCTATGATAGAAAAGTATCGGGCTTTATGACAGAAATTGACCAGCAGGATAACAGTGTATGGGTACAGCAGTTTACCCTAGAGCAGGTGAAATCTCGCCTCGACTCTCTGTTGGATCATCGACTGGAATCACAACAGCAGCTTGTGTCTGCTGTTGATCGCTACTGTCAGCAAAGTATCCCTGTTGCCGATAGATTGTGCAAACTCTTAAATAGCTGACTGTGACCATCCATTCTTCTGGTAGTTCAACCCTAGGGCCTATATTTATTGTAGGCATGCCTCGCTCTGGGACAACGCTATTAACAAGTATGCTGTCGGCCCATCCCAGGATTGCGATCGCACCCGAAACCCACTATCTCTGCTATTGGCTCCGGCAATATAAAACACTCAATCTTTCCTGTACCCAGGACTTTGACAGCTTTTGGCAAGCTGTTAGCAACAGTCAGCGGTTCTCATATTTTGGTATTGATGCCCACCCAACACGAGAGCGAATTTTAGCCAAAGGCTCTCCTTCTCATCAGCATATTTTATCGGGCTGGCTAGAAGAATATGCTCACACTATCAATAAGCCTCGCTGGGGTGAAAAAACGCCCCTTCATTATCAGCACCTGCACCAATTATTTACCTGGTTCCCCGATGCCCAAGTCATATGGATGCTCAGGGATCCAAGAGCAGTGGCGGCCTCCCTTAACACAGTCCCTTGGGCAAGTAACTACATTCATATTCATGCTCAGCAGTGGCAAGAGAGTCTCACCAGTTTTGAACGAGACTGGCAACGAGATAGCCGTGTCATGCTCCTGCAATATGAAAAACTGATACAACAGCCTGAGAGGTGTCTCACACGCCTATGCCACTTTCTCGGCGAAACCTATACGACCGATATGTTGACCACCCGTTCCGCAGCCAACACTCCCCTGATCAATCGCCAGGGCTGGGCAGTTCAGCATCTCCAATCAGCTTTGCAACCTATCTCGGCTAACGCCATTTCTAAATGGCAACGCAATCTGGCCAATCATCAAATTGAGATTATTGAGGCTCTCACTTTTCCCGATGCCGCCAAGTATGGTTACTGTGCAAACACCTCACATCCCATCAGTCCCTATGCTAGTTTTCGCCTCAATCTAGAAAAGCTGAGGGTAAAACTGGATCGCAAGCTCGCCCATTGGCAAACGCGATTAACTCAGCAGCCCAGACAAACGGGTCAGTACATTGGTGCAGGTCCAAAATCAGTCAATAACGCTACAAAATCACCATAATTGGCAAAAATTCACCTTGAAAAATGACTAACTACAGGTTTACGGCTTAAGAGTCAATCAGCTTCGTCCAATCTTTATAATTTGCTGGGATTTAATTAAAAAATCAAAGTTCTTTAACTCAAGCATAGTTGCTATCTAGACTTGCATTGCCTAACGTCCTATGATTAGGACTGACTATTACAACCCAGTAATTTAGGCGTCCAACCAGATGCGATTTACCTTGAATGGCTCTCTTTAAGCATCAACTACAGCTTTATCTGAATTTTGTCCGTTCTAAATCAAATCAAGCATCCCGACAATTTATTATTTTTGGCCGAGGTCGATCCGGCAGCACAGCCCTTGTCAGCTTACTGGATTGTTTACCTGAGGTCTGTTGCGATGGTGAAATTTTAGCTCAGCCCATCCTTTGGCCACAGCTGTATCTCAAGGCCTGTGCAGCTCAAGCCTGTGAGACCGTCTATGGCTGCAAAGTTTTAAGCTACCAGCTGCGGGATATCCAGAATATTCAGCAGGGCTCAAATTTTTTACATGAACTCAGCCACTCAGGCGTTCGTATTCTTTATTTGAGACGGGAAAACCTGCTCAACCATGCCATATCAAACATACGTGCCCGCAGTTTTGGGTTTCACCAAAACCGAACAGCAAAAAGTTTCCGAACAAATAAAATTTATGTAGATCCAAAAACAGTGGTCAATTGGATCGAAAAAAGTCAGTGCCTGTGGGAATATGAAGCCTCTCTGCTGCGAGATATCCCCCATTTGCCCCTGACCTATGAACGAAATTTAGCCAGTGAGGCCCAGCACCAAACCACAATTGATGCCATTTGCGATTATCTTTCAATTGACTCTAAACCCGTCTTTAGTCAGTATCAAAAGGTCTCACCACAGACATTACAAGCCTCTGTCGAGAACTATGACGAGCTAGTGGATTACCTAAAATCTACTCCCTATCACCGTTATTTAGAAACCTATCCAGCGCTTTCCATGGCTGCACGGTAAGCATATTCGATAGCATGATTACATCTGTAATCTGATGGCTAGCCCAGTCTTTGCACCTATGACCACTGCGCGCCAAGCAGGAGCCTTCCCAGTAGAGCGTCGTACGCTCTTTTTTGTCCAGACAAAACCTTACCCCTTGAGTGGAGGCGTCTCGCTGCGGAATTGGCAAAATATTAATCTTTTGGCTCAGCAGGGATCGGTAGCTCTTTTTTCCCTTGATAAGGAAGAAGCTGACCTCGCCTCACTACCGCTGGCTATCGCTTGGGAGCATTACGACCTCTCAAAATCGTCTCGTCCCATGGGAGAAAAGGTGCGGCGTCGCCTTTGGCGACTACGACCCACTGGCCATGCTCGGGCTGACTGGCTATATACCCGAGAGGTCGCCGACCGACTGCGCCAGCTCATTGCCAGCTACAATCCCACCCTGATTATTATTGAGGAGATCTGGCTGTATCGCTATTTGCCCATTTTGCGACAGGCGAGATGTCCCTTAATTTTGGATAACCATAACGTTGAAGGCGATGACAGCCGCTATCAGGGGGTAGGCGGTGTAACAACCCGAACGCTGACTAAAGTACGGCAAATCGAAGAAAATTTTATTCAGGCTGTCGATCAAGTGTGGATGTGCAGTCAGGAGGATGTGCGTCGCCTATACCAGCTATATCCAGGTATAAAGACGACAGCCTATGCAATACCCAACGGAGTGAACCCCGACTATTACGAAACAGTTCGCTCAAGGTCGTTGGCTGCAATACCGTCTAAAACTATCAGCAAAAATGTCAACAACCTCATCTATTTAGGGCGATTTTCTTATCAACCCAATGCCGAGGCGGTGTCTATTTTGCTCCATCAGATTTATCCTTCCCTGAAGGCACTCGATAGCAATTGTCAGCTGCTATTGGTGGGATGTGATCCAACTGAGGAAATGTTGATAGCAGCCCAAGCCGATCCGCACATTATTGTCACAGGTCAGGTGGAGGATGTGCGTCCCTACCTGGCGGCGGCGGCTGTCATGGTTGTGCCCCTGCAAAAAGGCAGCGGTACCCGGCTCAAGCTTTTGGAGGCTTTCGCGGCTAAATGCCCTGTCATTAGTACACACAAAGGGGCTGAGGGGTTAGACGTAGAGGATGAAAAACATTTACTTTTAAGGGACTCCCCTGCTGCTATGGTGCAGGGGATTTTGCGCCTATGGCAACAACCCCAGACGACTCACACATTATCAGAACATGCCTATGAGCGGTTTCTAGAACAGTATTCCTGGTCAGCTGTTGGACAGCAAATTGGTAACGCTCTAGCACAGCTAGCGAAATAACTATTTCCCGCAGACCATATTCCCGCAGACCATATTCCCGCAGACCATGCCCCAACTTGAAGCCATCCATGAACCGCTATCTGTCAGTGTGGTGGTGCCGCTATACAACAAGGCTACCTATATTGAAAATACGGTGGTCTCAATTTTGTCGCAGTCCCATCCGCCTGATGAAATCATTGTGGTGAATGATGGGTCAACAGATGAGGGACCCAGTCTCGTACAGGCCATGGGAGATGAGCGGATTCGGCTGATTCACCAGGAAAATCAAGGTCCTGGCAGTGCGCGTAATCGAGGACTGCGGGCTGCAACGGCTCCCTATATTGCGTTTCTAGATGCTGATGATGAGTGGCTCCCAAATTTCTTAGAGACGGCCCTGGGGCATTTGAGGCGGCATGCTAGCTGTGCTTTATGTGTAACCGGACAGTATCGAGGTGAAGCCCGTTCTGATTGGGGCAATGTGTTGTCATCTCTGGGGCTGACCTCAGGGCAGTGGCAACTCCCTCCGGAGCTATCGCCAGCGGACCATAAACCCAACCTGGATGTGCTGCATTCGGGAGCCATTGTGTGCGATCGCACCATCGTCAATCGCTTTGGCGGTTTCTATGCCAAAGATCGCTGCACCTACGGGGAAGACATTTATCTGTGGCTCCAGGTGATTCTCAACTACCCGATTTACCGAGATCTGCGACCTCTGATGTGGTATCACACCGAAGCTTCGGATCTGGCTGTTTGGAAACAGGTGCGGCCCCCCTGGCCCATGCTCTTGGATCCAGAGCCCCTGCGTCGCAGCTGTCCCGAAAACTACCGCCCCATACTAGAGAGTATTTTGAACACCTATGCGGCCATTGCGGCCTACCGAGCCACCACTGTCGAAGATTTGGTGACGGCCAATCGGCTGTTTGAAGCGTTTCCAGATGCCCGCAAGCAGATGTTTCAGGACTGGCGTAAACGGGTGGACTACCTAATTGCCAACGTGCCAAACTTACGACGCACCTTGAAAGGATTTAAGCGATAGTAGCGGGAGGCTATTGCCCAGTTGTAGGGTAGGCACCGCCCACAACTCCGGCTGTATTAATGTGCAGCCCGGTATTGTTCCACCACCTCATCATAAATCGTTTCCAACTGACCGGTATTTTTCTGCAGGTCAAAGTTGGCAGCCACATGGGCCTGCCCTGCCCGCGCAAATTTTTGACGCAGCTCTGTATCCTCCAGGAGTCGGATCAGATTTGTGGCTAGCTGCTCAGTATCCTTTTCGGGGGCCAGCAAACCAGTTTCACCGTGGATGACCGCTTCCGGAATACCGCCTGTGGCAAAGCTCACCACAGGCAGCCCCATGGCCTGCGCCTCGGCAAATACCATGCCAAAGCCCTCGGCATCGCCGGAGCGGGCAATAATGCTAGGACCACAAAAGACTTGGGCTCGGTTCATCCAATGGCGTACCTGGTCGGGAGGCTGTTGGCCTAGAAACTGGGTGCGGACCGAGAGTTTGTCAGTGAGGGATTGGAGGTGAGATCGCAATGCTCCATCACCAATAATCACCAGCCGTACCCCAGGCAATTGACGCTGAACTGCGACCATTGACCGCACCAGATACTCCACCCCCTTTTTCTCCACCAGTCGCCCTACATACAGCACAATCGGTTCTCGCTGGGCAATCCAGGGGCGAAACCGCTGTCGATCAATCCCGATATAGTGCACCACTATTTTGTCGGCGGCCCCGCCTCTGTGCACCAGCTGGTCACGAATAAATTGAGACACAGCAACGATGCGATCCGCTGTTGCCAGTGCTCGGTCCCGTTTTCGTAGCAGCAACATCCGAAAAAAATCACCCTGACTGCGGATAGTGGTCCAACCAGGTGTATCCCAGGTCGCATCATACCCATGGCACGTGACCACCAGGGGAATCTTCAACCGCTGACAAAGAGGCTGTACGAAACCGCCATCGCCACCAAAATGGGCATGGACCAAAACAGGCCGATGCTGCCTGAGTACGCTAACCCAATGGGGAGAGACAACACCCGCCACCTTATACAACCCTTTCCAAAGACGACCGGAAGCGGACATCTTATCTAAAACAATCGTTTTCTGATGGTCTAACTCTGCTGTCAAGCGGCTACTACCTACATAGACAGCTCCATATCGCGCTAAACTTTCACCCTGAGCCGGGATAAAGGTTTCTGAATAAGGTAAAAGCTGATCGCGATAGATTAAAACCGTGGGCATGGGCACCGCTAATCATTAGAGTGTAGACAACTCGACAATTTAGCCGTCTGCTTGTCCGGCTCATTCGATATCAGCTCCTGTGGTCGAAGACAGCCAGGACAACTATTCCTCATAACGTATCGTTTCAAGGCATGGAGGGGACTCAACAAGCTGCTGATTAGCAGCTGTAGCTCGGCTGCCGACACCACATCTTGTTGTAAATGTCGATAGTGTTTGAGCAGATGTAAACATAGCTTACGACCGTCATTGCCCATAAATAATAGTGTCAGCAGCGGGCGCTTCCAACCCGCAATACCCACCATGCGGGTAGCATACTTACTGAGACCAATCCCCTGGAAAAAACGTAACAGATAGCTCCGTTCAAGCCGCCAGCTGGGAATCTGATGCTCAATGTGCATCAACGGATTAAACCAGATCTCCCAACCCGCTTTTTTTAAGTACAACAGTGCTTCTACATCTTCCCCCTTTAATGCCAAAGAGTTCCCCACCGGCCCTCGTAGCGTCAAAGGATAGGGAACATTATCTAGCCACGCCTGTCGCCAAATAACCAGCCCCGCCCCAGGCGGTACCAAATTGCTCATGGCTCGCCATCCAGTGGTAAAACAAACAACTTCATCTCGTTCTATCACCGGAATAAAGGGAGCAATTCGATCAAAATTAGCCGGTGGCGTGGTCTCATAGCGGGGATGAATCTGACTACCAAATGCGGCTGCCTGGGGATGTGCCGTGCCAAAATCATAGGCAGCCTGTACCCAGTGGGGATCAGGAATATTGTCATCATCCAAAAAACCGATCCATGCTCCCCTGGCTTCTAAAATGGCGCAGTGGCGGGCAAATGAAGCACCTTGTCGAGTTTCCAATACATACCGCAGAGGGCATACAGTCCAGTTTCGCTGATACATACTGACAATATCAGCTGTTTCATCGGTGCTGTTATTGTCAACAACGATGACTTCCCAATCAAGACCATCAGAAATAATCTGGGTGTTGAGGGCATCTAAAATTTGGGGCAATACAGA
The DNA here is from genome assembly GCF_015207065.1 of Leptolyngbya cf. ectocarpi LEGE 11479. Lineage (GTDB taxonomy): Bacteria > Cyanobacteriota > Cyanobacteriia > Phormidesmidales > Phormidesmidaceae > Leptothoe > Leptothoe ectocarpi. The sequence continues at coordinate 2,283 of NZ_JADEXP010000189.1, read as the reverse complement.
CGCACCATTATAAAGACGAATAGCAACTGAAAAATTAACCATAAAAATTAAGACTACAATCGCCTGGGCACCTGTAGAAACGAACAGTCTCGCTAGACTCCATTAAAATCATAACTAACCATTGATTTCCCTGAATTATCTCAACTATGACTCAGCTAATACAGGGATGACAATAGTAAAGGCATAACAGTGTTTCAGCCAGCAGCTACGAACTATACACCTCAGTGGTAACACTGGGGCACAGGCTTAATTAAGCAAGGTGCAATGCTATGAGGAAATATTCGGGGAAATCTTCAGCTACCAAGGAGGTTAACCAGGGATATTAAGCGGATTATCATAAAAATAACTCCAGGGTTTTACTTACGTTTCCTAAAAAGGGATACACGTCCTATCCGCTAAACCCATAAAATTTGAAAACTTTATGACTCCATTAATATTCTATTGAGCCAAAAGCTCTATATCCAAAGACAAGAAGCCCCTGACGCAAGGTTTGATAGGAATCCATCCCATCACCTTTTTCTATGTCAGGAGCTTCTTACTGTTATCGATACCGTCCATGGATAGAACGGATGAGGCTTGCTCAACAAATGCGTAGACAAGCCATGGACACCCTTAGGTTAGTGCCTTTTTGCTCATGCTGTACTTGCCGCCACGACCACGATACCACTCGCTAGTACGGGCTCCAGCGGACAGGATATTAGAAACCCGGTTGCGTGCTTTCAAGAACGTTGCCTTGGGCATATCACTCTTGAAGATGGCTTCCATAACCTCAGCAATTTTGAACGCTTCATCGGGCTGAGCCTTCAAAATATTAGCAACAACATCAGGCAGAGGAGTTTTGCGAAAAGGATCCTGTACATAGCGTTGCCAGTTGGGAGACTTGCCTCCACGAGGCTTGCGAGTCGTCGTCACCTTCTCAGCAGCGGCTTTAGCTTTTGTCGTCTTAGTTTTAGACACAGCAGCCTTGGCTTTTTCTGCTGTTTTAGCAGATGGTTTACGCCCCCGCTTCTTACCAGGCTTTTTAGCAGGAGCTGGTTCAGGCTCACTTTCTGTGACACCAGCACTAGCGGCGGCACTGGTTAGAATTTCAGTCACGCTAGCGGCAACACCATTAGTACTGCCAGTTGACTGAAATAAGTCAATAACAGTCTGGAGACCTTCACGCTGTTTTGCGGCGGCGGAGAGCTGATTGCTTAATGCTTCAACTTGAGAAGCAAGCTGGGAATCAACTTCCTTGAGCTGATCAAGGACATTGGTAGCCATATTGGGTTAAACCTCACTTTGTTGCAATGAATGGAGTGATACTTGAGAAAGGTAATCTCACTTGTTCTTCAATTCTACAGAGATATACCACTAATTCAACAAGTTTTTGACATAAAAAAGATACCCAAACACAAAAAAGTAATATCACTTGAACTATCTTTGGGCTACCAACAACCTAAAATTTTGCTGGACAGCTCCCTCGACAAGGACTGTTTGACTATGCCAAAGCGGTCAAGCTTCATCTTCCCAGCAACGCTTAAAATCTTCTCCCCTCAACAGTTTCAACGAAACCAGACCCTAAATAACAGTGTTCCGAAAACTCCTGCCGGGCAATTTATTGGCTCCTCCAAAGACGTCGCTGGAGGAGCCTGCTTATCTGATTTTTTTTTAGAAAAGAATGATTAAAAATTTCTCTAAAAACTAGAGGATAGAACAGTCAAAACTGTTAACCGTGAACCAAGTCTCCCCTTTAAAGAACAAAAAGTAGTTCTCATGAACTACTTTTTGTTCTTTATTTAATAGCCCACTGAGTTATCCCCAACGGGTTGATTGCAAGTCGGGAGGAACATCTTGAAGCCGTCCTGGGCCAATGGCTTTAATTGCTTCAGGTAGGGCGATGTTGCCGGTGTAGAGGGCCTTACCAACAATCACACCGCTCACTCCCAAGGGAGCCACACCTAACAGACTCAGTAAATCACTCAAGCTGCTGACACCGCCCGAGGCAATAACAGGAGTATCAATCTTGCTGGCAAGCTCCCTCAGGGCTTCTAGATTAGGGCCTTTGAGCGTCCCATCTCGTTTGATGTCGGTATAAATAATGGCGGCAGCGCCCAACTCTCCCATGCGACGAGCCAAATCATCTGCCATGACAGTCGAGGTTTCCACCCAACCACGAGTGGCAACTCTACCGTCACGAGCATCAATGCCTACAAAAATACGCCCTGGAAATTCAGTGCTGAGCTCTCCTACTAGCTCGGGGTTTTCAACAGCAACAGTGCCTAGAATGGCGTACTGTACCCC
>NZ_JADEXP010000649.1 GCF_015207065.1 Leptolyngbya cf. ectocarpi LEGE 11479 | reverse complement strand
TAAGTAGATCGCCAAAAACCTTTACATCATTCATGATGATGTAAAACCCGTTAGTAATAGATAGTCTATCGCTCAATGAAACAGCGCTTTATCCAGGGATTGAGTCCAGAAACGATCCACTTACTCCAGCGAATTTATCGAAGTAGTGGTCACCATCAAGTGCGCCAACGAGCCCATTGCCTGCTGCTGAGCTTTGCAAAGTTCAACGTCACTGAGTTGATGAGCATCTTTGGAGTCACCCGTAAAACCATCTATACCTGGTTCGATGCCTGGGAAAGGCAGCGTTTAGTCGGGTTATATGATCGCCCAGGCCGTGGACGTAAAGCCACCTTTAGCGACGAGGAAAAGGAGCAGATCCGAGCATGGGCAAAAGCCAATCCGAAGAATCTCAGAGCCGTGTTGGCCCAGATTAAAGCGACCTGGAAGGTGAGTGTGAGCAAAACCACCCTCAAACGCATTCTCAAATCCGCTTCAATGAGTTGGCGACGTCTGAGACGATCTCTGGCCGGAAAACCAGACCCGGGCGAGTATGCGACCAAACAGGAGCAACTGGAGGCATTCAAACGTCAGGAAACGCAAGGCAAGCTCGATCTGAGATATATGGATGAAAGTGGGTTCTGCTTGGTCCCTTATTTACCGTATGCGTGGCAGGCGCAAGGCGAAACCCTGGAGCTGCCGAGTCAACGTAGCAAACGGTTGAATGTGCTGGCATTCATGAATCGGCAAAATGACTTAGTCCCCTATGTGTTTGAAAAGAGCATTACCAGTGAGGTTGTGATTGCCTGTATTGATGACTTTAGCCAAACGTGTGAGAAACGGACCGTGATTGTGATGGATCAAGCGAGTGTCCATAGGAGCGCTGCGGTTGAAGCAAAAATTGACGAGTGGAAAGCCAAGAATGTCGAGATTTTCTGGTTACCGGCCTACTCACCGCAACTCAATCTGATTGAAATTTTGTGGCGGTTTATGAAATATGAGTGGATTGAATTTGATGCTTACGAGAGTTGGGAAAGCTTGGTTCAATATGTCGAAAAAGTCCTCAAAGGGTTTGGGGAAGACTATGTAATTAATTTTGGATAAGTACTTA
>NZ_JADEXP010000188.1 GCF_015207065.1 Leptolyngbya cf. ectocarpi LEGE 11479 | reverse complement strand
GTTCCGAATACCACGACCACACACCGCTTATCCTGTTTGGCTCCGTACCAAACCCCGTGGTCACCCAGCTCAATCTGGAACTCAAAAAGCAAGGCATCAAGGTCTCTGGCTGGCTCCCCGAAAATCGCTACACCGAGCTACCCGTTATCAAGGAAGGCTATTTTGCCTCCGGCGTGAATCCCTTCCTCTCACGCACCGCCTCTACGCTGATGCGCCGGAAAAAAGCCAAAGTCATCGGCGCTCCATTCCCCATTGGTCCCGACGGTACCCGCGCCTGGGTCGAGAAAATCTGTTCCGTCCTGGACGTTGAACCCCAAGGCTTAGCCGAGCGCGAAGCCCAGATTTGGGCGTCAGTAGAAGACTACGTCAGTCTCATCCGTGGCAAGTCGGTCTACTTCATGGGAGACAATCTGCTCGAGATTGCCATGGCTCGCTTCCTCATTCGCTGCGGCATGACCGTACCTGCCATTGGTATTCCCTACATGGATAAACGCTTCCAGGGCGGCGAACTTCAGTTCCTCGAGCGCACCTGTGAAGAAATGGGCGTGCCGAAGCCTAAAATCACTGAAAAACCAGACAACTACAACCAAATCCAGCAAATCCTAGAGATTGAGCCCGATTTGGTCATTACCGGCATGGCCCATGCCAACCCCTTAGAAGCCAGAGGTATCAATACCAAATGGTCGGTAGAGTTTACCTTTGCCCAGATCCATGGCTTTGGCAGCACCCGCGATATTCTTGAACTAGTCACCCGTCCACTGCGACGTAACAGCAATCTCAAGGATTTGGGATGGGACAAACTCGTCAAGGAAGAGGCTAACGTTTAGCAATTTCTAGACTCAACGGGTCGGTCGTTGTCCCAAAGCAATGGCCGACTCAGCCAGTATTTTTAGTCATCAGATTGTGGATAGCCTGCTTTATTGCTTGCGTAGAAACATGGATCGTGAAAATACTTTAGCGTCTACAATGTTAAGTATTTTCTAAGTATATTTATGGTATTAACTTTAAATACTTCAAAATAGTAGCACCTATGTAAGAACGTTATTGCCATGCGTCCTCGTCAGGACCTCATCACTATCTTTTCTAGTTATATTCTCATCGAAACCGATCGCTTTAGTCAGTGGCTCACAGATCCGAGATTAAAGCAGAGCCAGATCAAAGCCTTTGCTCAATCATCCGACACTGATAGATCCAAGCATGTTTGGGCAATTTATTGGCATCAGCTTTGGCCTACTCATCGACTTGCTCAAGGGCATCTTCTGGCTTACTTACAGGAAGCAGCCTATTGGAGTGCCCAGAAGCTTACCTCTCGCTTTACGTTTGATCGACTGACGTTTGGCGACTGTTTTCAGATTGCATTTCTAAAACTGGATAAACTGTTAAGTAGTTTTCAATCGGATCGAGGGGCTAGTCTCGAATCATTTGCCAAACATTTTTTTGGAAGCACCATCAGAAATGAGTTGCGCAGACTCCATGTAGCAGATCTCTGTGGTGATTGGCTTTTACTGAGAAAGACCTCAAAAAAACGGTTTATAGAGTCCCTTCAGATGGCGGGCTTGAGCAAGCAAATTATTGAACAATATCGGTTAGCTTGGGTTTGCTTTAAGCATCTTTATGGAGATTACCAAGCCGATGGTATACAGCAGCTGCCCAAACCGTCTGATGAAACATGGCAGGCGATTGCTGTGCTTTACAACCAGGAAAAGTTAACCCAGTTAACCTCCCCTGGCCCCACCATAAGTGCCCATGATTTAGACACATGGCTAACGGACTGTATCGGCTATCTTCGCAAAGCTCTCAATCCACCAACCACATCACTTAATGCACCGATACCTGGTTCAGAGGCAGGGCAGTTACAGGATAATCTACAGACTGATGAGCTGACTCCACTGGAAAATCTGGTGCAAATAGCAGAAAAAAATTTACAGAAAAATCAGCAACACCAGCTACGACAGGTTGTAGAGAATTGTATTAGCACCTTACCAGCTACGGACCAGTCATTGCTGCAGCTTTATTATGGCGGGCAGTTTACTCAACAGCAAATTGCGGCTCAACTAAATATCAAGCAATACGCTGTTTCTAGAAAGCTCACACGACTGCGCAAGACGTTGTTGGATGAACTGATAGCCTGGAGGCAACAGGAACTTGGTGGCGACTCAACTGATGTTGATATTAAGACTAAGTCTGACTATTTAGAGCTGTGGCTAAACGATTATTTTGAACCGCCGCAGTCAGACTAGTGCATAATCCTCAATAATCGATTCTATAGTTCTACCGTAAAGGACAAAAGCGTCCAAATCCCTGTATTCAAATATTTTTGCAATTGCTAAGTCGTTAGTTCCTATGTCGTTTACATTTGCAGATCCTAGACAGCTTTGGTTAGATATTTCTCCCTCTACCAAAGCTTCTGCATGGCAGCATAGCCAAGAGCTGTCCACATCAGGCGCCCGCGAGCAGGTATATCTTAACCAGCTCTGCATAAGTACTTGCCTAGCTTGGATCCAATCAGAATTGAATCCAGCAGCTGAAGCATTTCCGGCCCCTGATGCTAACCCGATTAGCTGGGAGATGGTAACGGGAAGTGCTGTCAATATTGACGACCTTAAGCTGGTTTTGATCCCCACTGATGAAATTGGCCAAGATGAACTGCGGATACCTCAGGAATGGATAGATATTGGGAGTTGGGCTGCGGACTATTACTTGGCGGCTACGGTTAACCCCGCTGAGAATTGGGTAGAGGTGTGGGGCTATGCGTCTTATGCACAGCTTAAGCAAAGTGGAGAATTTGATAGGTGCGATCGCACCTACAGCCTAGATGCAGAAGATTTAACTCTCGACATTAATGCATTGTGGGCTACCATCGACCATTGCCCCGTAGCTGATCTCAAAGCAGATATGCCAACAGACTTGGTTCTGGCTGAAGTATCGACTGCTCAGGGAGACAACTTAGTCACTCGCTTGGCTGATCCGGGCATAGCTTTTCCTCGACTAGCCATACCTTTTGCCCAGTGGGGAGCGATATTAGCTAATCAAGTTCAACGCCAAGAACTCTATGCTAAGAGGTTCAATGCGCTACAAGGCAATCTGGCGAGTTCGTCTAATACTTCACTCACCGAGTATCTACAGGGGATATGTAATACTGTTGCCGCTGGTTGGCAAGGTATTGAAGCCGTGTTCAGTTTAGATTCGCAACAGCTGGCCCTTCGCTCTGATCGAGGGAGAGAGGATACAGCTGGTAAACAAGCCAAAGTCCTACGGTTTGGTCCCGAAGTGGATAATCTGACAGTTAGGCTAGCGCTCATGTGGGAGGTGCTTTCAGATGAACGGATAGAAATCCAAGCACAGTTATATCCATCAGAAGAGCAACTGTATCTGCCGCAGAACTTAGATTTCAGGCTTTTGTCTGCGACCGGTGAGGTGATCCAGATTTTAACAACTGAGTCGGCTAATAACTATATCCAGATTCAACGAATTCGGTGTCCTGTGGGTTATCAGTTTAGTCTGGAGCTGGAACTTGAAGGGACAACTTTGGTTGAACATTTGACTGTTTAAGGGCTTTGTTGAGGAAGCATACGAGGGTTAGACAGTGGAGCATCAGGTTGTTATTCAGTTAGGTGAAGGTAGCTGGCAGCTAGGTTTTCCATCAGTTATCGTGCAAATTTGGGGTCGAGATCGCAGCGCTGGCCAAGTTGAGCAAACTAGAGGTCGTTTACCAGCTGCCCCCCATATACAAGACTTGTTTCAACGTTGGCAACAAGAATACACAGCCCTTAATGCCAATCTCGGTTTGCGCAATCCTACTCAGGTAATGGAAATCGAGATTGTTAGCAATGATATTACCCACATCTCTGATGTTAAGTTTGACGACCTGTGTAATGACCTCAAACAGCAATTTAACACCTGGATTCATGGCCCATCGTTTCTTGGTGTTGACCAAAGCCTACGGCGTTATTTAGATCCTAATAGCCAAATCCAGGTGGTGATTGAGGCAGAAGATCCGGGTGTGCGACGCTTTCCCTGGCACCTGTGGAACTTTTTTGAAGATTATCCCCATGCGGAAGTCGCCCTCAGTAATTTGGAATATCGAAAAGTGCAGCCTACAGCTCGTCAAATTCATGAGCAGGTACGCATTCTTTCAATTCTGGGGGATACCACCGGTATTCAAGTAGAAAAAGACCGGGCTACTTTAGAAAATCTTGGGGATACGGATATTCATTTCTTACAGGAACCATCCCGCGAAGAGTTTGATGAACATTTATGGGATGAAACCGGATGGGATATTCTCTTTTTTGCTGGACACAGTTCTAGCCAGCCAGGAGAACAAACTGGACATATGCAAATCAATGCAACTGAGAATGTATCCATTTCTCAGTTGAGAATAGCCCTGAAAACGGCTATCAGAAATGGACTACAGTTAGCGATCTTTAATTCCTGTGAGGGTATGGGGTTAGCTCGAGAGTTGGCTGGGTTACATATTCCCTACCTGATTGTGATGCGTGAGCCAGTGCCAGACCAGGTAGCCCAACAGTTTTTGACAAACTTTCTCAGAGCATTTTCCAGAGGAAACCCTTTTCCATTAGCTGTGAAAGAAGCTAGAGAAAGACTATACGGCCTTGAGAATAAGTTCCCTTGCGCAAGTTGGTTGCCGGTAATTTGCCAAAACCCTACTGCGCAGACACTGTCCTGGCCATCATTAAAGAAACAAACAACACAAAAAGTTTTAGAAGTAAACAGGACTCAACCCCACCCTAGCCAAATATCCTGGCCAATAAATCAACTCAGGAACTCAAGTCAGTCACGACGAGTAAGCTTAAAGACAACATTGCTAATAACACTGTTTACTACACTTGGTGTAATGGCAATAAGGTTATTGGGAATTTTTCAGCCAATTGAACTCAGCGCTTATGATCACCTAATGAGACTTAGACCTTTGGAACCACGAGATCCTCGTGTGCTCATCGTAGAGACAACTACCGACGATTTTAATCGATATGGCGGCTATCCATTACCTGATAAGGTGTTGACAGAGCTAATTGAGAAAATTGAAAGTTATAAACCTGCAGCTATCGGCTTAGACATGCATCGAGCTCAACCAAAAGGCACAGTAAAAGAACGTGCAGAATTGGTCAAACAGTTCCAAACCTATCCTAATTTACTGACTGTTTGTCTTTATGGAAGTCGTCTTAATGATTTCAAGCCACCTACAGAGCTAACACAGTCTGATGCTAACTCATCACTAGGATTTAGTAACCTTGGAAGTGATAAGACCCTTGACGAAGTGATAAGGCGTCAAGTCTTATTCTTCGACCCAAACAGAGCGAAGCCGACTAATAAATGCCCTAACTTCAGTCTTAGTCTACTTTTAGCAGATCTTTATCTAACACACCATAAACTTGCTTCTGTCAAAATCGATCAGAAATTGTACATGGGAGACACTATTATCGAACAGTTATTCAATCGGTTTGTTGGATATCAAGCTCTAGGTAATAAGTATCAAATGATGATTGATTACCGCTCTCATAATTCAGATATTCCCCCCTTTAGAAAAGTGCCTGTCTATCAGGTGCTATCAGATCAAGTAAATACTTATAGTATTAAAGATAAGATTGTTTTGATTGGAACTAACGCATCAGAACTTGGCGATCTTCACAAAACTCCCTATGGAATCAAACCAGGTGTAGAAATCCATGCTCATGTTATAAGTCAGTTACTTGATAATGCAGTACACAGAAAAAGGAGAATTTGGGGACTACCTCAATGGAAATTTATTCAATGGGGCGATACTATTTGGGTTCTAGGATGGTCACTGCTGAGTAGTTTATTTATGTGGCAGATCAGATCATCATTGAAACTTATCTTAATGATGCTTTTCGTAGCTTCTGCACTATATCTTGCGTGTTTATTAATGTTTCTAATAGGTGGGTGGATGCCTCTATGGCCATCAATTTTCACTATGGTTATAACTGCGGTAGCTTTAAACATTCCTTTTGGCACGTTATTTAATCAATTCTCTAAACGCACACTAGGTTAACTAGCAATAGGAGGTAGTTATGTTTACAAAAGCAAAAGTTTTAGTTGCTAGTTTAGCTCTTTTAGGAGGGCTTAGTGTTATGAGCACTGTCAGTTTTGCGAAAACAAAGATCCCTCAAGAATATTCTTTAGCATATCCCAAACTTGTGGTTGGTAGTTATCCACCTGTGGATCCACCACGTACTGGTACTCCAGCTGGTGGAACTCTCGATCCATCAGATCCTTGCCATTCTGACACTATCCACCTAGCTGCTTTAGCACCGCCAGATAACAGTTTTTCAGACTATCCAGATCTCGAAAAATATCCTTTATTGACCATCTCTGAGCGTCCTACTTTCCTATTTTATGTTCCTTATAGACAAGATCAGGTGCGCCACGGTGAATTTTCAATTCATGAGTGGCCAAACGAGGAAGCTAGTCGTCCTTATTCGGCAAATGTCACATTCCCTCAAACACCTGGTATAGTTAGTGTCTCTGTTCCTTCAAATTCTGGATATAGACTGGTCGATGGCAAAGACTATCGCTGGCGTCTAAAGCTTTACTGTGGCCCCGGAAATACAGCCAGCGACTACGTTATCGTACGTGGCACTATGAGAAAAATTGTCAAGGAAGCAGAAGCAGAAGCCCTCGTCAGTGAGTTTGCACCAGAGATCTGGTACGACTCTGTTGCTCGTCTTGCTGCACAATTACAGTCCTCGAACAGTAGCTCATTAGCCAGTCAATGGTCCAGCTTGATGCAGCTGGTAGAGTTTGGTAAAGCTGATTCTTCAGATTTCACTCCAGATCTAATACAGGGTGCTGCAACGGTAAGGTAACTGCAATTCATCCTAAGGTTTTGTTTATTATGGATTACTCTTTGTAGGGAGCAGGTCTTCTGACTGCCCTAGCAACTAGAGCCAGTTGCCGACAAGAACATAGTTAGCCCATATCGCTGCTGGCTCTCCTTGTCTAATAAACATAAGCTGTGCTTTGCGTAGCGCTTCTGCCTTAGAGCTGCCATTCTGAACTAGCTCAGTGTAAAAATTCCTCATAAACTCAGTATTGAATCTATCGAAGGCGGGCCAGAGCGCTGATACCGTGCTGCGCGTTCCAGTGAGTGTAGCGATACCGGCTAATCCTAGAATGGCCCGATCATCTCCTTGAGCTGATGAACAGGCGCTCAGAACCAGCAAATCAAGCGGTTCTCCTCGTCGCTGACTGGCTGTTTGAATAAGATTCCTAAGCTCATTCGCTTTAATCAGCTGATTAAATGCTGCAATGAACGTTTTGTTAGGGTTAGAGCTGAATTGACTATGGGTTTTAATATGCATAGCCGTATAACTCTTCTCAAGCAGCTTTTCCTGGATGTTTTTGAATGTAAACTCCTTATCCAGTAAAGGTTCACTAATCGATACACCAGTTTTTTTGATTGCCTGAAATTCATCTCTCAGAAACTGAATGGGTGCAAAATTCTCTCCTTCTAGGTTCGTCTGGCGAATTCCAATGCCTCCAATGAATACAGACAGTGGTGCCTGGGCTAAGCTGGGTTGAAATACTTCTTGTCTGGGTGCCAGGGCAATTGCATAGTCTTCAATCAGGTAACGATCATTATGTTTGAGAAAGGCCAATGGTGTTTTCCTCAGCACACTGTCCATGACGAAAACCAATGTTCCCTGCGATGTATTTGAATCAAGACTTTTTCTGTTGCTATTCAATGCTGCAAAGGCTTTATTAAGATCAGAGCGAAGAGGGTCAATTAACCACTGGTAAACTTTGTCTGCTTCTTGACGAGCTTCATAGGGTTCTTCAGTGGATAACAGCTGAAATAACTTCTCAACAGTGTTTTCTACTTCCTGTTTACTGACGGCTACAGAGTAGGCTTTTAGATCTTTCTGATTAGGTAGTTTGAGAACGATGGTTAGATGATCGTTGCTGAGAATAGTATGGATAATTGCGGCATTGGAATCACGAATCTCTTCCACAGGAGTCAAACCAGGTACATTACAACGTAGAAAATTTTCCAACTCTGCCAACTGTAGAGATCCGATTTCTGCGATCGCAGCCTTCAAATTAGCCTGTCTCGGTTCACCCTCACCTGGCGCTGGCTGCAGCAGTAGCTCAATCAGCTCTCTATAGACCGGTTCTACGTTGTCTCTAAACGAAAACTGAGCTTCTGAATCGATGGTTGATAAATTTTTTCGAGCTTTTTCCAGGGTAGTCACCGCTGTTTGATACGCGCCAATCGCCTGGTCCCGTTTGCTTGGGCCTTGCAGTACTAATAGTCTTCCCAGCTGCCACTGCCATCGATAAGCAATATCTGGAGCCTTATCCGGCTGACCAAGCTCTAATGCCTCCAGGGTATAGAGCTGAGCTTTTTGAATAAGTGACAACCCATCCTGGGAAGCATTTTTACCCAAGGGATTTGCCCTCTGAGCATATAGTCGGCCCAGAGTCTCGTAGAGATTGCCTAAATTACCAACCGCCAATGACTCCAGACGCTTATTACCCAAAAGCCGACTATTCAATGCGTCTCGATTGGACTCAAAGACGATAGTCTCCGTACGCTGGTACAGTTCCTGGGCCTCTTGACGAGACATGCTTAGCAAATGGGTAATATCCGACCATAGGGATTGGCCCCCAGTTTGTTCTAAATCAGCAAAACGCTCTACGGAGAGTGTTTTGCCAACTTCACAGGCATTTGCATAGAGTGCTGGAGGTGTTGTCAAAGCTTGCTCAGGATCTGCAGGAAGTAGCTGGCTTAAATTGATATTTGTATAGGGGCTACTGAGCTGCACCTCCAAATACTTCAACAGATTACGAGCCAAATTTAGTCGAGCATAGACCTTCGCCTGACTGACGGGTAGATCTTCAATGGTCGTCATCAAGCAATCCAGGCGACTGAGCTGGGTTTCAACCCGTTTAGATTGTTCACGTACCACACCACCAATGCCAAGTTCCCTAGTAGTAGAATCTGCCGTATTTTGCTCGGCGATATCTTCGGTAGCTAATTCTTCTGCTATCAGCTGATCTTCCATCGGTTGGACAGCGATGGGCTGGTCAGTGGCCCCGATTGTAGGTAAATCCTCTACTAGCCACTTGAGGTGTTCAATCGACAAACTTAGCTGGTTGAGTTTTGCCTGCAGCGCAAACAAATTTGAGGGGACATTTTGTTGCTGTACTGCATCGCGGTAGCAAAGGGCAGCCCGCTGATAAAATTCAGCAACTGTGTCATCTTCATCAATTTCTTCACCAAACCTGGCCACCTTAGGTTTTTCTGACTTGGGTACAAAACAGCCAAATTTTGTCGAAAACGATTTAGCATTTTCATAACGGCTATTTTTTCGATCCCGTTCCAGCTCCCCTAGCGCCGTCAATGTATTTCCCAAGCTTAAGTACAATGGCATCAGGAGAGGCTCACCTTCCGACAGTAAATCACTCAAGCTGGGAGTCGTTTTTTCATCCGCTTCCTCAGGAAGGTTATGAAAATGTTTAGCTCTAGCAATGGTCTCGGTAGATGGTGCAATTTTTGTCGCCAGCGTCAGACCTTCTTCGAGCACTTCTCGCGAGTCTTCTAGTCTGCCCAATACTCGTAGGGCTGCACCTAACCCTTGCCAGATGCTAGTTTCCTCCAAATCAGTGAGCTGATAGGCTAGTACAGTTTCTTTTACACGGGCTACCAAAGCCTTAAAATCAGGCGATTCTCTGACAAATGACGCGTGGCCATCATTTTGGCAGTCAAGTAGCGTTTCTTGCGTGTTGAGGTCGAGACTGTCGGTCAGGGTGATACAGCTTTGTAAGTGTCGTCCTAGGGTTTGCTGAGCCTGCACCTGGTTTAAACGACTTGTTAGCCACTGGCGATGAAACTGTTTGGATATCTGAATGTTAGGAGCGCTGGCTTCTAAATGGTCATAAATTTCACCCTCCTGACGCCAGTTCACTAAGGCATCTTCAGGATTGCCCTGCACATAGTTCAAACGCCCATAGATATCTAGCAGACGCGCTATTACTTGAGGATGGGAACTGTCGGTAATTTGAGCCTGAGAATTGTCGATAGTGACTCCGAGCAGTTCAAACCCTCTGATAATAGCCGTGGCCCCAGCATCCCACTGGCCCAGATGTTGATAGGCTAAGGATAGGTTGCCCAGACTAATAGCTAGCTGCAGCTCATGGTCACCACGCGCTTCAAATTGTTTAATTGCTTCCCTTAGTTTTTCCGCAGAGCCTAGATAGTTTCTCTCTACATAATCATCAGCGGCTCGCTGCACTAGCTGTTCAGCCGATAACGATTCTGGCAGCAGGTGGCGAGGAGGTTCAGAAAAATCAGAGTCTGCTGGAGCTAAGTCGGGCAAAACAGGTGCAGGATTTGTTGGCTCAGGAACAATAATGTCAGAAGAACTCGGTGTAGTAGGGGCCAACTCAGGTAGCTGGGATAGAGCAGGAGGCATAGTCACGGTAAAAAACACCGCTGCCAGCACCAGAGCCAAAAAACGAGACGGTCCGCGACGAATCTTTAGACCCATGGCTCCTAAAACGATGGATTGTATTGAACAGAGAAATGGATACCGTTTTCTTGCCATGTTCTATCACCCGACGCAACATCAACTAAAGGAAACCCTAAATTTAACCGTGCTCGTAAATCCCCTTGGGTCCACTGAAACCCGAGGCCAAACGATGAGCGCACCGACTGTACCGGATCTACACCGGATGTATTCCACCCCACCCCATAATCAACAAACGGAATCACTTGAAAGACCGCGTTATATTTTTGGTCTTGCAAAATAGGCAACAGCAGCTCAGCCGATAGCAGCAGCCCATTGTCGGTTACCAAACTATCCTGTCGATAGCCGCGCACGGTATTGGGACCACCTAGTGAGAACTTTTCAGAAGACAGCAGCGGATCGTCTGATAACTGAATATCTCCCCTGAGGACAAACAGAAAATCTGGATTTCGTCCATCTACTAGGCGGACCCATTGCCCCTGTCCGCGCCAGGCTAAAAAGCGACTATCGGGTACGACTACTGGAAAATTGGTGGGACTAATATTGGCTCCAAAGGCTCCGATGCCCAAGCTAAATTTGGAGCGTAAGCTGAATACCTGCAGAGCGTTTTGCCGAGTCCATTCTTGACCAAAGCTCATCACAAAAGAACGGGTATCGCCTGACGCGTCAGCGCCATCGCTAAACTGGAAGGGAATACCTAACAGTGAAGAACCACTGTCCCGTAGCTGGGCTCCCAGAGTAAGGGCAAACTCTTCGTAGGTGGGCAGTATCCGGGTGGCGGTGACTGATTCTGCAGTCGTATCAGACTGTTGGTCATCGTCGGAAACGACCGGGCGAGATATCGTTTTCTCAATTAAATCAACGCTACGGGACAGGGGCAGGCGGTATACCAAACCATAGGATTCGGACGCAGAACGAATATCCAGGCGGTTAAAGAGGGGTTCGATGATTTCGTTTTCGGTGTAGCTGTAGTTGAGGCTGAAGGTATCGTTTTTAGGGCTAAGGATAGCGGTGTAATTGGCACTGTAGGAGTCGCTGCCGTCACTGCGGGTGTAGCCGAGGTCGAAGGTATCACCAATGCTTAAGACATGGGTATTGCGGAAGGTAACCTGCTGCTGAAAACTGCCAACACTGGGAGAGCGAGAGTTGTTGAGACCTAGGGGAAAGTTAAATGTAGGGGCATCATCGATTTCAATATCGAGCAGACTACGGCCTGGACGGGAGCCGGTGGTAAGGGAGGCAGAGATACGATCAATCAGGGGATCGACCTGAAGGAGACGGAGATTGTCTTGTAGATGATCGACGTTTAGAACCTTGTCTTTAGTGACACCAACCCGTTCTTGGACGTAGCCTGTCAGACGGGAATCGTTAAACCGAATATTGTCTTCTAGCTGGTCTTCAACAATCTGAATGGTCAATATGGCCGCTTCGGGTGTACCGGATACGTCAATAACAGCTCCGGTAGTAGTGTAGCCCTGACTGGAGTAGAAACCAGCTACATCGTTGGCAACTTGGAATAGCTGTGGAGCGGAGAGGGTGGTGTCTAGGATAGAGAATAAGGGTGGACAGGGAAGTTGGGTAGAGGAGGCGTCTTCCGCTGTGGTGTCTAGTAGGGTATCGGTGACTAGGAAACCTTCTGGATTACAACCGGCATAGGTAGTGAGGGGGCTATTGAGTAGCTCTTCTGCTGAGAAAACGGTGTTGTCGGTAAACTGGATATTGGCGATGGTGACAGTTTCGCTAGGAGGGGTGTCGGGCT
>NZ_JADEXP010000648.1 GCF_015207065.1 Leptolyngbya cf. ectocarpi LEGE 11479 | reverse complement strand
ATCGTTCCCTCAGTGAAATAATTGGCCGGGCCGCTCTGCTGAGCACTCGGGCAGAGGCTAGTCTGACCAAGACCCAAGGATTAACCCTGGATATCCTGACTCAGCTGCCGGATACTGGTTGTGCTGACTTGTCAGCTCGCAGCTGGCTAGACCACGGCAACATCAATAGTAACGGCCCGGTCCTAGACGATACCCTTCTGGCCGATCCCGCAATTCAGCAAGCGATTGCCAGTCAGGGGGACGTGAGCAAAGTCGTTGACGTGATCAACACCGATCGCTCCGTGGGGGCGCGGGTTTCTGGAACCATCGCCAAACAGTATGGCAATACCGGCTTTGCCGGCGCCTTGAACCTTACCTTTAAGGGCAGCGTTGGCCAGAGCTTTGGCGCCTTTAACCTGCCTGGCATGAATTTATGTCTGGTGGGTGAAGCCAATGACTATGTCGGCAAAGGCATGCACGGTGGTGAGCTGGTCATCACCCCATTTGAAGGAGTGCAGTATGACCCGTCTGAAAATGTGATTGTGGGCAACACCTGTCTCTACGGTGCTACCGGCGGTACCCTCTATGCCTTTGGGAAGGCGGGTGAGCGTTTTGCTGTACGAAACTCCAAGGGGCAAGCCGTGATTGAAGGGGCCGGTGACCACTGCTGCGAATATATGACGGGTGGTGTAGTTGTTTGCCTGGGTGGCGTGGGCCGCAATGTCGGGGCTGGCATGACCGGTGGGTTAGGGTACTTTCTCGATGAGCAGGGGGATTTCCCCACTCGGGTGAATCCTGAAATTGTTAAAGTACAGCGGGTCATTACCACCGCTGGTGCTCAGCAGCTGAAGGGCCTAATCAGTAACCATGCAGAGCGAACTGGCAGTACTAAGGCTGCGCGTATTCTGGCTGACTGGGATCGCTATCTACCTAAGTTCTGGCAGGTTGTGCCCCCATCTGAAGCGGAACGGGCTGAAACGCTAGATAGTTCGGAAACCGTTGTGGCGTCTGTTGGCTAGGTAGCCGAGTGTAGAGCGGACGATAGCTATCGTCCCAGCAGTGGAAAATGGCTATCTATGCTAGATAACTGTCCCACGAAAAATGTTGGC
>NZ_JADEXP010000187.1 GCF_015207065.1 Leptolyngbya cf. ectocarpi LEGE 11479 | reverse complement strand
GTTAGCCTCAGCGGTACTCCCCAACAGCTACCGGAGATAATTTTTGATGTGCAGGGGCAAGACTGGCAATGGAGTCCAGACTTTCAAGCCGATCGGGTAATTGCACAAGGTCAGCTAATGGATGGCAACCTGACGCTTCAGCCTGTCCGTTTAGAAACCACCTTAGACCCTAACTCTGATGGAGAAATTCAGCAGGCCTTTGTTACCCTGGCAGGTAACTTATCGCTGACCGAAAAAGACAGTTCTGGTCTGCAGCTTGTCGCAGAGCAACTGCCAGTAGACGCCCTGCGCGGCATTTTTAATCTGCCTTTAGGGTTAGATGGGCGTTTAAATGCGCTAGCAAACTTTAGTGGCAGTATCGGTAACCCCACGGTTAGGGGAAATATTGTCCTGGTGGATGGCATCATTAACGACCAACCCATCGAGCAGGCAGATGGGCTATTTCTATATGAAAATGCCCGACTGCTCTTGGATGGCAAACTGACCCAGGTGAATAATCCGGAGCCGCTCACCTTGGTGGGAGACATTCCCTATGCTTTTAACTTTATGACGGTGCAGCCTGATGATGATCGCATTGCGTTGACCATTGATGTGGCCGATGAAGGGTTAGCCCTGCTGAATGTGCTCAACAATCAGGTGAGCTGGGAGTCAGGGAAAGGACGGGTATTGGTCAATGTTGAGGGACGTCTGAGTCGCCCCATTGTGACCGGTGAGATGGATGTGAGCGAAGCGGTGTTGCGATCGCCACTGCTCCCGGATCCTCTAACAGATTTTGCCGGAAATATCATTTTTGAAGACAATCAGATCATTGTAAAAACGCTACAAGGGAACTATGGAAATGGCCGTCTGCAAGCGGCTGGCAGTTTTCCCCTAGGCTTTCCATTTCTAATTAGCGCTCCTGAGCTAGCCGTTTTGGGGGCGGACCCACCCGAGGCGGCGGACGAAACCACCGATGAAAGCACTAATGAAACCACTGCCGACCCCGCTCCCGAAGAAGCCGGTCCCCTCAGCCCGGACAGCTCGGACAGTGCCGATACGCCACCTATCCACCCCTCTGGCGCCCTAACGGTCACCCTTGATGATATCGACCTCGAACTCAAAGGGATCTACCGAGGAGGCGTCAACGGCCAGGTAGTGGTGGGGGGTAGTCTGTTATTGGGCGGTCCCCAGCTAGGCGGTGTAGTAGAGCTGTCCGATGGTCGTCTGTTTCTACCCGAAGGCAATAATAATGCCGCCGCTGCTCCAGAATCAGAAGAGATTCCCCTGTTTGTACCTCGGTTTGAAAACCTCAAAATCACCCTGGCGAAGAATATCCAGATTCAACAAAGTAATCTACTCAATGTTGTTGCCCAGGGAGATTTACGCATCACGGGTCCCCTCCGACCCTTCCGTGCCATTGAACCCGAAGGCGTCATTCGTCTGCGGTCCGGTCGCATCAACCTGCTGACCACAACATTTCGGTTAGCCGGTCGCGATAACGTTGCCCGATTTATTCCAGAGCGGGGAATTGCCGATCCCGTCCTTGACGTAACCCTGCGCACATCGGTTACAGAAACTCGGCAACGAAACGTGGTCGAAGCCACCGCCTTTGCCTCATCAGAAATTACCGATTCCGCCATCGATCGGTTCCAGGGCACCACCGGCATAGAAACCATTCGCATCCGCGCTAATTACCAAGGCACAGCCAGTAAGCTGCTGGAGAGTTTATTTCTCTCAGACATTAGCGATACCGTGATCGAACTCTCTAGCTCTCCCCCTCGATCTAGACAAGAAATTATTAATCTACTCAGCGGTAGCTACGTTGCCGCCCTGCAGTCCGGTCAAGGCGTCATTAATTTCTTTGGCGGAGCATTGCTAAACCGTCTGCAAGATTTTATTAGCAGCACCCTAAACCTGAGTGAGTTTCGCCTCTTCCCAGTGACAGGAGCCTCACGCTTTTCCAGTGAAGACAACAGCGGGTCTAGCCTGGATGTGGCAACGGAAATTGGATTTGATGTCACCAACAACATCACCCTATCTTTAGTCAAAATATTGACTGACAATACACCGACAGAATTTAACCTGCGCTATCGATTGACAGATGAATTTACAATTCGGGGAACGACTAACTTCGACGATCGCAATCGAGTTTTGTTAGAGTTTGAAACGAGATTTTAAGAAGTGTCTCTGGGCCTATCCGAGGCTATCTGGGTATGATGTTTTTCGCCTAGGCGTTCTATTTCCCATAAGTTTATCAAATTGCCAGTTTCCCACTGGAGGGTGTATCTATACTGATAACTAGCCAAATGACCGAAATAGATCACTAAAGACGCTTTCAAGCTCAGTCTATCCACAAATGTATTCCTAAAATAATTCTCAGACCGCTTCAGCCTCCGAATTTTTCCGACGTCTTAACACTCTGTCCACACCCTATGAATCAGCTCATATCTCGGCTTACTCGTCCTACACTCGCTACGCTGCTTGCCCTACTGGGCTGTGGCTGGACGATCCGGGCTGCAGAGGCCCAGGCACTACTGCCCTACACGCTGCCCTTAGATGAGGAGCGACTGACGGCAACCGGACTCACATTGGCCCAAGAGGCCGCCCAGCTAGCTCAGTTTCAGCAGTACGATGAGGCCCTAGCGCGGATTCAACTGGCCGCTCAGCTGGCCCCCCAAGATCCGCAGATCCTAACGTTGATGGGTAGCTTATATTTACAGGTAGGCGACAGTGCTGCCGCCGTCACCACCCTAGAAAGTGCAAAGGCCCTCAGTGATGATGATCCTGTTGTTTGGTTTAGCTTGGGCTCGGCCTATTTTAGCGAAGCCAAATATTTGCAAGCGGCCAATGCTTTAGAGAAAGGACTTGGCTTAGAACCCAGCAATTCCGGTGCTCATTTTGATCTGGGGAACACCTATTACAAACTCAATCGCTATCAAAAGGCCATTGAGCAGTATGAAATGGCCGTTAGTTTTAACGAACTCTTTTGGCCTGCTATTAACAATATTGGTCTCGTTCTATATGAAATGGGAGAGTCGGAGTCAGCAATTGTGGAGTGGGAGCGTTCTTTAACGGTGTCTGAGGAGGAACCAGAGCCTACTTTAGCCATTGCGGTTGCTCAGTATGCCGCCAACATTGACCGTCCTAAAGCGATCGAAGCTGCAACGGCTGCTCTAGAGCGAGACAGTCGCTATGCTGATCTAGATTTTTTGGCGGATAACCTTTGGGGGAGTCGCTTATTGGGGGCGACCGAAGCCATGTTTGGTACGCCTGGATTGCAGGAAGTACTCTCAGGTCTGTAGGGATGCACAGGGGCGCATCTATTTCCTATTCACCGATCATGGCTTTGACGTCATCTACAAACTTTTGGTGATCCACGATCGGCTTTGAGATATAGCCATCGGCTCCACTCTGTTGTAGAAAGGTTTCCCGATCGCCATCCATGGCATGGGCAGTCACTAAAATAATCGGTAGTTGGGCAGTACTGTCATTGGCTTTCAGCATCTGGGTAATGCGGATGCCATCCACTGGTTTTCCTTGATAGACACTGTGGGATAGGGAAACGTCCATTAAAATCACATCCACTTCGCCACTTTCGGCAATTTGCATGACTTCATCGACGTTCTCAGTGTGTTTGACCGCCAGGCCACCCCGCTTGGTCAAAATCTTGGAGAACACGCGTGCATTGATCATGTCGTCTTCCACGATTAAAACCGTTTTCATAGGCATTCCGTTAACACAGCAACGTTACTATAACTGGTGTTGGTCATAGGCCTAGGAGGGGCTAGACCAGTGAGTATTGAGGCTTGATTAAATACAACGACTCGGGCACGCAAGCGTTTACAAGTCTATTGAATTCTTGATTGATTTGGATTTTAACTATTGCGGATCCATGACGCTTGTGTATAAGGTACAGCATTGGTAAGGCTAAACCACGTCCAAGTTAAAACCTAGAGTTTTATCGACGGCAACCTTAAACCTTACAGTTACTGGACGTGGACAAGGTTGCTTTAATGCTTTCGAGGCGGCTTTCAAGGATACGAAATCATGGCAGACCAGCTAAATGCGTTTTCAGATGAACAAATTGTCGTCACGTCTCTTCATACAGAGGTGCAGCGATCATATCTGGAATATGCCATGAGCGTTATCGTCGGGCGGGCCTTGCCTGACGTGCGCGATGGCCTCAAGCCAGTCCATCGGCGTATCCTCTATGCTATGCACGAGCTGGGTTTGACCCCCGATCGGCCCTTTCGTAAATGTGCCCGTGTGGTGGGGGATGTGCTGGGTAAATATCACCCCCATGGAGACCAGGCTGTGTACGATGCGCTAGTGCGCATGGTGCAGGATTTTTCCAGCCGCTATCCGTTGCTAGATGGCCATGGCAATTTTGGCTCGGTGGATAATGATCCGCCTGCCGCCATGCGCTATACGGAAACGCGACTGGCCTCTGTTAGCCATGAGTCTTTACTCAATGAGATCAGCGAAGCCACCGTTGATTTTATTGATAACTTTGATAGTTCTCAGCAGGAACCAACGGTCTTACCAGCCCAGCTGCCAAACCTCTTACTCAATGGCAGCTCGGGTATTGCCGTGGGCATGGCGACAAATATTCCGCCCCATAACCTGGGGGAGGTGATTGATGGTTTGATTGCGATTATCGATCGACCTGCGCTTACAGATGAGGCGCTATTTAAGCTGATTCCGGGTCCAGATTTTCCCACGGGCGGTGAGATCACCGATACCAAGGGCATCCACGATGCCTATCGCACTGGCCGGGGCAGTATTCCGGTGCGAGGGATTGCTAGCTTTGAGGAAGTTCAGCCGGGTAAAGGACGACAGCGTCGCAATGCCATTGTGGTGACAGAGCTACCCTATCAAGTCAATAAAGCAGGCTGGATTGAAAAAGTTGCTAATTTAGTCAACCAGGGCAGGATTGAAGGTATTGCGGATATTCGCGATGAAAGCGATCGCGACGGCATGCGGGTGGTGATCGAATTAAAGCGAGAAGCGCAGCCCCACAGTATTTTGACCACGCTCTATAAAATGACGCCCCTGCAGAGCAATTTTGGGGCGATTATGCTGGCTCTCGATGGCGGGCAGCCGATTCAGATGCCCCTGCGCCATATGCTGCAGTCGTTTCTAGATTTTCGTGAAGAGACGCTGGTTAAGCAATATACCAACGAGCTGGAAAAGACCGATCGGCGATTACACATTGTGGAAGGTCTGTTGACGGCCCTCGACAGTATTGATGAGGTGATTGAAATCCTTCGGGCAGCGCCAGATGGTTCATCAGCGAAGCTGGAAATCAGCGAGCGTTTTGAGCTGAGCGATCGTCAGGCCGATGCCATTTTAGCGATGCCCCTACGGCGCTTAGTGGGGTTAGAGCAAGACAATCTGCTCAACGAGTTTGATGAGCTATCGACGATCAAGGAAAATCTTGAGCGTCTGCTATCGGATCGTAAAGAACGGCTTAAGGCCCTTAAAAAAGATCTCAGAAAGCTCAAAAAAGCCTTTGGTGATGAGCGCCGAACTCGACTGCAGACGGCCAGTGAGCGGGCTGCTGAAGCAGAGCGGTTGGCTAGCCTAGAAGCCCAGGCCCAGGAAGAGGAAACTGTGGTTGAGTTTACTCGGAAAGGGTATGCCAGACGTCTATCTCCGCGCACCTACCAACGACGGCAAGGAAAGCAGGAGAAGCTGGCCACTAAGTTAACGGAGTTAGATGATGTTGTCACCCAGACGGAATTTGCCTGGACCACCCATAATTTTCTGGTATTTTCTCGCGATGGAAAGGCGTTTAGCCTAACAGTGAATGATGTGCCTCTAGCTCAGCGGCAGTCTAAAGGGCAGCCTTTATTTAATCTGTTACCCGATGCCATTGGCAACGATCCGGACACGGTCCTTCCGCCGATTTTGCTCACAGCTGAGGTGATGGCGCAGCAGATTATTTTGGTGACAGCCCAGGGAAAAATTAAGCGGTTGCCGCTGACCGAGTTTGAGTCAATTACAGGGCGCGGATTAGTGGCGATTAAGCTCAAGCCAGAGGACTACTTAGCCTATGCAGTCCTGGCTGATTTAGACCAAGATTTAATGCTGGCGTCCTCCGGTGGACGACTTTTACGATTCACCATTGATCGCGATCAGCTACCGGATACGAGTCGAAACTCCCAAGGGACCCAGGCAATTCGAGTGATTAAGGGGGAGTCGGTCATGGGCTGTGTACCGATTCAAAATCAGAGCAAGGTGTTACTCATGTCCACCAAGGGATATGCCAAACGGATGCAGGTAGGAGCCATTAAGCGCAGTAGCCGTGGTGGTATTGGCTCCCAGTCATTTAAGTTTAGTCAAAATGGTGATAGCCTAGCCACATTGGTGGAGGCTCCAGACACAGCTGAATTTACGGTGGTCACGAGTCAGGATCGGGCGGCGCGTTTGAGAATATCGCGGGTATCGCTACAGGGACGTAGTCAGCCGTGCGATCGCATCTTGACCCCTGCCCGTGGTGAAACCATCACCGATATTCTAGTATCTGTAGATCCCCCCGCCGAGTAATATCGGTCCTCAGAAATAGGAAGCAAACGTGGCCGAGGTCGTTATAGACAACGTTTACAAAACATTTCCTCGTCAATCGTCGGATGCCAAGGCAGCGACGGTGCTCAAACGAATTTATCTAGATGTCAAAGACGGCGAATTTATGGTCCTAGTGGGGCCATCGGGCTGTGGTAAAAGTACCTTACTCCGGCTAATTGCCGGTTTAGAAAGTATTACCGGTGGCACGATTGCTATCGGCAAACGGCGGGTCAATATTCTGCCTCCCAAACAGCGGGATGTGGCCATGGTATTCCAGAGCTATGCCCTGTATCCCCACCTGAGCGTGTATGACAACCTGGCCTTTGGGCTGCGTCGCACCGTAGCGAGCGATTTACCCACCATTACTCGCTGGCAGCAGATCTTGTTTGGCCTCACCCGGCTGCTGCCCCCAGGGTTTCACTACTGGCCAGAGCGGGAACAGGCCATTGCCCAGCGAGTGAAAGCCATCGCTGAGATTTTACAAATTACCCCATTGCTAAAGCGGTTACCTCGACAGCTTTCAGGGGGACAAAAACAGCGGGTGGCGCTGGGGCGAGCCATGGCCCGCAACCCGCAGGTATTTTTGATGGACGAACCCCTATCAAATCTAGATGCCAAGCTACGGACTGAAACCCGAGCCCAGATTGTCGAACTACAGCGACGGTTAGGCACTACGACCATCTATGTCACCCATGATCAAGTAGAAGCCATGACCATGGGGGATCGGATTGCGGTTATGCATGAAGGGGTAATTCAGCAGATTGCGGCTCCGTTGGAACTCTATCAGTATCCAGCCAACCGGTTTGTGGCGTCATTTATTGGCTCACCACCGATGAATTTTCTGAGCGTCCAGGTGCAAATGCCTCTAACGCTGGTCCACCCAGCATTTCGACTAACATTACCGAGCCAGTGGGAACCCATCTTAGCCACCCATGGAAATCGATCTTTGACCCTAGGCATTCGTCCGGAACATTTGCGATTGGCCGTGCCCGCTCCCAAACATTTAGCGGTGACCGTTCAGCGGGCTGAAGCCTTAGGTAGTGAAACCTACCTCACCGTAGAGTTGGATGATGTCTCAGCAGAAAATGCACTGCTAGTGCGTTTAGATGGGATTGAAGCCCAGGTGCCTCGTCCAGGGGACAAACTGACCTTAGGAATCCGCGTGGAACATGTGCACCTGTTTGACCCAGAAACAGGAGAAACCATTGTTTCAGACCGGCTAGTCAAGACCGTCTAGTGAAAACCGGTTAGCCAAGACTGGCTGATTAAAACTGGTTAGCCAAGACTGGCTGATTAAAACTGGTTAGCTAAGACCGGCTGATTAAAACTGGTTAGCCAAGACTGGCTAAACACTGCTGTTTTAGATGTTTAAATATGAGACTTTTAGGTAATAATACTTATCAAGATACCTACTGGTCCGAACGAGTTTTTTTACTTAACCGTAGCCCTAGACCGGCTAGCAGTGCGATCGCAACCGCTGACGTCGGTTCTGGTACCGATGTTGGATCTCCCTCATCCGGCTCAGTTATCATCACCTGAAAATTGGTAATGGTGGCCTGGGACCGACCAAACTGGTTATCAGCGGTGCCAATTTGAAATCCAAATACGTGGTTAGCGACAACCTGAACAGACGTGGTGCCAGACTGCGTAGCAGGACCATTCCGATCAATTAGCTCGGTAAAAACACCGTCCGTCCGAGGAGAGTCAGGAGGGAAAGTGCCGATGGCAAATCCAAAAGGGTCAAATCTAGCCCCACCGGGGTCAGCGGTACTATAGTCCCAGTCAAAGAAAAGAGTGCTTGTTTCGGGGACAGTTACAAATACAGTAGTAAAGCTCCTGTCACACAAAAACAGAGCTTGGGATGGTAAATCCGTAGACTCACAGCTAAGCCCAAACTGCTCCAAAATCTCAGACTGATTACTGCCTAATAGGGTCAGTGAATCGGGCGCATCACTAAAATCAGCTGAGCCATTAAAAGGAGCCAGGGGAATATTATTGATAGTCAGTGGTGTGGTGTCGACGTTGGGAAACGCTGGGCTCCCATTGAACAACTCCCAATTGTCAGGCGCAAAGTCACCCGTAAACCCAACTTGAGCGGCTGCCATCTGGGCTGTCGCACCCATTACGGCGGCAGATACTACCAACGTTCCTAAAAATTTTTCTAAAATGGCCTGTGCCATCATATTCCGTAGTAAAAAAACCTTAACCTTACTGTTCTTAACAAGGGTTAGTGGACCTAACCGGAAGATGACCTGATATCCGTACAAATCAACACGCGTTTAGCACTGCGTTTCGGATTGAGTTGCCGTTACATCGAATATAGTCATTTAAACTGTGAACGTCGGGTACAACCACAGCCATTTACTAAAACAATATTGTTGCTATACCTTTGTTAAAGTTGATGAGTACCGCCGCAATAAGTTCTGGTAAAGGTCTAATTAATCATCAATAAAATCTGAGGTTGTCATCAGTAATTACGCTGAATTGCCCATGACAGCTAAGCCAATTCCCCTACTAAAATGTTTGTTACTTTGAACATTAGGCCTATTTCTAAACCCTTGATATAGCAACAAATTCCGTAATCTGGATATACAAAAGTATTGCGGAGTATATCGTCCTATCAATAATTGCTCAGAATACTCCCATGGTCTGAGTAGACGTCACGCTAACCCTGTAGTCTTAAAATCGCGTTCTAAACGGTTAGCGTAGAGATACTATGGGACAGCATCGGGACAGAAAAAGAATTGGCCTACTGACAAGTGGTGGAGATTGTGCCGGACTGAATGCCGCATTGCGAGCGGTTGTTCATCGGGCTGACAGCTATGGTTGGGAAGTGTTAGGGATTTCTCGTGCCACCCAGGGACTAATGGCCCGTCCGCCTGAATATGTAGAGTTTGATGTGTCCAGTACCCACGATTTATTGTTAGCGGGGGGAACTCTTCTGGGCACCACCAATAAGGGAAATCCGTTTGATTTTCCATTGCCCAATGGGTCTACTTGCGATCGCTCCCAAGAAATCATTGATGGCTACCATCTGTTGGGACTAGATGCCCTGATTGGCATCGGCGGGGACGGTAGTATGGCCATTCTTCGTCGCCTGGCTCAGCAAGGGGGACTCAACCTCGTCGGTATTCCCAAAACCATTGATAACGATCTGGGCTGTACCGAGCGCTCCATCGGGTTTGATACGGCGGTCAATATTGCCACAGAGGCCTTAGACCGGCTGCACTTTACCGCCGCCAGTCATTCGCGGGTAATGATTCTAGAGGTGATGGGTCGGGATGCTGGACATATCGCTCTCAATGCCGGCATTGCTGGCGGGGCCGATATTGTTCTAACCCCTGAAATTCCCTACACCATCGACAATATTTGCCGCACCATCAAGGGATTAAAACGGAACTTTGCCACCATTATTGTGGCCGAGGCGGTTTGTACCGAAGCTGGTGAGAAAGTGACCCAGACCAATCGCTTGGGGCAATGTCGACTGGGGGGCATTGGTGAACACTTAGCTGAGCAAATTACTGAAGCCATTGGGGCTGAAACCCGCGTCACGGTTCTAGGACATGTGCAGCGAGGCGGCGCACCATCGCCGTTAGACCGAGTGTTGGCCACCGCCTTTGGAGTAGAAGCGGTTGATCTGATCGCCTCTCAAAAGTACGACCACATGGTGAGCTGGCAAAATCGTCAGGTGGTGCATGTGCCTATTGCCGATGCGATCGCAGAATATCGCGCCGTCAATCCCGAGGATACACTGGTCAAAACAGCTCGCGGCATGGGAATTTGCCTGGGCGACGCCCCCTGTCACGTGGTTAACCATCACATTCGCTGTGACGCCAATGTGTTAGCCCAAGTGTCTACCTAAGTCGTCTATAAGTCGCGCCACCGGGAACAGATTCAGTGGGCTGGAGAGCCCACTGAATGTAAGCTTCTGTTAACCAATGACATGATTAAGCAGATCACGATAGACAATAGCCCAAAGGCGTAGAGACTCTGTATGCAATTTGCTAAACCGCTGACGACGTCCCAAGATGATACTCAAGAGAAGATTCTCGGGGCAGCCCAGCGGCTATTCGCCCGACGTGGCTACGGTGGTACCACCACCCGAGATTTAGCCCAAGCAGCAGGGGTAGCTGAAGGCACCCTATTTCGTCACTTTGATAGCAAAAAAGCTATTTTGATTGAGGTGGCCACCCGTGGCTGGGTAGACTTGTTGACCGATTTACTCACAGAGCTGAGTGAAATGGCCAACTATAAAGCGATTGCTAAGGTTATGCGCAAACGCATGCTAAATCTTTCGGCCAATACCGACATGCTGCGCGTGTGTTTTATGGAAGCGCAGTTTCACCCAGAACTACGGGAACGGGTACAGGCCGAAGTCATTATCAAAATGACCGATGTGGCCGAAGCATTTTTCCAAACGGCCATGGACCGAGGTACCTATCGCCCCATGAACCCTCGAGTTGTTGCCCGGATTTTCCTAGGCATGTTTACCATTGCCGGGTTTAGCCAAGTCACATTGGCAGATGAAGCCAGCTCACCCCAGGATATGAAGGAACTGGCAGAAACCCTAGCAGAGATTTTTCTCAATGGCGTGTTAGCTAATCCCGAAGCCTAACGCTGGCGTCTGGGCTCCAGCTGCGTCAGATCACTCGCATTAACCCGATAGGCTGCTCCAAAGCCAATCACAAACTGTCCTGACTGAGGCTGTAATTGAAATAGCTGAAAGTCAGGTAGTTCCTTCATCAGTCCCACCACATGGCCAAACCGCTGCTCAAAGCGGCCAATCAGCGCTTGCCATTGCCCCGTATCACGGGGTAGCGCTTTGGCCATGCAGCCATAGGTCAAACGCCGCCGCGCAAAGATCTCTTTTGTCTCCGCTTCATCTTCAATCAAAAGAACACTGGCCCGACCCGTTTCCTTGAGATTAGCTGTATGCGCTGACAAACCACTGATATAGATATAGATGCTCTTATCAGCGTCGATTAAAAAAGGAGCATAGCTAGCCTGGGGGATACCATCAGCGCCGACGGTGCTCAGGACAATACTGCGAAACTTATCCGGAAATTCTTGATAAAGCTCAGTTACACGATCAAAGTCAGCCATGGCAGGGCAACAGTAGACGGGGATTTTATCTCATGTTTCAAAGTAACATCTGCGGCGTGCGCTCCGGTCTCTAGACCGCGTTCAGACACCCAAAATCCTGCCGCGCTAAAACAGTATGTATGGTGAGGCATCCGGTAAAATACTAGAGCTACTCAATTTCACATTATGATTCGTCGCATTGTCCAAACCGATCAAGCCCCAGCTCCAGTGGGTCCCTACAACCAGGCGGTTGTCGCCTCAGGTGAGATGGTGTTTGTTTCAGGACAGATTGCCCTAGATCCAAGCAGCGGTGCGCTAGTGGGTGAAGGGGATGTGGCCACCCAAACCAAACAGTGTCTTAATAACCTGAATGCTGTTTTGGCCGCCGCCGGAGCCACCCTGGCCAATGTGGTCAAAACCTCTGTCTTTCTAAAAGATATGAATGATTTCAGCACCATGAATGGTGTTTATGCAACTTACTTTGATGACGATACAGCCCCGGCTAGAGCCTGTGTTGAAGTGGCTCGTTTGCCTAAAGATGTCCTGGTCGAAATCGAGTGCATTGCTGTTGTGTAGGTGCTGTATAGGTAATGTTAAGTTGACGATTTGGATTTGGCGCGTTACCGTACGGGTATCAAA
>NZ_JADEXP010000186.1 GCF_015207065.1 Leptolyngbya cf. ectocarpi LEGE 11479 | reverse complement strand
TCTTTACCTAGGGCTTTTGTGCATTCCCTTACCCCCTTACCCCCTAATCCTTTGATTTCCCCATGAAACTTGCTATTGCCCAACTTGACCCCACTGTCGGTGACCTGAGTGGCAACGCTCAACAGATTCTCTTGGCGGCCCAAGACGCAGCAGGCCAAGGGGCACGGCTGTTACTCACACCCGAACTCTCACTGTGTGGTTATCCACCGAGAGATCTCCTATTACGACCTGGTTTTATCCAACAGATGGCCACAGTTGTAGAACAACTGGCTAAGGACCTACCGCACGGGGTAGCGGCTTTAGTCGGTCTGGCTAGCCCTAATCCTAACGCTGGGAGTAAAGGACAGAAGCCTCTCTACAACAGCATGGCCCTATTAGAAAATGGAGTGATTAAAGCAGTCTTTCATAAACGGCTGCTGCCCACCTATGACGTATTTGACGAAGATCGTTACTTTGAATCAGGAACCCAGACTAATCACTTTTATCTTGGGGATGCCGACAGCTCTCTCCACATTGGTGTCACCATCTGCGAAGACCTATGGAATGAAGATGGTTTTTGGGGCCAGCGCACCTATGACGTAAATCCGACAGCTGAGGTTGTTGCAGCGGGTGTGGATGTAGTGGTCAATTTGTCTGCCTCACCCTTTACAGTGGGGAAACAAACCGTGCGAGAGCAAATGATTACCCACGCCGCTCGGCAGCACAACTGTCCCATCGTGTATGTCAATCAGGTGGGCGGTAATGACGACCTGATCTTTGATGGCTGCAGTGTGGCTATGGATCGTCAGGGGGACTTAATCAGTCGTAGCCCTGGATTTACACCCACGGTGCAACTGGTGGAGTATAGCGCAGAACACCGGAATCTGTTGCCAGG
This sequence comes from Leptolyngbya cf. ectocarpi LEGE 11479, assembly GCF_015207065.1. Classification (GTDB taxonomy): domain Bacteria; phylum Cyanobacteriota; class Cyanobacteriia; order Phormidesmidales; family Phormidesmidaceae; genus Leptothoe; species Leptothoe ectocarpi. The sequence goes on along the minus strand of NZ_JADEXP010000186.1, from coordinate 11,423 downwards.
GTCGATTAACCCATTGTTGGATACACCGGAGGCGGAGATGTGGCATGCGTTGGTTCTAGGAGTCAAGGACTATAGCCGCAAGTGTGGATTTAGCAAGGCTGTGGTGGGTCTAAGCGGGGGAATTGACTCGGCTTTGGTGGTTGCGATCGCAACCGCAGCCCTCGGCCCCGACAATGTCCTCGGTGTCCTGATGCCCTCCCCCTATAGCTCCGATCACTCCATCAGCGATGCTGAAAAACTAGCCCATAATCTGGGCATAACCACCCAAACCCTAGCCATTGGTGAACTGATGGCTGGGTTTGACCACACCCTGCTCGATCTCTTCTCTGGCACCGAACCAGGCGTCACCGAAGAAAATCTACAGTCTCGCATCCGAGGCAACTTACTCATGGCCATCGCCAATAAATTTGGTCACTTGCTACTGTCTACCGGCAACAAATCAGAAATGGCCGTCGGCTACTGCACCCTCTACGGCGATATGAATGGCGGTCTTGCCGTCATTGCCGATGTGCCCAAGACTAAGGTTTACAGCCTATGTGATTGGCTAAACAGCAGTCTGCAAACAGGCGCATCCTTGGGACTAATCGAAGCAGCTGGTAAAACCGAAATCATTCCCGCCAATATTCTGACCAAACCACCGAGTGCTGAGCTACGTCCCGACCAGGTTGACCAAGACTCCTTACCCCCCTACGACATCCTCGACGATATTCTTGAACGGCTGATCCAATATCATCAGTCAGCTGCTGACATTGTTACAGCAGGTCACGATCCCAATGTAGTACAACGAGTTATCCATCTACTTACCCGTGCCGAGTTCAAGCGTAGACAGGCTCCCCCTGTGCTTAAAGTAACTGACCGTGCCTTCGGTATGGGGTGGCGTATGCCCATTGCTAGCCGTTGGCCATTAGCTCAATAGCGCCGGGGGTTGCTTTTCTGACGTAATTGAGTACAATACGTAGCCATACTGAACTACGGTACTTAGAATGAATGTTCTAGGTGCCGTGCTGTAGCAAAGCGGTCAGCGCTCTTTAAAGTAGGCTTACTCAAAGTTTTCTTTAAAGACGTGTCTTACCCTCTGTTTCATTTGCTACAATGACGCCGACTTCTATGGATGAGTCTAGTGCTGGCAGGGACAGCTAAAAAACGAACTATTTCTGAGCGACGGACCTGAGCACACATCCAGAAAAGCTTCAGTTTTCATAGGATCAACCGGCTACGTTAGCGTAGAGTTCGTGCTACCAAAAGTAAGTGTCGCTCTCCAGACAATTCACACAGATACTCTGCCTGTAGTATCTGAGGTTTTTTCCTTGAGTTTTTTAGGGATATAGCTCAGATATTGCAGCAGTGTCATTCATCATAGTCCCTCACTGTGGTACAAGGTTATGTTTATTCCTGTCGTCCTTCTAGTTTGTTTTATTACAATTTTCTGTGTTGAATACAAACCACCCAAAAAAATCGAAAAACCTACCAAAGGTGAGGATCTAGGTAAAACACTTGGTAAATATCTAGACGATCATATAAAACTTATTGAAAAATGACTTCATGGTTCGAGGCTTAAAACCTTATAAATAAAAGCATTAGGGGGATAAAACCATAAAATCAACTTTGAAAGCTCCCATAGAAACAAAGTTTTAAGCCCGCAAAGAAGTAATCGTTCGATACGTCAAGCAAGACAATGACACATCTGAGAACTACAAACTACAGTTAATGTAGTTTTCAGATGTGTTTTCATGGGCATCGCGATAGGCTCACTGTACGCATCACGTAGAGGAATGGCTTGGCAACAAATCGTCAGACTCATGTTGCCAACCGGTAAATCAGCTCGCCTACTGCCTGGGCAACGTCGTCCACGGACGATAGCCAGCGCGGATACAACGGTCAAGGGCTATATCCGTAGCTAGCTGAGCCTCTTCTCCTAAATCTATAACACAGGTGCCATAGCGCTCGGGTAATAGACTACGACTACAGTGCTCTAAGGCACTTACCGAAGGCTGCTCAAGTAACGCTTGATGGATATCAACAGTACAGTCCGCCACTTCATCCGGACGACGAGAGCGCTCACAGCCTTCCAAAGCATCTACGGCACTAATGCCGGTATCCTGACTAACATCCACAACACACTCCCCTAAGGTACCTGGGAAACGAGCCCCCGCGCAGCTGGCTGATGCCTGCTCTATCGTCAGCCCAGTGTCTGTCAAATCAGCCACACATTGCCCATAGCTATCATCGTCTTCTGCATAGCTTGGTAAAACCACCAGGGAAGCCGTGGCAAACCCAAGCGCTACGGGTAGGAAGAGTGAACGGGTTAAACGCTGGTGCAAAATAGACATATCGGTCATATTAATCATTATCAATAGGTTTAATAGAACAGAGAGTGCTTTACAGCATTCGATGTGTCAACCATTGCTGCCAGAACTACGATGCTGTAGGAAGCAAACAAACCACCCTTGCATAGTAATCGCTTAGTAAATTTTATCCACGTTCAGAGCCATTTTTTAGGGCCATTATCTTGCCGTGTAGGACAATAAAAAACTGAACTTGGACGTGGTCTAGGACAGCAGTAATTTTGTAATGATCGTCCTTTGAAACCCTGATCTAATCTACAGTGAATGAGTGACAAACCATGAGCCGTTGCTGAGGTAGGAGACGAGCCTATCCATGCTGTTCAGACTCAAAATCAGCAGCAGCGCTACGCCACACATCATTACAGAAAACGATCTAGAGGGTCTTTAACATGCATCTGAGTGAAATAACCCATCCTAACCAGTTGCATGGCTTGTCTGTTAAACAGCTAGAAGCCATTGCCCAGCAAATTCGAGAAAAGCATTTAGAAACGGTATCCACCAGCGGCGGGCATCTGGGGCCTGGCTTAGGTGTAGTCGAGCTAACCCTAGGGCTTTACCAAACCCTAGATCTAGATCGCGACAAAGTAACTTGGGATGTGGGCCACCAAGCCTATCCCCATAAACTGCTTACAGGCCGTTACAACGATTTTTCATCCCTCCGGCAAAAAGATGGTGTAGCCGGTTACCTAAAACGCTGTGAAAGCAAGTTTGATCACTTTGGCGCTGGCCATGCATCTACGAGTATATCTGCAGCCTTAGGTATGGCCATTGCCCGCGATCTACAGGGCGATGACTATAAAGTCGCGGCAATTATTGGCGACGGTGCTCTCACCGGAGGCATGGCTCTAGAAGCTATCAACCACGCTGGCCATTTACCCGATACAAATTTGGTCGTGGTGCTCAACGACAACGAAATGTCCATTTCTCCAAACGTCGGTGCGATTCCCCGCTACCTGAATAAAATTCGCTTGAGTCCACCGATGCAGTTCCTCAGCGATAACCTTGAAGAGCAAATAAAACAGCTGCCCTTTGTCGGTGATTCTTTTTCTCCAGAGTTAGATCGGGTCAAAGAAGGTATGAAACGCCTAGCCGTATCTAAAGTAGGAGCTGTCTTTGAAGAGCTTGGCTTTACCTATATGGGGCCAGTGGACGGTCACAATCTAGGGGAATTGATTAATACCTTTAAGGAAGCTCACTCAAAGGGAGGGCCTGTCCTCGTTCATGTCGCCACTGTCAAAGGCAAAGGCTATGAAATCGCTGAAAAGGACCAGGTAGGTTATCACGCCCAGTCCCCATTTAACCTCACGACAGGCAAAGGCTTTCCTTCGACTAAGCCGACGCCCCCCAAGTACTCAAAGGTCTTTGCAGAAACCTTGATCAAGCTGGCGGAAGACAATCCTAAAATTGTTGGCATTACCGCCGCTATGGCTACCGGTACTGGTCTGGATAAGCTGCAGGCAAAACTGCCTAATCAATATATTGATGTAGGTATTGCTGAACAGCATGCCGTTACCCTAGCTGCCGGTCTTGCCTGTGAAAATATGCGCCCAGTTGCAGCCATTTACTCTACATTTCTGCAGCGAGCCTATGACCAAATCGTCCATGACGTTTGTATCCAAAATTTGCCGGTCTTCTTCTGTCTAGATCGAGCAGGTATTGTCGGAGCCGATGGCCCCACTCACCAGGGCATGTACGATATTTCCTACCTGCGCTCCATTCCTAATATGGTGGTTATGGCTCCCAAGGATGAAGCTGAACTCCAGCGCATGGTGGTTACAGGAATTGAGCACACTGATGGGCCGATAGCCATGCGCTATCCCCGAGGTAGTGGCTATGGGGCACCTCTGATGGAGGAAGGCTGGGAAGCACTCCCCATCGGCAAGGGAGAGGTTTTGCGCCAGGGGGATGACCTGCTTTTATTGGGGTATGGGTCTATGGTTTATCCGGCCATGCAAACAGCTGAGATTCTGAGTGAACATGGCATTGAGGCAACTGTCATCAACGCTAGGTTTGTAAAACCCCTAGATGAGGAACTGATTGCCCCACTGGCGGCAAAAATTCAGCGGGTGGTGACCCTAGAGGAAGGCTGTCTGATGGGAGGTTTTGGCTCAGCCATTGCAGAAGCTTTGTTAGATCGCGATATCAATGTGCCAATTTTCCGTCTAGGGGTACCTGACATTTTGGTGGATCATGCTACTCCCGCCCAGGCGAAGGCATCCCTGGGCCTCACTCCTGCTCAAATGGTGGACAAAATCCTCAAGCGGTTTTCTTTAGCGCAGCTGGAGCTGGCCAATATGAGTTAACTTAGCGAGCGTATATGTTGCCGTTGCTGATTTAGGGGATAGACCGATCGGGTAATGATGCAATTTATCAGCACTCTTCAGATGAAATCATCCCGGGGATCAGCAACGCCTATATATTCACCAGAGCCCAGCCTTGCATTTGAATAAGTGTAAGGCTGGTTCTTGCTGTTACTGATTTAGCCGCTGTCGTCGCTGCACCCGTCTACGAGGTGGGTTGACTCTAGCTGTCATCGCTGGCAAAAGGGGTACGGGCGGAGCATGTAGTCTATGGCTTAGCCGAGTCCGCCGAGGGATAGGTAATGCAGAAAATTCAAGACACAGATCGATGAACCAAATCCCCAGGGCTAAGAATAGGGTAAGCACACTCAACAAAAAAAGACCCATTGCCCCTATTACTAAAGCATTGAGTACAACCAGTGAACGCAGTGCGAGGATACCCAAACTGGCCAACATTTCCAAAAGTGCCACCGCTGTCAATACGAAGCTGACATAGGCCCAACGACACCGCCGTCGACTCAAGTGAGTTACTTTACCGACAGCCGCCTGCATCCAATGCCATCGCAGCCAGGCTGCTAACGCGACAGCAACAACAATGAGCACCATTAAGACGTTATTGATAAGTAGTGAAATGAGTTGACCTGTTTGAACAGAAGACATCACTACCCAGCTCCATTTGACGCTAATTAGTTCAATTGTACTATGGTTATCTGCTCATGAGTCCGTCATGGGAGAAAAGTCAGCCTAGTGGTATTGTTGATGCGTGTTTGCCCCTTGCTAGGCTGCAAATGCGCTTTATGCGTCTTGATAGATATTTTTGGAGTTATCTAAAGCGTTACCAAATTATGTGTTTTCGTTAGTCATGTGTTTCTGTCATCCATGAAAGCAAAGTCGCGTCGAAGGCATATTGGACTCTACTGCTTATTTGGCTTGCTTGCCTGTAGTTTGACGATCGCTTGCAAACTAGCCATCGTTTGGGGGGTTGACTCCTACATTTATTCACTACCGATAGCAGGTGGTGTTCTGGCTAGTCTGGAAGTGGTTGAAATCGCTAGCCCAATTCTCATTGCCCTTTTAGGATTGGCGTTAGGAGCGCTCACCTATTACTTACCCACAGGCCTCAATCTAGGTATACGCTTGCTACTGCTTATTCTGGCGTTTCCCTTGATATTGCTGCTGGGTTATAAGGTCCGCCACAGTCTCTGGATCAATCGGGTAGCCACTCAGGAAAGGGTGTCTTTCGAGCAGGCTCAACAAGTAACTGATACCTTTTTAGAGCAAGAGACGTCTAAAAAGGGAAGTGTAGGGTTTTATTGGTATACCGTCACTAGAGCTACGCCCCCTATACGCTTAAGTAATTTGGAAACGACCAACGATATCAACTCACTCCAAAAGCAGCTAACTGATGTGGGCAGTCGTCAAACAGGTGGATTAGGGCTGGCTTTTAGGTTCTATCACTGGCTCTTTAGTCATGCAGGCTGGGGGATTCGTGCTGTCTATGCGCTGTTATCAGGGTTTGTGGGACTGTCCTATTTTTACAAGGGACAAAATTGGGCTGTCCGCCAGCGACGACGATGATACTGAAAATGGCGGCGTTGATTTTGGCTGGAGGCCAAAGTCGTCGCATGGGGTGTGATAAAGCCCTGCTCCCCTTGCCCACGCCCTACGCGGAGCAGCATACGCTACTAGAGCATACGTGTTTTATTGCCCAGAGCTGTGTGTCTCAGACCTATGTGCTGACGCCCTGGCCAGAACGCTATGGGTGTTTGCAGTCATCCTCTGTCATATTGCTACAAGAAACGGAGTCTGGTGCTGGTCCTTTGGTTGCCCTAGAGCGAGGCTGGTCGATGATTATGGAGGATGCTCGACGGCAACGTGAAGAGGGGCCTGACTGGTTACTGGTGCTAGCCTGTGATTTACCAGCACTCAATGCCGCTACCCTAAAGACTTGGTGCATGAATGTGGCCACCGTCAGCGGCAATGCGATCGCACTCCTACCCAGACAAGATAACCGTTGGGAACCCCTCTGTGGTTTTTATCACCGTCGCTGTCTTCCGAGTCTGCGTAACGCCATTCAGAGCGATATTCGTTCATTCCAACGATGGCTAGCCACCGAGACTGTAGTACCACTCTCTGTGGCGAACTCTCATATATTACGAAATTGCAATACTCCGGCTGAATGGCAGCAGTTTTTGGATTCTCTAACTGCTAGAAATCCATAGACAGCTTGACAAACAACGCTTCTGCATAATGTTAAGCTGTGTGATCTTTTGACTACTAATTTCCATGCCCGATGCCATAAACCCTTATAGTTATGATTAACGTTTGTTAAATTTCCTCATATTCTGGAGATTCTCAAGTGCCGATTCCTCTGCTGAACTATTCACTGGTTACCCAAAATTCTCGGGTTGAGGGCTATGAAATTCCTGGGGATGATCAGCCTAAGATTTATTCGACTCAGAATATTCTTTCTTCGACTGATATCAACGATCTGATTGAAGCCGCCTATCGTCAGATCTTTTTCCATGCATTTAAGTCTGACCGCGAGCCATTTCTCGAGTCTCAGCTGCGCAGTAATCAAATCACTGTGCGCGATTTTGTTCGTGGGTTGTTGTTGTCAAACACCTATCGCAACAGCTTCTACAACATGAATAGCAACTATCGTTTTGTAGAACAAACAGTACAGCGAGTACTGGGACGCGATGTCTTTGGTCAAGATGAGACGATTTCTTGGTCCATTGTTGTGGCGACTAAGGGCATTGAAGGCTTTGTAGATGCGCTGCTCAACAGCGATGAGTATTTAGATAGCTTTGGCGATGATATTTTGCCGTATCAGCGTCGTCGTGTTTTACCGAGCCGTAATGGTGGTGAGCTGCCATTTAACATCAAGTCACCTCGTTATAGCGAGTACTATCGCTCTATTTTGGGTTTCCCCAGACCTGTTATTCAGACCAGTATTCGTCGGTTTACGCCGCAAGAGCAGCAGGCCAAGGCTGGCAGCCCTGCCCTGTTTATGAATATGGCGCGTGGGCTCAGCAGCAGTCAGCCAATAACAGCCCAGCGAGTATCAGCGGCCAACATCAACTTTACGGGTGGTGTTCCCTACCGTCAGGTCAGTTTCGCTATTAACGATTCTGTAGCCGCTGCAGCGGTTGAAAAAGCTAAGATGGCAGATTAAAAGTTCTGTCCTTAGCCATGATGCTTAGCTGGACTTGAAAAGTCCTGTTTAGATAAACAACGGTTGAGCTATCAATAGTCTCTGAAATGCAGTACCTTAAGGTGCTGCATTTCTTTTATGTGCTTTTGGACGCAGTTCTGATCAACGGCCTAGAGGGGGCTGCTCGATAACATTAACAGCGTTGACGCAAACGCTGGAGTAGGGTGTCAACGGTTGACGGTAGTGGTGCGATCGCAACCACCTGCTTCCCAGTAATCGGATGTGTCAACGTTAGCTGTCTAGCATGTAACGCTTGTCCTGGGAGCTTGACCCCAACCGACCGGCCGGCTCCATAGGTCATATCCCCCACAATTGGATGGCCGAGCATGGCACTATGCACCCGAATTTGATGGGTGCGCCCAGTTTCTAGCCGATAGTGCACCAGGGTATAGTTGCCTAAGCGCTCCTGGATACGCCAATGAGTCACCGCTCGCCGCCCCCCTTTCTCGATGGGCAGCACCGCCATTTTTTTTCGATCCTTAGGATGACGACCAATGGGGGCATCAACCGTCCCCCACTCTTGACCGTCTGGCAGTTTAGGCGCCCCAAAAATCACGCCCAGATAGTCCCGTTGAGCCGTTTTAGCTTGGATTTGTTTTTGTAAGTTATGTAATACGGGCTCGGTCTTAGCCACCACCATGGCCCCAGTTGTATCCTTATCCAAGCGATGCACAATGCCAGGACGCTGCACACCCCCCACCCCCGTCAGTTGGTGCCCACAGTGAGCCAAAACTGCGTTGACCAGTGTGCCTCTGGGATGCCCTGGGGCCGGATGCACCACCATTCCGGCAGGTTTATTCACGATGAGCAGATGTTCATCTTCGTACAAAATATCCAGGGGAATCGCTTCGGGAATAAGCTCAAACGGCTCCACAGCTGGTATTTTTAGCTGCAACCAATCCCCCATATGAACGGTTATTTTTTTATGGGAGCAGGGCGCACCGTTGACTGTGAGTGCGCCCTGCTCAATCAGCTTTTGAATGCGATTACGCGATAACTCGCAATGGTCGCAAAGCCATCGATCAATGCGTTCCCCCGGAGTATCGGTCACTGACAGGTCAATCACATGTCCCGATACGCTAGGGAAGTGGGGGCCTTGTTCTTTATCTAAATGGGGCATTACGCTTGGATCGTAGACCAGTGCGGGGAATGCATGGGCGAAGCAGGGGCTAGCGTTTCATAGAGATTGACAACATTACCAATGACTGCGATCGCAGGTGCCTGAAACTGTTGCTCCTCCACCTGCTGCACAATCGTTGCTAACGAACCAATCAGCTCTTCATGTTCGGGACGGGTTCCCCAACGCACCAGCGCAACCGGCGTCTCCAGTGACAACCCAGCTGCCACCAGTTCAGACACAATATTCGGTAAATTATGCACACCCATATAAACCACGATGGTTTCAGAACCCTGAGCTAATGCCGCCCAGTTAACCTGGGGGCGATATTTACCCGTTGCCTCATGCCCCGTAACAAAGGTGACCGAAGAACTATAACCACGATGAGTTACCGGGATTCCTGCATAGGCTGGTGCCGCAATCCCAGCTGTAATACCAGGAACGACCTCTACATCGATTCCTGCTTCTAATAACCCCACCATTTCTTCACCACCCCGGCCAAACACAAACGGGTCGCCCCCTTTGAGCCTAACAACAACCGCGTGGTTCTGAGCCTGCTCAATCAACAGTTGGGTAATTTCAAGCTGCGCCATAGAATGTCGACCACGTCGTTTACCCGCATCAATCACCTGAGTTCGTGCGCTAATCATAGCCAAAATCGGCGGACTCACCAGAGCATCATGAATCACCACATCAGCATGCTCCAATAATCCTTTAGCCTTCAGGGTCAACAAACCCGGATCACCTGGACCAGCTCCCACTAGATATACTTTGCCAAACGAATCTTGGGTAAGCAGATGAGCCATATCGGTTGCATAGGGATGGGTATAGGTTGATTGTGTCAAAATCCTCTGAGATGTTTTGACACAATCAATACAACATAAAAATAAGTAATGCTTAATGTTACTTAATTTATGCTTAATCCAGTCTATACCTGACGCTTCTAAAATTGATGGGGATCTGGCTATCTAGAGTTTAAAACTCCTCATCTTAAGAGCGATTACCACAGCAAGAGTCAGAACGATGCCCCAAGTTCTCGATAACTAAATTAGCTACATCTGCTGTAGCACCTAGCGGTGGTAGTAACCGAAACTCAGTGCGAGGAAAACGCTCCGCCAATTCTTCTGTCAGATGGGCAATCCCATCCGTAATTCCACCCGCAAATAAAAAATACGGAAAAATAGTCAACGTAGAGCATCCCTGTTGCATCAATTGGATAGTCTGATTTTCAATATCAGATTCAATTGTCCAATATGCGACTGCTGTTCCTAGGGACTTCGCTAGGGTATCCACAGCTCGGTTGCCTCTAGCTTGACGGCTGCCATGGGCAACAATTAAACGGCCCCTCTTAGGAGAATCAACAAATCGCTTCGCCATCAAACCAGCCATACCCTGATGCCCGCCGATATGCTCCCCGACGACTAAGTCAATCATGCCGTTGAGTTCGTTGCGAGCTAGCTCGATCTCACTGGGGATATCGTCCATCACATGTTTGCCCTGGAGCAAAAATAACGGTACTAACCGCAATTGGTCGATCCCTGAGGAACTCAGACGTCGACCAAACTCACAAATCTGTTTATGCAATGGCAAAAGACCACAGTCCAGCACTGCCGTACCGACCATGAAACGATCCTGAGGTAACCGCTCTGGCATACTCACAGCCGGTTTGGCTATGGCTGGGGCTGTGACCACGGCTCCCACAGTGTCTTCCTGGCAAGTATGATCCCGCTTGCCTGCATCCATTTCCTTCGCCTTCGAAGAACGCTCTTCTACTAAGCAGGCCACAAACGGCTGAGCGCTCCATGGATTTAACAGCGAAGGATTAAGGCATTCGCGCACTAATTGAGCCAGACGATTGAGCGCTGCCTGGTGGCGTGGGTCACGACTACCGTGGGAGATGAGAAGATAAGCTGTAGATGTCACGAGATGTTTAATAAGTAAATAGGCCTGTCAGAATGAAATGAAATAAATGCATGGACTAACTGCGCTAAGGCTGTCTAAAGCAACAAAAAATTAATATCTTGAAAAGCTAATAGGCCTACTCATCTGTCAGCAAATTCGATACTTAGCTGCAGATAGATGAGTAAGCGCACGGCAGTAACATAGCCTATACGTCAAACCTTAAAACAAATGATAACTACATATACATCAGGTAGGGGAACCTCAGTGTTCCTAGATCCCAAACGTAAGTTTAACGCTAACTACTTCAATAGCTAGTGCATTAAGTCACCATCATTATCAATATAGTCAGTGTCTCTTGAATCCGGTCAGAGTTCTGTTGTATCTGATGCTATTTTCAGACTGGGCGCTCCACGTAAGCTACTAGATCGCTAGGCTCTGTTTAGTAATCCCCACCTTAGTAAGGGCTAACCTTTCAGTAGCAACCATATCCGAAAAATATTCAGAGAAAACCATGTGTTCCTCCAACAGGAGTGATATTATAT
>NZ_JADEXP010000185.1 GCF_015207065.1 Leptolyngbya cf. ectocarpi LEGE 11479 | reverse complement strand
GCACACCGAAACTCAGAGAAATAGGGACCATAACCGGAACTCACATCAACAGGGTCGTTTCTATCTTCATTAACCTTATGTCCTTTATTTCTGTATAAATTGATGCCGTTTGAATTTGGAATTGCTGGCGTACTCCTGGACTATCCTTCAGGGGATTATGCATTATTGTCGCTATAGCAATCAGGAGTACAAGTTCATTATTACACGATGGCTGGCTGGCGCTAGTATGGACGCGGAGGATCTTGCCAAAGTGAAGCTGGCCCCGTGGGAAGATGAGCTAAATCGTGAGGCTTTTTCGCTTGAGGCGATTGCAGTTTTAAGTAAACTCTCACTCCTCGACGAACCGCTGATTATTGTTTTTGATCAGCTAGAAGGGCTCGGCAGACAACAAAATAGAGTTCTACTAGAGAACTTTGGTGAGGCCATTAAAGAGATATTTACTCATGTACCCAATAGTCTCATAATTTTCAATTTATTTCCTAATCGTTGGATACAGATGCGAGACGAGATCTTTGATGGAGCCATTATTGATCGGATGTCGCAATATGTTATTCAGCTAGAACACCCTAGCAAGGAAAATCTCAAGGCTATCTTACAGGAAAAGCTGAATTCTTTAGACTTATCGCTAGAGACACTTTTTGACAGTCAAGAATTAGATGACATTCTGGGACAACCATCTATTCGAGCTGCGATCAATCGAGCTGCGGCATATTATCGTCACAAGATTCACGATATTGCATTATCACCCCAATCACGCAAACAGTGGATGGAGCCCAGTGTAGTTCACTCTAGAAAGCTCATTAACAATAACGGTGAAACTACCGAGCATCGTCTGGAGCGGATCGAAGCAGATATTGGCTGGTTAAAAGAGAAAATAGAGGTTCTATTCTCCAATCAATCCATGGGGAGCACACTGACTGTGAGGGATTTACCTAAGGAACCAACGGTTGATCCTAATCTTGAAATATTGCGTTCCTACATGGACCAGCAGCGTCAGGAGCTGGGAGCCAGATACGATAGACTCCAGTTAATTCATGGCAGTGATGACTTGGGAAAGTTATGGATAGTTGCGTCTGAGTTTCAGAATTGTGAGCTGTTTGAGATTCAAAAGTTAAGATTGGGGAATCGCGTACTGCCAGCAAATCTTCTCATTCAAAATTCGCAAAAAGGAAATGTTCTAGCGTTTCTTCATGCGAATGGTAGTAGCTTTACTGCACGTATTAAGAACTTTAATAAGTTAGTGAGCAGCCATTCGGACTTCAACTTTGTTCTGATGCGTGATGTTCGAGAGAGCACCATTAGAGGAAAAGTAGGCAAGTTCGAAATTGAGAGGCTCAACCATATGAAAAATGGCAGATTTGTCTATCTTCAACGAGAAGACAGAATTGAGTTGGAACTTATCTACACGTTAGTGGTTGATATTCAAAATCAGGACCTCGATATCAGCTTTGAAAAAGCGTTTTCCCTGCTTAGATGGCAACAGCCAAAGCACTGGATACTGGAAAAGCTATTTTTACAAGATTGATGCGATCGCACCTCCCCCCAGCTCAGACGTGCGATCGCAATCTGTCCTAAATCACGACTGCTAGTCCTCAAAGCCATGCAAACGATTCGTAACATCTGACCATTGACTTGAGTACAAATCTACCCGTATTCTTTTTTATCAAGCCGTGTTTGTGCGGTGATCATACAGAACTCAATCCTTGGCACCGTTGGCAGGTGTTACAGCACCTAACCAACGGCTAACCCCCGCTGAGCAGTCCAGACGGAGGCTTTGGTTATGGTACCTTAGCTGTCCCGATGTGCATATTTCGGGGCAGCTAAGGATCGAGTTCTGGCTTCCTTGTCCTTGACCATTTCATCTAGGAAACCAGAACCATGCCAAATACCCAACTGCAGGCTGCAGCACCCTCCGCCCGGCGCGAGGTGCCTGCTCCTGCTGTGCTACCCGCCATTCCGGTCACCAGCTCACCGTTTCAGCCCGATAAGGTGCGCCATCTCGTTTTTGGCACCCTACCCGCCCTCCGATTCACCATCAAAGACCTACACATGCGCGGCTACGCCGAACCCAACGATTGGAGTCAGCCATTGCCCACCGGTCGCCCCAGTGAAGTCATGGCCATCTTGACCAAGCGTATCGAGGAACCCCAAATACCGTAATGCCGTAGGTTGGCGTTGAGCATCCAAAACCTAACAATCTCAACCCATCTCCCATTGGCGAAACCCAACAATTCCAATTATCCCGAGACATATCGAATTTGTTGGGTTTCGCGTGGCTCAACAATTCCAATTATCCCAAGATATATCGAATTTGTTGGGTTTCGCGTGACTCAACGCCAACCTACGGGTTGCTGAGGGTTTTCAAAACAGCAACAACATGGTGCAATTCATTGCCCGGATTAAAAATCGAAAATGTTTTGGATAGTCCATACTGTCCCGTCTCTTTGTTCAATTTTACAAAGATCAAATCGGTACCGTTGGTCACCAACCCAAAACGTACGCCGCTGGGCTGATCACCGCTAACCATGTAAGTCAACACCTGAGGCAACCCCACATGCCAGCTAAACTGCGGTCCTTTCGCTTCTATTGTAGCTACCCAGATTTGCTCATTTAAAACCAAAATATCAACACGCCCACGAACCAGTTCATCGTTGGCTTTGAGCGCAATCTCGATAGTTTCTTCAGCAATCGGGCGAAAAGGGCGTTCGTAGAAACCTGCTACTGAAAGCAATGGTGAAATAATCACCATTTTGACCAGTTCTTCATGGACTGGATAGGCCAGCAAATATCTAAAATGAGCCTGAGCTTGGTCAAGTACTCGAGCTTGATACGCATCAAGAGCGACTGGCGCTACCTGCCATTCAGGGAAAAAATCGGCACCTGTCTCAAGTCGCAAACCAAATTTTGCTTCTACATCGTGCAGGGTAAGCTGACTGGCCTGAGCGACTCGAACCATTGAACAATCAGGATAAAGATGTGTTTAGTATAGCGAAACCCATTGAAGTCAAGGCGTTGGATTATGCTCCGAGCAGGTACAGCTACACATGCGCGGCTACGCTGAACCCAACGATTGGAGCCAGAGGAACCCCAAATATCGTAATGCCGTAGGTTGGCGTTGAGCCTTGCGAAACCCAACGTTCCAAATATTTTGCCCCTTCGCCTGGGGATATTGGATTTGTTGGGTTTCGTGCCTCAACGCCAACCTACTCTTCCTCATCTGCGCCTGCTAAAGCGGCCATCAAAGGGCTTGTGCTCAGGTCAAACATCTCGTCCAGGGTTTCTCGCGCTTGGACTAGCTCGCTGCTAGATAACCGTCCGGTGTCCGCATCATTGACCACCAGAGATCCCTGCTGACCGGCTCCCTTTTCGGTGGCCGTGACGGTAAGGATGCCGTTGATATCAAAGTCAAAGGTGACCTCTACTTGAATCGCACCGGCAGGTTTGGCCGGTAACCCCTCGACCATAAAAGAGCCCAGGGGAACGTTTTCTTTGGCAATGGCATTCTCTCCCTGAAATACCTCCACCTCAACTTTCTTCTGGCCATCGCTAGCGGTGGAATAAATCTCAGACCGCGATGTGGGAATCACCGTATTTCGCGGAATAATCGTGCTAAATATCCCCGGCATCGGCATTCCCATACCCACATCCATCATGGCGGCAATGCCCAGGGAGTGAGGTACCACATCCACCAAAATCGACTCGATCTCTGCCCCAGACAAAACGCCTGCCTGTACCGCAGCCCCCATGGCCACACACAGATCTGGCTCAAAGCTACTCGAGGGCACCCCTGGCAAATGATTTTGCACCATTTTTTGCACCAGAGGAATTCGCGTAGAGCCCCCCACCAGTACAATGCGATCGAGGTCGTCAGCTGTCATAGAAGCATCACTCAAAGCGCGATCAATGGCCTCTAGAGTCTCTTTGAGCATGGGAGTAATCAAGTGCTCAAAGTCTTCTCGGGCCACCTCTGTTTCCAGGTGCAATGCCGTACTGCCCTGACTCACCAAAAACGGTTCTCGTACGGTGACAAACCCATGGTCGCTCAGTTCAATCTTGGCCGCTTCGGCTGCTCGCATGAGTCGAGCTTCAATGGCCGGATCGTTTGGCAAACTCTCGCCATTGAGCTGTTGAAATTTATCAGTGAGATACCGCTGCAGCTGACGGTCAAAGTCATCTCCCCCCAGACGATTATTGCCGTGGCTGGCTAGGACTTCTGTTACATCGCCGGTAATGTCCACAATGGAGACGTCAAAGGTGCCGCCACCCAGGTCGTATACCAATACGGTTTCCCCATCTTCGCTGCGATTATCGAAAACAAGGGCGGCGGCGGTGGGTTCATTTAAAATTTGTAGCACCTCCAGACCCGCAATCTCTCCGGCTTCTTTGGTAGCCTGCCGCTGGGCATCGGTAAAGTAGGCGGGTACCGTAATCACCGCCTGGGTCACGGGTTCTTCGAGCACGGTTTCCGCCTGCTGCTTGAGGGTGCGCAGAATCATAGCTGAAATGGCCTGGGGAGAATGGGTTTGATCCCCCAGGGTCGCTTCAAAATCTGTTCCCATCTGGCGCTTGATAGATTTGACGGTGCGCTCTGGGGCAGAGGCGTACTGTCGCAGGGCATAGGCCCCCACTAACAGTTTGCCGTCATTATCTAGGCCCACACAGGACGGCAGCAGCAGTTCATCTTCCTCGTCTGGAATCACCCAGGGTTGGCCGCCATCTAGGGTAGCTACAACAGAATTAGTAGTGCCGAGATCAATACCGATAATAGCCATGGTTTAAAGAAATAACGATATCAACGGAGTAAGAATGAAAACAGAAATGCGACGATGGGACTTTGCCTTGTAACACCTCAGTGGCACCGCGACCAAACCGGTTAGTCAGCATCCTTTACGGCTACTGCGTCAGACGCGTCTGCAACGATTACCTGAGCTTCTCTCAGTACCCGATCTTGCCAGCAATAGCCCTTCAGAATTTCCTTGACCACCGTATTGGGAACAGCCTCTGGACTCACTTCTCGACCCATGGCATTCATCTGTCTGGGGTCAAAGGGATGGCCCAGGGTTTTGATGGGGGTAACCGTCTGGCGTTCTAATATGTCTAGAAGCGATTGACGGATAAGAGCAACGCCATCGTAGGCACTTTTGACCACCACGTCGAGTTGGTCGGGCTGACTGGCCTTAGATCCTGCGTTCCAGGACAATAGCTGGCGCCACCAGGGGGCCTTGTTTGTGGCTGTCTCCTGACATTGCTGCTGCGCCTGTTGCCAATGGGTACAGGCCCGGTCTAAATCATCTAGAACCGGCAATAGCTCCAGAAAAATTTGGGACTGCTGCTTTTGGAGCTGACGCCGCTGGGCGATGCGATCGCGAGGAGACTGTGACATTGATAGTACAGTTAAGAACGTTAGAACGTGAGACGAACCAGGGTTTTTAGATCAATCTGAATCTTAGCAGTGGCCTGCTCCCTCAGGGTAGCCAGAGTTTTATCGTCAAAACTGGCCTCTAATGGTTTGCGCTTAAAAAACTCTTCCACCGTGACAGTACTGCCCTGACGCACTGCATCATAGGCAGCTCGAATCGCCTTAAATTCTTTAGGGTGGGTATGGGCCGGAAATTCTTTAAGCTTGGCATGATAAGCGCGCTTGATCTCTTTGGGGCTAGCATCTGGGGCGATACCCAGCTGTTCAAAAGGAGTGCTCATAGAAAAACATTAGGAAGTTGGCAATAGTACTGGGCTCAGGCACAAACCAGACTGCTGTGCGGATTATGGTTTCCGTCTAGACCGTTTAGATTTCTTTTTTTTAGCTCCCGGTAGCGGTCTAAAGAAGTCATCCCCAAATCCGGGTGACTCATCCTCAAACCCGCCAAAGATAGGAGGCAAGGGAATTCCCTGACCAAAAGGTCCGCCAAAGGGACCGCCGGGTGGCATAGCCCCTCCCATTTCCGCCGCCATCATTTCCATAATGAGCTGCTCCATTATTTCCGGCGGAATTTCATCGCCAAACTGGGCCTGGGCCATTTTGGCAATCATGTCCATCATGTCCCGCATCGACGGGGGACGACCAGAGCGACCCAAGCCCGACATAGCAGAACGAGTCATCGCCTGACCCTGTAGCCATTCCTCATCGCGATAGGCATCCAAAGCATCTGCGTCCTGGAGGCGACGGGCCAGGTCAAATCCGCGCTCAAACAGCTCCTGATACTCAGGAGCGTCATAGGGATAAGTCGTCGCTTTTGCCAACAGCAACAGTGGATTTTGAGGCTCTTTGGCCAGGGCCTGATCGAGCCATGACAGCAGGACCGACGTTATGGTGAACCAACGCACCTTCAGCTGTAACTGAGCAATGGCCTGGTAGGGCTGAGCTGTAGAGTGAAGATATAAGTCAATGGGAACAACTAGACGATCAGGTTTCTTCTCTTTCACCGCCAGGTATACCAGGTTGGCAATCCGGGCCTCGGGCTGCGCGTCGATTAAGCCAATAAGCTGGGTCTGATAGCGACTTTGCAAAGCAGCTAACCCCTTTTTACGCTTTGCATAGAGGGCCATCACTAAACAAATCGATTGGAGTACGGGTACCTGCTGAGCAGGACTCAACGGCGCCAGCAATGCCTCCCACCGATCAGCGGCTTCAGTTTGGTCAAAGGTTACTCGCTGATCCTTATTGGGGGTATCAGTTGCCGCATCCACAAAAATCTTGATGGCACGACTCGGAAAATCATTGCGGTCTAGATTACCCGTCGCATCTTGCAGCATGAAAAAGAGACGATAGGTAAAAATCTCCTGCCACCGAGGCATATCGGGTTCAGTATCAAGATCCCCAAAGGACTTGCCATACTCCCGACGAACCTGCTTAAGGGTATCAGTATCACCCGTTTTTTCCAGACAGCTAATCAGTTCATCGTAGATATTGACAAAGCTACTGCCTCCTTTTAGAGCCTGGGTGAGTAGGGGAATCGCCTGCTTGTAATGCTTTCGTTTTGCCGCTAGCAGCCCCTGGCGACCAATTATAGATGGGGAATCAGGCGCCATTTTAATCGCTGGCTTGAGCGCTTGTTCAGCCTGTCCAAGTTTTTTAAGATTGATCAGATGATCACATTTCCAGCAATAGAGATGGGTCAAGATTGCCTGGCGTTGCTGTTCGCTCCAGGTGGTTTGGGCTTCTACCCACTGCATTAGCTGTTTAACAACACCAATAGCGGCCTGGTCAGCGCCACTTTCAAACATCGCCTGACGCAAATGGATGGCAATTTGCGGATCCTTAAGGTTAGATGACAATAAACGGGACCAGAATACCTCAGCATATTCAGGCTCACCCAATCTCATGGCAGCGGCTCCAGCCAACGTCATCAGCGGATCGTGCAGCGCCTGAAGTAGCGGAAACTCGGCTGTCGCCTCTTTTAAGGTATTGAGAAATAGATGGGCGGCATCATAGACTTCATCATTGTCAATCATGCGCAGGATTTCTAACACCAGCGTGGATTGCTTTTCTACCGGTGCCAGCCCTTCGAGGGGAACATGCTCGGAAAAATCATGACTGAAGGTATGGGCCAGCTGCACCATGGTAAGGCGCACCTTAGCCGGATGCGGATCACGATTGGGCGTGAATGTTGATAAGGGTGAATAACCGAAGGATGAACGACTAAGCCCCAAGGTTTGCTCTAAACTATCCCACTGGTTTATCTGCTGTTTAGCATAAACTTCCCAGGCAAAGGGCCAATCCCCTGGGGTAATGCGATTACCCACTTTTTTTAAGTGGGACAGGGCGTCTGTGGGGGATTGTTGCTGCAGCGAAAGCACCCCCCGAGCCCAGTGGAGATGGGCCGCATAGAAGCGCTGTTTTTGAGCTTCAATCAGCTCTGCTAGCCGATCGATTTGATCATTGAGCACCAACAGTTTGAGATAACATCCTCCCTGCTGCTTATGCAATTGCCTAGTGTCAAAGGCTGTTTGTACCAGGTCTAAGGCTGCTTGGGGTTGCTCTTGCTCGACTAAGCATTTAGCCAGCCAGTAGTAGGCTTCGCCTTGCTTACCCACTTCGCCTCGCTCCATGGCTAAGCGGAGTGTTTTCTCAGCCTGACCATAGGCCCCCTGCTCTGCTTTATCAATGCCCCAAGCCAGTAAGATATCCCCTTCGCTCAGGCGAACATCACTAGCTTGATTGAGTTTGTGGGCCTGCTTTAGCTTTGTTAGCGCCTGCTGGTAGAGGCCTTGCTCATAATCTTGGTCAATTTGGTCGCCCAGTGATGATTTCGCCAGATTCGATAATTGCTTAAAAGACCGCTTAGAACTACGCCTTCCCATGGCCGACCTCCTGACTTCCTCATACTGGCAGATTTTATCAGCCTAGTAGATCGAATTCGGTAGACGGGGCTTCATAAGCTCCTCTTAATTTTTTGTAATCAAGTTTTTTCTCAACGCCGAGCCATGGGTTGCGCACAGGAAACGTACCCTCGACCCTGTCCTAAATTCTCTCTTGGGAGGCTAAAATAATGACGCAGATCACAGAAATGTGTAAGGCGGATCTCATCTTTGGTTGATACTTCCCCACCGTAACCTGCCTTGATTTGAATCATATTGTTCCTGACAAGGGATCAGTTTGAGAATTGGCCCTTCCTGTGGGGGTAAAACGGGTCTCGTCGCAACGTAATTGCAGGATTTCAGCCTGTGCCGCTTTGAAGAATGGTCCTGCTTTAGTATGGCTTCATGAACAGCTAGCTAGGGTCTATGTGTTGCCGCTGGGTGCTTTCTATCGCTCTCTTCAGAGAGGTTTCTAAACTCTTTCACGTTGATATAGACAGTTTGTTGCCCTAAGCGCATTGAGCTTTTATACCAACTTTTATACCAATTAGGATAAGCAAACGTTCTCTTAATATTAGGACGTTTGTTATCTCCAGAATCAGGTGTGTTATATCCGCAGCGGCACTTAGTTTCTTTTATCGTTGTCACCCTCAGGATGCACACACAGTAATGGCTGCACATACAATGGGCCTACCATCAGGCTTGATAGACAATATTGATCTTGTTATTCGTCAGGATGCGCGAGAACTAATCGAGCGTATTGAGCAGGGACTGGCGTCTGAGCATCTATCGAAATCTGCTTATCGTGAGCTGGGTAAGTTGCTGGAGCAAGTCCCCCACTTAGAACTTACCAATGACCAAATGCTAATACCGATGATGCAGCTGGCGGTTAGTTTATTATTACCGACAGCTGCAGCCCCTAAAAACGACCAGTCTCCTGCTATGTCTATGGCAGAGCGGGTGTCGCTGGCACGGGATATTCGCAAACGTATTGCCCGCGAGATTCGGATTTATCGAAATCCATTGGTCGCTGTTCTCAGCGCCGGAGGGTCTCCCGCTGCTCAGTTAATTTCAGGCCTTACCTGGTTCACCATTACGATTACGTTGTTGATTGGTAGCACCACAGCAGCGCGAATGGTTTTGTCCAATCAATATGAGATTGGCTATCAGCATGGTATTACCCAGGCACAGCCCATCGCTGAACCAGAACCAACAGAACCATTGCCTGACAGCGTGGTAGTGGGTGAACCTTCAGGGTCCACTGTTATTGCCGAAGGGGAAACCCAAGGGTCTCAGGTGGAACTGTTTTCATCCCAAGAGTGGCAATATATCCAGCTGGTGCTGGCGGCGGGTGGCCTCGGTAGCATCGTCAGCGTAATGCTGCGATCGCGAAAACTGGAAAACCGCAATCGCTCCCAGTCGGTTATCCCCTTCTTTATCGGGTTCTTTAAACCGGTGGTGGGGACAGCCTTTAGCCTACTGGCAGTGGCGCTCATTGAATCGGAGGTGGTAGTGGTGTCTGGGTTTAATCCCAGCGAGACCGACACACAGTCAAAGTATCTGTACTTTGCGATCGCATTTATCGCTGGATTTAGCGAAGTGCTAGTCCCCGACTTCCTCGCTCGCACCGAAAAGTCCATGTCATCTGGGGAGAGTAACAAAAAGGATGATCTCTCTTAGGTAGATGCGGATCATGTGCAGCGGCCCCGTAAAGAGAACTATGGGGCCGTAACGGGCGCTTGTGCAAGCCGACATTTTTTTGTCGGCTGTTTAGTTGTTCCTTATTGTTCTCCATTATTCTATGTTAAAGCCTGCTATCCTTAGTCTGTTGTTGTTGGGTACGATCCTCACAGTCCAAGCCCAAGCGGCTCAGCGATATGGCGCCATTGCCATCTCTCGTTCCGGTGACTGGGGGGTGGCTACCAACTATTTATCCGTCAGCAGTGCCGAACGAGAAGCCTTACGCAGCTGCGGCGACGTCAACTGTGCGATCCGAGTATCATTTCGAGGCTGCGGTGCCATAGCCGAACACAATCTTAGCCTGGCCTGGGGCGTGGCATCGACATTAGACAGGGCCAGGGGGCAAGCCCTGAATGTATTGAACGGCCAGGGGGAAGTTTTAGCAGAAGTCTGTAATCGCCGTGATTAAAGCGTCCCCTTTAGCTCTATCTCTGTCGTGATCAGCTCCTGATCTGCCCTGTTACTAAAAAGAGATTGACAATACAGGCCATCAAAAAAGAGCTTATCAAGACATCCTTGATGCTATCTTCCCCAAGGGTGTCTTGATAAGCCCAATCAACTACTCATCTGCTTTGTCAGCGTTGACTCCTTAAGCTGAAACCGACCGACCGGCATCGGCAAACTTTCCACTGTCACTTCTTTTTCTATGGTCAACTTTGTAAGTTCTCGATCCGTATTCTTCGCCAGCTTTATACTTGATTTACTAATTTTAGTTATTTTTTGAAACGGCGACTCTGCTAGAGAGCATGAGGTCCAAGCAGATTGAACGGGGACTCCAAATTGTGAACATTCTCCCCCACGACGACCAATCGGTGTATAAAATCGGCAAGCGCCACATCGAGCAGCCGTAGTTTTTTTAATATTCATAAAAGAATTTTCGTTTTGCGAGACACAACTTTGTGAGACACAACTTTGCAAGAACAGTTCAAAGCCTTGAACATATTTATTGTGAATGAGTTCTTTTCGAAGTCTTTGCATTCTTAAAATGTTAAAAGCTTGATACACCAAGCTTCGGAAGTTAATTTAGGGCAGCGATCTCAATTAATGTTTTCTTTATATTTCAGTTAAATAAATCAATATTCTTTAGAGTGGCTGGGATCACTTCCTAGTGGGCGATCCCAAAAAAAGGATTGACAAATATTTTTGCTATTAATACTTAGAAAAGCATTAATTTTAGCTGTTAAGAAAAATTTAAAGATGTTAGTTTCGTCTACAGTTTATTGCCAACTTTTTGCAATGCAGAGGGCACACATTTCCCATCTAGAGAGTTCCCCTGGTGGACAAAAACACTGACATTCAGGACAAATTTTCTGGAATTTTTGTTGCTTTTTCTTAATTTTTGTCCACCGAGCGTAGGCATCTTCCGGGGTGGTGGTTTGCGCTTGGGGCGTCTCCACCGCGACGGTGTCCTCAATCACGTCACCGCCAATATAACTAGGGTGAGCTTTGACCCAATCAGTTACGGGTTGCTGGCGACGAATGGGACGGCTGTGCCACTGAGCGCTAGAAAAGCGAATATCTTCCAGCGGCATCGCTAGCAGTCGATTGAGTTTATGGAGAATGCGGCGACGCTCCAAGGTTAGGGTTTGCGCCCAAGAGGCATTGGCCACAGTGACATAGAGAACATGGCGCTGAATACTGACAGGCTTGGTCTGGCGAGCCACACCATAGCCCACCGCTTTTGGCCAATATTCACCCACCTGGCGAAACTGACGACGGGCCTGCCAGCCTGGATCGGTTTCTAAATCGGTCATTAGCGATCGCAACCCAGAAAATCCCATGGCTATCTCCCTCTAAAGCACCCCTAAAACAACAACATCCCGACCAGCTAAGGCGCTGCATGCAACGTCTTCCAACTAACGTGCTAACGTATGGTCTATCAGTGGTCCGCTTCTGTTTGCTCTTTGTCTATTTTAGCGATGTCCCATGGCGTCTTCCCCAGATAACCCACCCGCTGCCAGCACCCCCAGACCTGGTTCAGGTCCTGGCATTGAGATTGCCCCGCAGCTAGAAAGTGTCCTGCGAAATCTTAACGTCAACCTTGAAGATGGGCTGATCCGCTATCGGCGTCAACGCCATGGTCGAGTACCGCCACCGCCGCCACCTCGCCGAGCAGCTCAGCGTCATACCATTGATTTAATTTCTGTGTCGGCATCGTCCCCTAGTGAGACCGAGCCTAGTACATCTGCTGGCAGCCTCAACCAGCCACCGCCGCCACCGCCCAATCCGTTTCTCAACCAGACATCAGAGGTCGACACGCCCCTCGAAGACCCCGTGGAGCTGCCAGCAGATGCGGTAATGGAACCACTGCTAGACATCGCT
>NZ_JADEXP010000184.1 GCF_015207065.1 Leptolyngbya cf. ectocarpi LEGE 11479 | reverse complement strand
TTGGGCACGACTGAGACTGCTAGTGTAGGCTTTAGGCATGGCTCACGCAGGGCTAGAGATTTATGTAAACTTCAGCCTACACTGTGTGAGCTTTTTTACCCCTTGGAACCCTTTTCATACATCCTCTTAGAAGATTTTTGAGTCCAAGTTGGTTTATCTACTCGCTTGGATTGAAGTCCTTGCTTAGATCCGTTTTGAATATAAACTCCCCCTTTTCCTGAGTCATATCCGGGTGCACCGATAGCCAAGTCATCTTTCTTATCGCCATTGAAATCGCCAGCAGCTAGAGCTGAACCCAAATATGGTTTTTTGCCTTCAAAGTGTATGCTCTTTGAAGAGTCAGTGGTCCACCCCTTTTTAAAGTCTTGCCAGACAGCTACTGTTGGCACAGTTCGACGAGTATAAGTGCTTGGAGTACCGGTTACTAAATCACTCTGCTTATCACCGTCAAAGTCTCCAGTTGTAAAAACCTCGCCTGCAGATGTATTCGCAATGATGGTGCGGGGGCCAGGATGTGAGATTTGAAGAGTTGTGTCGTTTCCGACGTCCCAGAATCGTTGCGGAACGCGAAGTACGTAGAGAGTTTCTGTCGCTGCAGCCGTGACGCCATCCTTGGTGCCAAGTAAAACATGGATAGCACCGGTATCTTTTGTTTGGGAATCAAAATCTTCACCAAGAGCTCCGATAGCCAAATCTGAAAAGCCATCGTTGTTAAAGTCTCCTGTAATCATCCCAAGCCCGAAGGCATCCCCTGGGTTTGGAACTCCGTCAATACCATGAGTTCCCTGATATAAAAACTGATTGGTTGCCATTGGACTGGTTCTCTAACGTTATTTGTCTGTTGCTTTTGCACCTCGTTACTGACTTATCGGTTGAGATGTGATGTTTTTTGCAAGCTCGGCAATTTTTTTCTAGATAGTGGCTCATTGAAGAGGACACAATCTTGACTAATGCCTCTGGAATCAATTGTTTTGGGAATTCTGGAAAGCGTGATTAATGGGATGTCTGGTTGTGGGGTGCATGAACCTAAGAATCTTGCTTCCTTATGCATTAGCATTACTTGCTGTGGGCGGCGTAGCCATTGCCCAACAGCCCAGCTTCGTCACGCCTACTCCTGCCCTAGAAGAACCCACCCAACCTAACGAAGCCCCTCGTCGCCTCACCATCAACGTTTCCGTCACCGACCCTGACGACCTCAAAGTCACCGAAGGAGACCGCATCGCCGTAGGCCAACTCATCGCCGACCGCACCCGCGATTCTCCACGGGAGAGGCTTCGCCAACGCAACCGCCTAGAAGCCCAGGCCAAGCAATTAGACCTAACGCTGCAACGCCTGGAGCACTCAACGATTACGCCACCGCTACCAATCATGAGCGTGTCAGAAAGACTCCGGTATGCTTGAGATAAGCGTGAACATGGCGGAGAGGAGTCTATGCGTAAACAGACGATTGAATACACATCACCGCTGGACGCTCTGGTTGCGGTTGCTAAGCGTCTGAGCCTCTATGAATCTCGTCAGGGTATGGACTCTGAGGAATTCTTTAACCAGTACCAACAGGGACAGTTGTCAGATGACATCACCCTGGTTGAATGGGCCAATGACTACCGGCACTACATCGAGATTCGTAAGGCGCTAGAGGAACAGCTGTATCGTGCGGCATAGGCTGCTGGCGGACTATCTGAGCCGGGTAGAGCAGGCTGTTGCTAGCTGTGAAGGGGCCTATGTCGAGCGCTACGTTGAAGAAATCTTGACGTCGGAGCGGGCTAATCTACGGATTCGTATTCGGTTTGAGCGTGGGCATTTGCTGGAAATCAATGAGGCCATCGTAATCGCCGCGAACAAGCTGGCCTGGCTGGACTATCGATATCATTGTCAGGATGACGACAATCGGCTGCTCTTTCGCTACGATAGTACGCCTCACTTTCCTGACTTACCAGGATTTCCGCATCATAAGCATTTACCAGACGAGGTGACCGGGGGTAATCGACCGGAGCTAATCGCGGTGATAGGGGAAGCGAAGGCAGCGCTGGGCACAGTATGAACAGTGGTTATGAGACCGTGATTATCAGATGTCGCAGATCGGTCTAAAGCTGGATGAGATTGATATGCGATCTCAAACCTGGCCGTCGTCCGTAGCCCCTACGTGGGCCATATCCGTCGTATGAAGGTAGGACAGGACTAACGCCTGCAACCGTTATGGTGCCGGGTGGGAGTGTTCGATTTTTACAGCCAACCCCCTCTTGAAACGTCGCTATTTATGCTGCCATTGAAAAGCCGCTAGGCAAAATAAGCTACCGGATATGACCACTCCAGTCAACAAAAATTGCCAGGGTGGCAATACGGCTAATATAGGGATGACGAGACTATGTAAAATTCCTAGGAAAAGTAGGGCCGGTGCCTGTATCCCAATGCCTGTTACAAAATACCCTAGCGCGCTGATACCCAGCCATAGTGAGCAAAGGTGTGCCAGAAGACTCCCCCAACCCATCCAAATGCTACAGTCAGTCAGGCCTAGCCCAATCAAAATCAGAAGAGACCAATGATAAAGAATCCATCGTTGGTTTCGAGAGCTGACCCAAAACCAGGTTAATTGCCCTGCTATCAAGGTGACAGCGCCGGAAAAAACTGACCAAAGTGTGGCCTGGATGCTCCAATCAATTCGATAAAACTGAGCGACGCAAAAGATAGCTGCACTGGCCATTCCCCACAGGACTAAGGCTTGGTCTAAACGGGTTAAATACGTGGAATCGTTACCTGACGTAGCCTGGCCTATGGGAATATGTATCACTCCATGCAGATCGACGGGGTCCACTAATTTCTGTTTGCGTTGGAAGAGAGACATATGTGTAAACAAGGAATATATCGAATATTCTCTCACCTCACCTAAATCCTTATCGTAGCCAAACAATAGGGGGACTCAGTCGTAGCTATCCTTCAGTCGCCCCTGCTAAAAGCATGCGTTGCAGGCGGGCCAATTGCTGCTCTACCTTGCTAAGTCTACGATTTGTGCTCATACAGCTTTCTGGTGAAGCCTTACCCAGTAGCAAAGCAACCGCCTCTCGAATCAACTCACTTTCGGTTTTACCTGTTTCAGCCTGAATCTGCTTTAATTGCAGAGCATGATTTTCGGGTACTCGCCCACCAACTGCGACCAGTGGCATAAATTGTTGACTCCGTAGACAGTGTTGACGTATCCCAGACGAGGAATATACCTTCCTAGAGAGCCCAAAAGTCGATAACGGTGTAGACCGTGTTGACACGGATTTGTCAATGGATATAAGGATTTCTGATAGGCGTTCTGGGGGGCTCAAACGCACGAATTTCTGATGAGTCGTTAGAAGTATTGAAAACTGGTTACTCTAAAGTTGCTCTTTTATTCAAATCAGCAACCATGCCCAAGTGAGATCGCAACGGTAAAGCAGAACTCTGGACCGACGATCAATTTGAACAGGTGGTAGCTGAGTTGAATCCCAATATGAGAGCAATATTCTCAATTTGCTACTACACGGGCTGTCGAATTAGCGAAGCCAGGCAGCTCAGAGCGGAAAGTTTGGTGGGGAATACTATCGTCTTTAAAAAGGCCACCACGAAAACT
This sequence comes from Leptolyngbya cf. ectocarpi LEGE 11479, assembly GCF_015207065.1. Classification (GTDB taxonomy): domain Bacteria; phylum Cyanobacteriota; class Cyanobacteriia; order Phormidesmidales; family Phormidesmidaceae; genus Leptothoe; species Leptothoe ectocarpi. Next base: position 8,798 of record NZ_JADEXP010000184.1, on the reverse strand, counting down.
AAACATACGCGGGCCGTGCCCATTCATTCAAAGTTGAAAGCGATTTTGGATGCGGCGAACTTGCCCACAGAAGGATATCTGTTTCCTGGGCGCAACAAGGATCAGCCCATTACTCGGCAGGCGTGTGACAAAGTGCTGCGTCGGGTGTGTAGCTATCTAGGGTTTGAAGGATTTAGTACCCATAGCAATCGTCGCACCTGGGCGACTGGGTTAGATCGCGGGGGCGTGCGGATGAAGGCGATTCAGGAGTTGGGCGGCTGGTCGTCGATGGTATCGTTGCAACGGTATCTGGATGTATCGGACGCTGAAAAGGCGGCTGCGATTGAGGTTTTGGGTTGATGTAGCTCCTTGTTTGATTGTAGAACCGCCAACGTATTCTAAGGTGCTAGGCTATAAAATTTAGAATCTGAATGTAGAACGGATAATACCGTATATGATGTCATCGCCTTCAACATCAAACTCTCCGTAGAGTACACTAGGAGTAAGAGGCCAATATGTGTTGATTTTTATAGAGTAGTACTCTTCAGCGACTTCGTTGTTATCGAACTCCTCAACATAGTAAATACCAGCTGCATTACCAGTACCCAAGAAGTCGGATGCTGTACTATCAGTTTGCCAGCTCGCATCCCTGCTGTTTTCAGAAACGATAGTGGAGATATGGCTACCGACAGGGAAAGAGTAGTAAACGTCATCTAGGCCAACGTTATCCTCAAGCTCATTACGAGCACCACTTTGGCTAGCGAGACCATCAGCAACCTCAGGTAGAGAGTTGTTAGCATCGCCAGCCTGAAGACGAATACGCAAACGGTCTTCGCCAATGAAGCTAGTGTCAAAGTTCAAATGAGTGCGGTATTCAAAAGTAGGTGCATCGTTTGCATCAGGAGCATTGAAAGGAACTACTAGGTGAGCATCCAATTGACCCTTCAACTTAGTAGTAGAGAACTGGTTAGCTTCTAGCTCAGCTACGTTAGCTACTAGAGTGTCAACGCGACCACGGATAGTAGCAAGCTCAGCAGAAAACTCTTCTTGTAGACGATGGATAGTGTCTAGGTCACTGCGAATATCTGGCGCACTCAGATGGGCAATTACGTCTAAGCAAGCATTCAAACCAGCAGCAAACTCATAACGAGTCATGGCGCGGTAGGAACTGTTGGGGTAACCCTCAAGGCAACCGTACTCTTCAACAAGACTCTGTAGTCCAGTGTAGGCCCAGTCAGAAGGCAGAACATCGCTAAGCCCACTAACGACAGATATAGAAGCTCTACTCGGCCTACTCGTTTGGCGAAGTTCAGCAATGCTAAGGGAAGAACTATTAGGAGTAGATATATTATGGCGTGGTGCTATATCGAATATCCTATTTCCCTCTAGTGAAATTTGACCACCATCACCGCTGGTTGAAGTCTCAAGAATATTGCCGCTGTCATTTGGCACAGCCATTACGGAGGTTGTGATACGGATATCACCTTCAGTGATCAGGGAAGAGACATTACCGCTTGATGAGTTAACAACAATTGATCCAGAATTATCTTTAAATACTTGGGTTTCGGGGTTTCTATCTAAGAAAATTTCAACCCGTTGAAATGCTAGTCTATCCAGGCTGCTAGCTGTAAATCCCCCTCTGATATCTAGTTGAGGAGCATTTGGACCAAAGACAATACCAGTAGGATTCAAGAAAAATAGGTTTGCCGTTCTATCCAATCCCATTAAGTTAGCAATCTGTGAAGGATGAATACCTGTGACTCGATTTAAGATCGATTCAACGCCATCTGGATGAGCAAAATAAACCTGGTGGTCATCAGAAATACTAAACCCTCTGAAGCTATGGAATAGATTCATGCCTATAACTGCACCGCCTTCTATAGTGGCTTCTCCACTTGCGACAATAGCAGTCTCATCAGCTCCTAATCCTGAAGTCCCATATATAGGAGCTATAGAATGATTGTTTGTAGATATGATATTTGCTGTTCGATCTACTGATTCGTCTTCAACAGTTTCTTCAGAATTAGGTTCCATTAGAACATGGGGATGCAGAGCTGCGCTTCTAGCTGCAATTCCCAATTGAGGGTAATTGTGACCTAATGAAGCATCAGGGGCGATTGATTCACCTGCTATTTCAATTTTTGCGTTGTTATTTGGAGCATCATGAAAATCCCAATTGATATTGGAAGGTCCAGGCTCCTCATTAGTGGTTGGACGTATTGGTTCAGGTAGGTGATTATCTAAGGCTTCCTCGCTATTTTCATTTTCAATCGGTTCCATGGTAGGCAAATCATAGGAAGGCATGATGAAATCATCTTCTGTGTCCTCTTTTATTGCTTCTAAAGCAGGAAGGTTTATTGCGATGTCGGTGTCGGTGATTGCTTTTTGAGGAGGTAAGCTTTCTCTGGGGTCGGGCTCTATGAGCTTTACATCGAACTCTATCTCGGGTGAAAACAAATCGCCTGTATCAAGGCTTAGGCTATTGTCTGTAACGTTAGGACTGATAATTTCTTCTTCCAGGGCATCATTTTCAGCAGAACTCTGGGGAGTCATTTGAGCTAATGTCTCTTCTTTTCCAGGTGAAATATTTGAGGTTTCAAAATTAAACTCAGATACAGATGGTTGATCTACGAAAAAATTATTTGAAGACGTGAGCTGTTCCTGTGATGGTGAGGTTTGTGGCTGCAGATTCATAGCTAGGGGAGCTGCAGCCAATAAAAGTGAGCAGGCAATTAGCGCCGATTCAATGACTGATGTTGCAGAACGTTTGCGACGAGGAATTCTTTTCTGCTTGGTTTGCTTCGGTTTATCAACTGTCTGAATTTCGACCAAGTGCGCATCAATGTTATCTAGCAGTAGGGCCAATAGCTCATCTTCATAGGCAGTTTCTAGAATCTGCTCCATATGAGTAGCATCAGCTTGAGATAAAGTCGAAGCTTGTAGTAGCTCACTGTATTCTTTGAGTGTGGGTTCATAGGCGGCCAGGTTCAGCTTGGCATTGGCAAACACCTTTTTATGGCAGGGGATTTTCCCACCAATTAACTCAACTGTCCTGGCAGCTTCATTTTGGATTTCATGGTAGTTATGATGCTCGCTACGCTCTTGTGCATCGAAAAGAGCTTCATCAACCTCATTGAGTAGCAGGCTGAGCATGTCGTCAGCGCAAGCGACTTCTAAAATATGTTCTAGACGCTTAGCTTCTATTTCAGTTAGTTCTGGTCGTAAGGCTAAGCTACGGTATTCCTTTAAAGTCGCTGAATAGGAGTCAGTAGGACGCTTGAGATAATTATCGTGATTCTTTCTTGTCATACGACCCCCTTTATCTGTAGCGATATTTTGGGGTGTTTAGCTGTAAATTCACCTCGGAGATGTTTTAATGCACGCTCTCCTTTTTTTCTCAAAGCGGCTTCTGATATATCTTTACCTGTCTCCGCGATCCAGCGATGCTTGACTTCCTTCCATGACAGACCTTGGACAATTCGTAATTTCAGTATCTGTAGCTCTTCTTCTTTCAGTTTTGCTGATGCCTCAAGTAAGGCTTCGATGCTGGTGTGATCAAACTCATTGAGATGGATAACGTTTTCTGTAAAGTGTTCATTGTGACGACTAAGTCGTTGGGTGGCGCGGTTACGATTTTTGGCTTTTTTACTAAGGTCTCGAATCATCCGATAGGAAACAGTTTTGAACCAGGCTGGCAATTTTTCTATATGTACTCCCTTATCTCGAATTTCACTACGGGCCTGAAAATAGGTTTCGGTGAGGATTTCACTACAATCTATTCGCGAGGACAGGTGAAACTGTTTTAGCCATCGGTCAATTAGCAACAAAAGGTTATGGGGCCTTGAGTTGTCTCTGCTGGACATGACTTCACTTATAAAGTCATCAAGCTGAGCTAAACGTTCCTGGATTTTTGGCCATTCATCCATGAGTTCCCCTACCTCACATAACTATGTGGATTAAACAGAAAAAATGTGACATTACTGTTTGGTAGGGGGCTTAGTGGAATTCAATTGAGCTGATTCACTGGATGAAGGAAGGCTGGGATTTTGGTGAGGCATTTGGGCTCGCAACATAACTGGTACCAATATTCCAATCATGTCGCCTACGGCTCTTAGCAAAATTGAAATAGCGATAATAATGGCTGCAGCGCTACCGCCATAGTGCAGAAGTTCACTACTTGGAAAGAGTGGTGGAGCTAATTCTTGTCCTGATGTGGGATGTAAGATGGCCGTTGAATTTGAGTCAGGCATTGTTCTATAGGTTGCTATTGAAGGTGTAGAGAGAAATGCTAGTTTTGCTCTCGATATGTTCAAGAGCAAGCCAGAAAAATATTAGTCATCTAATCGTTGCCCACTACATCAAATCAAAAATATTCGATGCTTCTATACGTATGTGGAATGACCCAGAAAATTTGTGACAGGCTAAATGGCTGAGCGATCTAGTAGAAATGAGCTTTAAAGCTTGAGATGCTTAAGCTTGCATTTACTGCGTTGCGATCTCAACCCCAAACTCAACGTATCGCCCACGCCCTTGACTACTCAGCACAGCATGGTAGAACTATTACTGCAATACTGCCTTACTGCATCCAGTAATGATTGTCACCCTCTGTCAGTTCAAAGGGGGCGTGGGCAAAACCACCAGCGCTATTCACTTTGCGGCGCTGCTCCAGGCGAAAGCCCCCACGCTTCTAATCGACTCAGACCCGAATAAATCAGCATCTCTATGGGCCAGAAAAGGACTGTTGCCATTTGATGTTTGCCTAGAAGCCGAGGCCCCCAAGCGGCTAATGAAAGGCAACTATACCCATACGGTTATCGATACCCCAGCTCGACCCTCATCCGATGAAGTGGAAAGCATCGCCAACGGTACGGACTTGCTGATCCTGCCGACTACTCCCGATCCGCTCTCGATTTCTGCACTGATTCAAATGGCGGGGAGTCTGCCTGAAGGCACTAACTACAAATGCCTAATTACGTTGGTCCCGCCACCGCCGCAAAAAGATGGGGCTGATGCTAAGGCGGCATTGGAGCGCCATGGGTATCCGATATTTCAGCGAGCGGTTCGACGCTATAAGGCGTATATCCATGCGGCGAGCAATGGTCACACGGTGAAAGGTCCTGCTCAAAATGATTGGAAAGCTATCTGGGAGGAGTTTAGCCATGAACTTGGATGATGTATTTGCAGCAGCGCAAAGTAAACCCCCAGCTAAGAAGGAAAAATCTAAAACGCCTAAAGCTGAAGCAAAAGATACTCCTGAACTAAAACCTCAGGCTCAATCTGATTCAGAAATTCTGGCAGACATTCTAGCGCCGACTGATGCACCGGAACGCAACATTAGATTTACGGCTGACCTGCCGGAATCATTGCATAGACGCCTAACCATGGCGGCGGCCACCAGTGGCAAGCGCAAGGTTGATATCGTCAGAGCAATACTTGATGCGATACTCCCTCACGTGAATGATTAAGTAAATACTGCCTTGCTGCAGTAATGCAGTAAGCAAAAAAGTAGGTTAAGAGATGTGCGGCTCGTGTCAGCTGTCCATCGAACTGTCGGCTCGATAGCTGACACTTACAACTTTTCAATTTTCCAGGCTGTTTCTGGTCCGTTTTTACCTGCTTTGGTAAACCGGAACCCATAACGTTCAAACTCATCCCCTGGGGGGAGTGACTTCAGCTCTAAGACATTAGCGATCTGACTGCTGCTGAGCCACCAGTTTTGGTTAGCTAGTTCTTGCAGACCCCGCAATTTACTGAGTAGCTTTTCAAAGTCAAAGTCAGGGTCAAAGCCTGACTCTTGATTTGTGATCGCAAGTTCGGACGACTGAACCTGTCTCATGTCCACTGGACTGTCGGCCCGACGTGTAGGCAGTTGATTCATTACTTGATCAGCGGCTTCACTGGTGGTTTGGCCTTGCTGTATAAGGGCTGCCATCCCATCAAGATAGTCCAACATCTGTCGAGTAATATAGGACTTCTTTCCCCGTTTCGTAGGAATTAGGTTTCGGTCCCGCTTTTTTAAGGCATCCATGCGGGCGTACACCTGGGAACGATGTACACCATACCGATCCGGTAGTGAAGAAACCGGGATTTCATCCAGCTCAGCATCCATGACAGCCAAAACCTAAGAACGCCTAATACTGTAATGCTTTCTGTTGTGTCTTCTGACCTATCTAGCGTCGTGTAGGTCCTCTTAAGTAAATTCAATAATCAATATTATTTGACGTGTCCGATTTGATGTCCTATTGTAGTGTCTAGTGTACGGGCGTACATTTGATCGCATTGGTACCGCACATCAAAGGTACAGCGCCCGCACACAGCAAAACCCTTGTAGTCAAAAGGATTCCACTAATGAATAGCACATATTCGGACGTGCGGCAGGACGTTCTATCGGACATGTCCGCGCACAGTGGCGGACACCATACCGCACAATCCATTGCAGAAGCGTACAACGTTTCAGATTCGACCATCCGTAATCGTTGGTTTCCATGGTTAAAGAAGATTGCGCCTGAGTCGTTGTTGAAATCTGGGAAAGGATATACCGACCTGGCCTGCACCTTATTTAGTGAGTTTGCCGAGGTAAAACATTGCGATCGCAAGTCCTGGGTAACCGATGCTAAAACTCGTTACTCCCACGAATGGGCCAGTGCTGGCGTCATCGAAGGCGAGCTAATGCCTGAGGAAGTGGGCAATGTGCTGGCTCTGCGCCAGACCCAGACCAATGAGCTAGAGCTATCCGTGGCACAGCAGTTGCAGAGCCTAGAGAGCCTGATTGACCAGACCAATACCGCTGAAAGCAACCTATCTGAGGCTGATTTAAAAGCCGCTGTTACACGGGGGCAGCAGCGGGCAGTGATGCTCTATCAGGCAGAGCTACAGGCAGAGTTGCAGACTATCAATTCTCTGAAGCAGCGGCGGATGGGAGGTGGCGAATGACGCGGAATATTGTGGGGTTGTTGTGGATTGCGATCGCAACAACCAGCTGCCCAGAACTCGACTTTCTTAGACCTACTCCGGTTGAAGCCGTAGAACCCTCTGCAGTGCCTTCACCAGACTTAGAACCCTACGCTCTAGATGGTGAGCTAAACAAAGCCGAAATCAAGGCGCTGCTGTATTTGCAGTTTCCTCAGAGCTATGACGCTATTTCCGAGCGGTTTGGCTTTCCCGCCTATCGAGATAGCACCGCAGACTATTACAAGCTGCCCAATGGTCGATGGGTGGCGATTCAGTATGCAGGTAAGACGGCAACAGGACTGAGATTTAGTGATTCAGGCGACTAGGAGCGCGTTAATCTATGAATAGATCTCCCCCAACGACAATGAAACTTCCAGAGATAAAGCGACGCACACGCAAAGTATGGGATTCCCTTAACGCCTGGAAAGACGGTGTTGTATTGCAGCCTGAGAATTTTGATAAGGATGTCAAAAGCTTTGGCGACCGTCGCTATAAAAAGACCTGGATTCAAGCTCTATGTCGGTTTGAGGCCATGTTGTCTTATAAAAGTTGTCTAGACGCATGGGCCTTAGTTGCCGTCAGCTTGAACTTCACTCCTGATCGTTGGGACTACGAATATCGTCATCAGATTCTAGATGAGTTTCTGATGTATTCCGATGGCTTGGAACTTATCCGTGAAGGTCTAGAGCAACTTTTCTCGTCTGATTTTGACTCCCAAGAAAGAGAGAACGCGAATGGGTTTTTTAGATTGGTGGAAGAGCGAGAAGGAGGAGGTCGAGGAATCGGCGTCGCAGCTGGACGTACTGGGACAATCACAGGAACTCGTACCGCCGCGTAAGAGGGTTGATAGCGCTACTGTCTTTAAGCGGTTTACTAAATCAGTTCAAGACAATGGCGGTGACCAAACAGCCTATCGAGAATCGATTGTAGAAGAAACCAAGGAATTGTTTGACTGTGATGTAGATGAGCTATACATCCAAACTGGTGGTAAACGTGGACGTCGTGATACGTTACCGCAGCCTGCCCAAGAGGCGTATATGGTGAATGAATCGATATCGGCTAATGAGCTGGAGCGACATATTGGCACCATCGGCGGAGACTCGCAGGAGGAAGTGAACGACCAGATTAAGGCGGTTGTTCGCAATCAGTCGAAGCAGACGCGGAGGTGGTTGCCTTGGTAGTCGATTTTGCGATCGCAACCCAACCACGACACAGCTCGTTTAGCCTGATCACCGCCTGCGTTACTCTGCTGCTAGAATTAGTAAATTAGTACTAACTAAGCCCTGGCCATCGCTGGGGCTTTTTGCTGTGCGGCTGCGCTCACAAGCGCAGTGATTGTAGCATGAGGCTTTAAGTTAGATTGCGATTCTCCGCTGGAGAGGCTCCGCCAACGCAACTCAACGAAACTCCTTTCACCCCGACGATAGCTATTGTTGCTACGCATTGGGCTACGCCACATCGTTACCCCCTCGCAAATCGGCCCCCGAGGGGCTACCTACGGGGGCAAGGGCTAACGCAAGCGCTGGACTCCCTCCGGTTCCATGAACCATGCCCTAGTGGGTGGTTGTTTTTTGGGTTTGTCGTTATGCGTTCTGTTCCGTTTGAGTTTGTTTCTGGGTTGGCTACTGAGTTTAGCGCGGTCGAGTGCTGCTGGCGCGAGTCTGAGCGGTCCTTTACTGGCTACGTGGCTGAGGTGTGGTTTGCGCAGCTGCCGTCAGCGTTTGCGGCCAAGTGGGCAGCGGTGGTGGGCTATCAGGTGCGGGTGCGCTGTGTGTCAGCGGGGCCTGCGCGGTTTGCGGTGTCGGTGCCGGTCACGGTGCCTCAGGGTTCTATTCGGTTGTCTGGCGGCCAGCGGGGCGGGCGGGTGC
>NZ_JADEXP010000183.1 GCF_015207065.1 Leptolyngbya cf. ectocarpi LEGE 11479 | reverse complement strand
ATAATGCACATGGCACTCCCCGCCGCCAGATGCATCAGGCTATAGCCAGGCAGATCTATGAGTGAAAATAGATAAAACAACCCAGGGACAATAATCATGCCACCGCCGATGCCCAGCATACCGGCCAGGGTGCCAGCCCCCATTCCCAGCAGGGCAAATAGGGCAAAATCTAGATAGCTCATGCGATCGCAACGCCAAAAGGACCGAGCCCTATTCTATCCTTTTCTTCCATCGGCAAATCAACTGGAATTCCTATAAATCCAGCAGATTCAAGCTTTCGATCGGGTTTTCCTGGGTAACATGAATGGTTTGCAAACCAACCTGCCGGGCTCCCACTAGATTATGCGCTGTATCGTCCAGGAACAGCGTCTTGGTGGGAGTTAGCCGATTTTCATCAATCACCCGTTGAAAAATGGTGAGGTTTGGTTTGCGATCGCCCACCAAGTGGGAGTAATAGGCCCGCTCAAACTGGTCGGCTAGGGTGCCAATATCGGTACCCATGGCGGCAGCAAACTTGCGATCTACGGTCGCCAAATGCAGCTCATTGATGTTAGATAACAAAAAAATCCGTTTCCGCTGACCAAGCTACCGCACCAGCTCCACCCGCTCAGGTGGAAAGTCAAGAATCAGGGCACTCCATGCCTGGGCAATCGCATCATCATCTGCTTCAAACCGCAGCAACTGCATCAGTCCCTGACGAAACTCAGAAACTGAGATACCACCTACCTCAAACTTAGAAAAAATATCCGCCTGACGTTGCTGACTGAACTGCTGAGAGATGTCATATCCAGCCAACTTGCTAAGCGCATGAATCGTCAAACCATAGTCTAAGTTAACGATTACCCCGCCCAAATCAAAAATAACACTGTCAATATCAGTTAGCAGATCCATCGCATTTCTTGGCGTACAGACGTTCCATGGCAATCTCTGCAAACATCTTCTTCTGCAGACATCATCTTTGGATTCTATAAAATCTCTATCCCTAATAACAATATCGCCCAGAGGAACTAGGCTTCTCCTGTTCTTTGGCCTGTCGCATAGCGCCCAATAGGTTAGACATAACCACACAGCGTTTGATTGATGGAGCCATACTGCTGGTTAGCGTAAAGGTTCTAGTCCGCGACACCAGATTACCTTTGTAGTTAAACCGGATGTAATATACACCATCGCGGCTGTCCAACGTTGTGTCAGCCAGGTCAATATCAATCGCATCGTTGCCAAGTGTTTGCCAAACCATAGGGAGTTCATTCTGAGGATGGCTAGCCCACTCCACCTCACCTGCATGAGTCTCGAGTATACTAAACTGCCAGTTGAGCCTGTTGTTCTGGGCGTTAGCTTGGGTCGTACGAATAGCAGAGTAAAGTTGACTTTGGGCATCGTTGAGACGCCATCTTTCTAAAAAAGTCACCCAGCTAGGAGCAGCGGTTACACTCAGAACACCGATCATCCCTACCACAACCAATGATTCCAGCAGTGTAAAACCGCCTGTGTTGATACTCCGACGGCGTTTTTGACCAATATATTTTCTTAACATAGCCCACTGATGTCTATTACAACTGTCAGCAGGCTAACCAACCAGAGCCTAGAAAGAAACCAGAATTTTACTGATTAAGGCTCTCGATTATTGCTTTTTCAGGGTGCCAATAATTGTCTGTACCACAACAGATTTTGCTGTATTATCGCCTGCTCCAGTATCTTGATTGTTGGCGCTGGAGAGAACCAGCTGTTGGGGCAGGGCGCTGCCAGCAGGGAGGCTCACATTGCCTCTATGGTCAAATCGAATATAGTAAGGTTCTAAAGGATCTGCTGTATTATCATTTTCTAAATCGGTTTCTGTATTAATCTCAACAGTGTTAGAAAGCGATTCTTCCCAAATCACCGGAGCTGCAGCGGCGGGATGTGCAGCCCACTCAAGAAAACCATCATCCGTTTCTCGAATGCTAAATTGGTATTCCTCGCGTCGTTCTTGAGCCTTGAGCTGGGCTCCTCGAATAGCGCTAAAAACATTGTCTTGAGTGGTAGTTATACGCCGTCTGTCAAGGTAGCCTAACCAGCCAGGGGCAGCAATAGAGGCTAAAACCCCGGTCATTAGAATAACAATCAATACTTCAAGTAGGGTAAAGCCCTGCTGCTGGTTTCGATTGTGATTAAAGCGCTGCGATAACCCTGTGGCTAATTTCGCTCGAGAATATTTCATACCCTGCTTAACCATCTCTGTTAACACCACCGCCCACCAGAACGCGGGCTTCTATCTCTGGCAATTTAGACGATTCATTGGCTCCATTGAGATATGAATCGCTGGCATCCAACGTTTTTGTCTCTCCACGAACAGTACCCCCACTACGGGCATCACCTTGAACAAACAAATACACATCCTGACTAGCCCTAATCGCCCCTTGAGGATTACTTGCATTTACCACAGCGGGGTCGCGTACACAGGCGTAAAATGATGAGTCCTCAGTCACGTCTTCAGGAACCGCGAGATATTGGCCAGCAGCTCCGCCCGCAATCCGGGGACAGCCTGCACTTACGAACGTTCCATCGGTAATAGTCGCGTCTTCGGTAGTATAGTTCAAGCCAATCTGATCGACTAACGTAGCAGAGGTTAGCGTCAGGCCAGTTGGAGGAGTCCACTCCTCAAAATTATTAAATTGAGAGTCATTACTGGCATCAGTCGGATCGACGTAGCTAGCAGATATCAATGCAAACGGATCAGCCGCATTGCCTAGATCTGCATACTTAGGCAGCTCGTAACGTTCAATCCGCGCTGGCCCTTGCCAAATTTCTCCAGCAGCATTCTCTCGATACGCGTAGATAACTAACGAATAGGTAGCTCGACGGGCCTGAAGTATGCCGCATTCTTGTATATCATCGGCATCACCAGCATATTGCGTCGCACAGTCTTCTATATTTGCCAATTCGTCTACTGCCTCAATGGGAACCGGTCGCCATAATGCCAACACAGGTTCGCTACCTGCAGAAACTAAAGGTGCCAGGTCGCCCAAATCCAGAATATCAGGGTCAGCCGCTGCTTGCCCATAGACATAAATCGCTTCTCTGAGATCGTCAGCCATAAAATCTGTAGCCCGACGAGTGTCTTGCTGCAGCTGATCTAGCTTGGCCTCACGTCGGTCAATCTGGAGAAAATTGACAATTATTGTCATCAACCCGGCAAAGATAACACCGGACATAATTAAAGCGACAAGCAGCTCCAACAGGGTAAATCCCTGATTGCTAGAGGCAGTTTCTCGCAATTTGCGCCGTCTCATCGCCCGTTTTTTAAGATTGCAGAACACCATGATCAACCTTTAAAGTTTGCCTACCGATCGCTCACTGTTGCTTGACTACTAACATTTATCTGGAATCTCAAAGTCAGGATCGCCAGGATCATTTGTATCGTTCAGGTAGTCATAGTAGTCACACAGTGACTGCCCTGTATCACTTTTGAAAACAGTGGAAGATAAAACCGCTAATGGCCGAGTCGGATTAGAACCGCCAACTTTGTTACCAGAAAAGCCATAACTTGCCTGCTCAACTTCTAAATCAGCGGTTCTATCTGTGACTATATCCGCCCGATAAACCCGCACACCCACATCAAAAGCAGCTAGATCAGGGGGTGAAGTAATCGCAGGATTGTCAATAAAATCAATGTAGTTACGAAATAGCTGTAGCGCCAAATCTGGCTCATTATCGCTATCTAGATAGATAGCTTTTGCTACTCGAAAATCCGTCTTATAGTCGTCACCATCTACAACAGATGTAGGAGGCGGAACCTTAGTAGCATCCGTAAAATCTGTTCTAGATCTTACAGTGTTAGCAGGAATATCAATTCCTGTCCTAAACTCATTTCCATCACCACGGGCAACCGCCGTTTTGATTCTATCCAGTTCACCCTGAGCAACCTGCAGTGCCTGATCGGCCTGCTGACTTTGTACACGGGTACTGACCGCAAGTACCACCAGCGGCGCTGAAACCGCGACAACAGCTTGAATCACAAATAGAGCGACCAAGCATTCAAGCAGGGTTAGACCGCTTTGTGCATTGTCTTTTTGGATCTTACGCAAATAGCCCTTAGCAACAGAAATTAGCGACGTCACCATTTCATCAGTTCCCTACAAAGCATCTACTTTTGTTCTGCAATCATCCGCATCCGCCGCTTCAAGCCGTGTATTCACCTCAACATAATTATCATTCCTATCACTGCCACACATCAAACGCTTAATGTATTCATCATTTAGGGGCAGTTCACGATAGTACTCATTACGAGGTTCACCGACGCTTTGGAAACGCTGGCCAATAGGCGCAGCAAATCGATATTGCAAAGCAACGTCATAACCCCAATAGCGTTTAGGTGGCCAATAGTAGTTGTTGTCTTGCCTTGTCAAATCCGGTACGCTTCCAGGCTCCCAAGCATCTTGGTCAAAGGTGCCTGTTGCCTGAGTGCTAAAGTTCAGCTGGAACATACCGCCAGAGATAAACAAGGGCTTATCTTCCCAGAATTCCAACATCCGGGGAAAGTTATGGAGACCACCGTAGGTCTGACCTGGACGAGAAGGATGGATACCACTAATCAGCAGTGCATTTACACGGTTGGCATCAACTGGATTCGTTTGAGCTCTATCGGCCGTCATCAGGTCAACTCTGCGGGCATCGTCGTAGTCACCCATACCTCGCCAAACATAGAGGTCGCCCGCACCGAAATCAATAGGGAACGGTCTATCGTTAGCAGCGTTATCACCATTGTTGAAGACCGTGCCGTTCCGGGTAATTAATACTGGCAAAGCAGCATTGTCATAGGCATTGTTCTCACGCTTCCATCTCATCGCCTCAGCATCGTTATCAGCAGCCTCAATATCTCTATTGCGACAAGCAACTGTACCACTCGCATCTTCAGGACATGGATGATGGAAGTTTAAGAATGAGGTATTTTCATTGGGCAGACCATAATTTCCTGTGTTTGCTGCCCGACTTTCGATCATAAAGGCATCTTCAATCTCACCATCCAAGAATGTGTCAGAGAGAATTGCGATCGCATCAGCAAACACCTCAACTGGTCGCCAAGTATCGTCCGCTGGGTCGGCAAAATCAGGATTCAAGTCAGCTGCTGCCCGGTTGTAGAACAGCTCCTTAGCTCCCCCTGCACCGTCTTCATCCGCCGCATCAGCAAACGCTGTTCCCAAGAAAGACGCCCCTTGAAACTCTTCCAAAAAGTCCTCTACAAAAGCTGGAGCACCAGGCCCCTTATGCAAGTTCAGATTCCCCTTGATATAAACAGGGTTGTCACTAACAAAGGTCATACCAGCCGACTCAAAGCTATCGCTCCGCACCAGCTCATCACCGTTAATAATTCGGAAACCATAGGGCCGCCGTAATGGGTCAGGGGCCATATCTACTGGTTTAGGACTAATGCCTTCATTAGTACTCAGCGGTGGATCAAAGGTATCTGCACCACTACCGTCAGCCGCATCAATATCCATATGACAGTTAGCATTAGCAGCTGCCAGTAGACCCGCTAGATTAGCAAAGATTTTACAATCGTTTGCCCCACCTGTATCCCATTGGGCCGCTATATGTCTAGGACGCACAATGGAATCCTCACGCATCGCATCCTCTCGGAAAACATAGATCAGACCATCGCTTTCAGGAATCCAGGACTCGCCACCCACCGTATTAGCGGTCAGTTTCTCAATATCGACATCCAGCGTACGCACAGCCATCAGTTCACGACCGTCCATCATCACCTTATCCAAGAGCGCTAGCTCATGCACCGCTCCACCAGGAGCGATAATATAACTCTTTGTACGATTTTCCCGAGCAGCCTGAGTGTTATCTGCCGTCAGCGTTGCCCCTGCAGGCGTCGCTGTTGGTTGATTAAAAGCAGCCACATTGGCTTCTGGTGTCAGATCAATAGCATCTGGGTCAACAGCTCCATAGAGCGTGCCAGCTCCAGGATCTCTATTAACTCCGTCAGCATCTGATATGTAGAGAGTCGCCACCCCATCTTCTGTGAAGTATTCGTCACCGCTCGGCAGCTGCTCATGGTTAAAGCCGCCAGTACCCGTTTCATCTGCACCTAAGTGATTGTGGCCAACCTCAGGGAACAGATAGTAAAGCACCGGATATTTGGGAGCAAGTCCCGCCAAAGCAACATCCGCAGCAGGCGTTGGCGCAAATCCATAGCGACGATCTCGCAAAATTTGATTAGCTTCAGCCGTATTTTCCTTCAGGTTATAGGCCAGCATCCCCAAGGAGCATGCCGCCGTATGCAGCGTAGACTTATCCGCCGGGCTCAGGGCATTGTAAGCCGCTGCTGTTGTGATTTTATCCGTCTCAACCCCAGTAGGGGCACTGTAGTCATATAACACCCGACGCAAAATTGAGAAGTCTCCCCACATAGATAGGTAAGGATAGGGGTGAACCAGCTCAGCAGTATCAGCATTGGCACCAGTGTAAGCCACGCCCTCAGTTCCTTGAGCTGCCGGGAAAGACGGTGCCCCACCAAACGGATCGCCAGCAAGGTGGGCTAAATTCCGCAACGCCTTACCTAAGGGTTGCGCCGACTGAATGTCAGTAGAAAAGTTGGCATAAAAGTCGAATTCCCAACCATTCGTACCATTTCCACTTAAAAAGTCAATCTGTGGACTACCAGAGGGAAATGTACCAAATGTACGACTATTAACTAACGTATCTGCCGTACCCGGATGGGCCGTAGCAGCCATACAGATATGGGGCAAATCTCCATCGTTCTGAGTATGGTGATAAACCACCAGGCTTTGCACTGCAGCCAGATTATCCCGCAGAGTTCTATGCTGAAGCGTCTCAGCCTCCCCTTTATACTCCTCACCACCAGAGTTTTCAGTCACATCAGCGGCACCGTTAGACGGGTAGAGCGGGTCATTATTGCCACCCCAGCCAAAGGCATTCCCCAGTTCTAGACGCTGACCGACAATCGCCCGCATCCCCGTCAGCTTTGAGCGGCGCTCCCAGTAACCGTCCAGACCAAACTCACCAGCCTCCTCATCGTTGCTCATCAAAGCATCATGATCAACAATCGTATCGCCCACTCTTTTTTGAGCCATGGCCGCACCGTCCTTCAATACCAAAGACTGGCGACTATCGTAAACAGGCTTAGGACCATAGCGGTTATCAGCCCTAAAACCATCATCCAAGAAGGGCCGATTATCTGTCGGCTGCTCTAGTTCCACACGCCCACTGTCTGAGTTACCGTCAGGTTTTTTAAGGGCAGCTGCCACCCAGTTTGGATCCGTATAGACACCATCTTCCAGATGTTTATAACCATCCTGAGTCAGAATTTCGACCGGATCAATGGCGATATCAGATGGGGTTCCTCCAGGCAAATTAACCGTCGAATCATTGCCTGTATTCGTGGCATCACGCTTATTATCAAAGGTCACCTCTGCAGGAATAGGAGCACCATTGTAGAGATGGAAGGTGACATTATCGTCTTCTGCACCATCCCGCAAACTAAAGGTGTTTTGGATGATGCTGGCACCCGCTACCTGACCAACAAAATCTACATCGTCTTCAAAATCATCATCGCCATTATTATCAACGGCATTCAAGCTAACTTCAGAGGCTAGGGGGTCACTAATACAAGAACTCAATGCACTGGTCAAGTAGGCCTTAAAACTACGCTCGACAAAAAGGTTACCTTCAGTGTGCATGGCTCCATTCCACCGCAGGTTTGGACCAGGAAAAATATCAAGGTCATAACGGAACCAGGCTCCCCATTTAAGTCCTTTAGGGGCCACCCGCACCTGCTGGTATTCAGCCGCATTCACAATGGGCTGATTATTATTGCCGTACTTAATAGACAGGACGTTAACTTGAAAATTCTTTTCTAGCTGAGTTGCACCAACTTCTTGCCAACCGCTCTCAGATACAGAGCCAATGGGGCAATTGGCACCTAGCCCTGTGGTACTAATAGGCGCATTACGAACCACCATGGACTTAGCCTTAGCTGCATTTACAGGCGAGGCCACATCGATATCACTGTCTACGGTAAAAGCATCGTCACGGCTACCATCAGCTTCACTCTCATCAGTCGCGCCCTTTAGGGAGATGGAGTAAACAATGGTTTGCTCGTCATTAGTTCCCTCGTTAACCTTAAAACTCCAAGCAGGATCTAACTCATCATCCCGAGTTGCGGAGGCTGCAGGAACTATATGATTTTGGTCAATAAAGAGAGGGCCATCAACAATGTCTAGCTGAGTTTCATCAGCAAGGGTATATGGATTGCGATCAGCATCATTGGCAGCTTCATCCCCCGAACGTCGCAATAGCTCCTCTAGAAGCTCTATATCAGTTGGCAACCGCTTGTCAGCAGTAGCCGATGCCTCCTTAAACATATACTCGATTTTGGCCTTGGCTCGGTCAATAGCTGGTGTCGCAAACTCTCCAACGATCTTTTGCTCTCGCTGGGAAATGGTTTGTTCAACGCGCGAAAAAGAGCGGAAGCTAAGTCCGCCGACCGTTAACGAAAAGACCAGCAACAGTAAAACCGTCGTGGGCAAAACAAAACCAGCCTGATTGGCACGGGTGAAACGCGCACTCATAAACACCAATCGCAGCAACCACGCCATAAAGCGCTTTGGCAACTGCCTGACTTGGCTGAATGATCGACGACGATTAGAAACTCGAGAGCGTTTTGGAGTAGACATCGCTGACTTTAAGAACGAGCGGTAGACCTGGTCACGGATTAATAGCCCAGTAAGGCTAAATTTAAGAATCTTCAGGGAACGAAGATTAGTTTAGGTTGGCATCTACAGACCCCATAGTAGACTTGCCTAGCCTAAACCCTCAATCACCAAAACGGTAATCAGGATAATGCCTGAATATTTAATTTAGAATTTACCCATCCCTTGTAGCAAAGCGATCAGGTAGTCGTCAAAGCAATACATCAATGCATCGACATAAGTAGCGCTATTGCTTTGACAGCAGTAGTTTGGATGTTTTAGCTGTCATTAAATACACTAAATCCCCTGGCTAGACAGCTTAGGGGATTTATCCGTGAATACACTAAAAATTTAAAGTTTTGAACAAGTTCCTCAAATACCGTAAAGCTGCCATGCACTGGGGAAACATTGCCAACACACAAAGCACTTAGGGCTATAGATAATCAGTACTTGCTTAAATCAACGCCAGCCTCGCGGGCCATTGCTTCAATCCCTTTCTTTTCAAGGGTCTTAATCGCCTTTGTCGATAGACGCAGCTTGACCCAGCGCTTACCGGTGGGCCACCACACGCGCTTGTCTTGCAGGTTGGCATGCTGTAAACGCTTAGTGCGTCGGTGGGAGTGGGAAACAGCAAAGGCATTATTGGCCTTCTTATTGGTCAGATCGCATCTGCGGCTCATGGCATGGTCCTTGGAGTACAGTCCTTAATATTTGCACAACTCGCCTCTGAGAAGCAACCTGTTATAGCGGAAAAACTTGAAAAGCAATGCCCCTTGGGATCCAAATTGTCTGGATTCCAAGGGGCATTAACCAACTGTTTTGAGAATTACCTAGGCTTTGGTTAAATCCGTTAACAGGCTATTAGACCGTTCGACAAAGGATTTCATGCCATCGGCGTCAAATCCTTTTTGAGCCATCAGAGCTAAGTCATATACATGCTGACAAATCATGGTGGCCATAGTGGCTGTTGGAGACTGACCACCATCAGCCTGTACAATCGCCCCTTGGCTCATATCCAGCAGATTTTGAATCAGCGGATGCGCTGTGTTCACTAGCAACGTATGCTCCTCGGGAAACTGTGCCGTCTGCTGCTGCATCATGGCCATCATTTCTTGCATACGACGCATTTCTTCGGGCAATAGCACGATGGCAGGGGGTGCTCCTTGGACATTGTCAGCCTTCAGAGCATCGGTACGAATGGTCACTTTGGGCTGATTCAACGCCTGCTCAAATAGCTCCTTAACCCGCTCACCTTTGGTTTTGTTAGTTGCCGGGTCGACAATGTCACCACTGGCCGACTCGTCAATCAGCGTATTATCAAGGTCAGAATCAACTCGGGAAAACTTGACATCAGAATA
Source organism: Leptolyngbya cf. ectocarpi LEGE 11479 (assembly GCF_015207065.1). Taxonomy (GTDB): domain Bacteria; phylum Cyanobacteriota; class Cyanobacteriia; order Phormidesmidales; family Phormidesmidaceae; genus Leptothoe; species Leptothoe ectocarpi. The sequence goes on along the minus strand of NZ_JADEXP010000183.1, from coordinate 2,433 downwards.
CTCCCGCTCTAAAAACGGCACAAAGTGAGTATCGATGAACGAGTCTAGGTAGAGCACTTCTAAGCCCTGACGCTTATGTAAATCGATGTAGGTCGCTTGGGAAACCTCATCAGTGGCATAAAATACTCGGTTCTCGTGCTTATCCTTGTTACGCTCTAGATATTCTTTGAGCGTGGTGTAGGCATTGCCATTGGCATCTAAAGCAGCGGCACTTTCACCATCCGCTGACTGCCAAGCATCATCCTCTTCAGCTTGGACCTCCACTTTGGGCTGATCGCTAGCCAGCTCTGCCGTCGTGCGGAAAATTACAAAGTCAGCAATCTGCTGTTTGAACTTATCGTTATTGAGGGAGCCGAACTTGACAAATGTGCCTAAGTCTTGCCAGCACTCAATATACTTAGTTTTATCACTGCGATACAGCTCTTTGAGACGATCGCCTACCTTCTTGGCAATGTAATCAGCGATGCGCCGCACCGTCCGATCGTTTTGCAAAAAGCTACGGGATACATTGAGTGGGATATCGGTACTATCGACCACACCCCGCAGCGGGAGCAGAAACTGGGGGATAATTTCTTCACAATTATCGCTGACAAAAACTTGGTTGCAGAATAGCTTGATCTGCCCTTTAGTGACATCTACATCGGGGCGCAGCTTTGGAAAGTAAAGAATCCCGTTGACGACAAAGGGATAATCTGTATTCAAATGAACCCACAGCAGCGGCTCTTCTTGGAACGGGTATAGGTAGCGATAAAGCTCTAGATAGTCCTCATCACTCAAGTTGCTGGGGGACTGTTTCCAAGGCGCATTTTGCTTATTGGCGACTTCCCCATCCAACTTGATGGGAACGGGCATAAAGTCACAGTAGGTTTTGATCAGCTGCTGAATACGGGAGGTTTCTAAATACTCAGCTTCTTCCTCCAGCAGATGCAGCGTGATTGTGGTTCCCCGCTCGGTCCGCTCGGAGTCACTAATCTCAAAGGATGTCGTCCCATCACAGGTCCAGTGAACTGCCGTAGCCCCTTCTTGATAAGACAGGGTATCGATGTCTACACGGTCAGAGACCATGAAGGATGAGTAAAAACCTAAGCCAAAGTGACCGATAATCTGCTGGTCATCACTATCCTTATATTTGGTGACAAATTCTTCAGCACTGGAAAAAGCTACCTGGTTAATGTACTTTTTCACCTCATCAGCGGTCATACCAATGCCGTTATCGCTAATGCTGATGGTTTTAGCGTCTTTATCAATAGCGATGGTAATTTCTGGTTCACCCACATCCCCCGTGAAGTCGGAGCTGCGGGACACCATATTCAGCTTGCTAATGGCATCTACGGCATTGGAAATTAGCTCCCGCAGAAAAATTTCATGGTCGGAATAGAGCCATTTTTTGATAATTGGGAAAATATTGTCAGTATGGATACTGATGTTTCCCTTTTCTTGAACAACTGCCATGACCTATCTAGACTCACTAAAAGCTTACTAATGACCAACTCTGCACATCGACACATGCAAGGTTTTCACAGTCTATATTGAGCTGAAAATGAGCCATATCACCAATGGTTGATTTCCGCTGATCCAGTTCGGTTTCCCTCACCTCAGTATTCGCAATGGGTCAGTGAACTCAACTTTAGGCTAGGGAAATGACCAGGTATATTTTTCTCCTAGAAAATTATATAGCCGTTGATTGTGGGGTGCAAAATAGCTGTCTAAATAGCTGTAAACCTCTGGGGGGACCTTGACCCTATTGGGGGCAATGTTACGAGGCTGAAGATTTTTAAAGGGAAATTGTGGGTCAATATCTACAAACTCACAAACCCGACGTAGGGTAGATTTGGGATCTTGAAAAAATGTTTCACTTTCAAGGACGAGAAGATTTTTTCGAGGGAAATAGTCTAGAAATCTTTCTAGTTGTTCTAGGTAAAGACCACGGCTTTTGTAGGACAGATGGATAAAGGTGTCACTCTTGTAGTCTTGGGCTTTTAATTTAGGTGCCAGGCGTTTTTCTTCGACATCCATCGCATCAGCGATATCTAGGGGTTCGCGATGGTGGCGCTTTTCGTGAAAGTAGTGTGAGATCGCTCGCTCGGTTGGGTTACGTAAAACGGCAATGAGTTTGATATTAGGAATCAGCTCAGATATCCGTTGCGGTACGAGGGGATTAAACAGATACAACGGAGAGGCTTCGAAGGTATGGTCTCCGGGTCGCATGGCCTTTTTTAAGGGAAAATTGGCACGATACCAGGACTCACCTTTTTGAAAAGTATTGATGGTTGGTTCTAACCCCCCATCAAAAAAGTGAACTTCCTTGATGTGGGCGGCCCATAGCTGGGGATGTTCGATGAGATAGTCGTATAAACTGGTGGTTCCACACTTTTGGGCACCAATAATTAGAAAGCTGGGTAAGGCTCTACTGCCCCAGGTAGCACAGCGTGC
>NZ_JADEXP010000182.1 GCF_015207065.1 Leptolyngbya cf. ectocarpi LEGE 11479 | reverse complement strand
GCTTAACATTTTTTACTACATATCCATTCCTCACTATCCGAGGTTTTTGCCAATGGTCAGTTTGACGCCGAACCCTAGCTACAGTTTAACCATCCGCATGCATGTGCCCAACCAGACAGGGATGTTGGCAAAGGTGACCCAGGCCATTGCTGAAGCTGGGGGAAATTTGGGGGATATTGATGTCGTTGAGCGGTGTCGAGAAAATGTTACCCGAGATGTCAGTGTTGATGCCGCTAGTGCTGAACATGCTGAGGAAATTGTCAATGCGGTGTATGCCCTAGACGCGATTGAAGTCGTCGAGATCCACGATCGCACCTTCAAACTGCACGAGGGGGGCAAAATCCATATGGTCTGCAAAGCACCCGTACGCAGTCAGGAAGATCTGGCCATGGCCTATACCCCTGGCGTCGGACGGGTGTGTTCTGAAATTGCCAAACATCCAGAACGGGTTTACGACCTGACAATTAAATCGAATACGGTGGCGATTGTCACCGATGGCAGTGCCGTACTGGGGCTGGGCAATTTAGGGCCGGAAGGTGCTCTGCCCGTCATGGAGGGTAAAGCCATGCTATTCAAAGAATTTGCGGGCTTAGACGGCTTTCCCATTTGTCTAGACACCCAGGACACCGATGAAATTGTAGAAACGGTTAAGCGCATTGCTCCCGTATTTGGGGGCATAAATCTGGAGGATATTAGTGCGCCTCGCTGCTTTGAAATTGAGGCGCGGCTGCAGCAAGAACTGGATATTCCGATTTTTCATGACGATCAGCATGGGACAGCCATTGTTAGTCTGGCGGCCTTGGTCAATGCGCTCAAAGTCGTCGGCAAAGAACCCCAGATGGGCGAGATTAAACTGGTGATCAACGGGGCGGGAGCCGCCGGACTGGCCATGGGACGATTGTTTAAGAAAGCAGGGGTCAATCACATTACGGTGTGCGACTCGAAGGGGATTATTAGTCGCGATCGCACCGACCTCAATCCCCGCAAGCAAGAATTTGTTGTCGACCAAAGCGGCACCCTGGCCGATGCCATGGTGGGTGCAGACGTGTTTATGGGGGTGAGTGCCCCCGGCGTGGTCACCGTAGACATGGTGAAAGCTATGGCCCAGGACCCGATTGTTTTTGCCATGGCCAACCCGGTGCCCGAAATCCAGCCTGAATTGCTAGACGGCATTGTGGCCGTAATGGCTACCGGACGTAGCGATTACGCCAACCAGATTAATAATGTGCTGGCGTTTCCGGGGTTGCTGCGCGGCGCGATTGACTGTCGGGCTGAGGCGATTACCACCAGTATGTTTCTCCATGCGGCCCATGCGATCGCCACCCTCATCCCCAACAGTGAGCTGCGACCTAACAATATTGTGCCCTCGGTCTTTGATCAGCGTGTGGCTACAGCCGTTGCCGCTGCCGTTAAACAGGCCGCTCGCGATGCGGGCGTGGCGAGAAACTAGGCTTTGTAAATGATTGGGCTGAAACTGGATTCGGTTTAGGCCAGCCCATAGATGCCAGCCGTATTGCACCTCTCAAACACGATATGGCTGGCTAGCCAGTTAAGACCTGTCGAGGTTAATCTTAACTGCAATGTTATGAAACACACATTCTTTAAATTTTGTACAAATATGTGCAAAGTTACAGCAATTTTTCTAAACCCTGGGCATCGTAGGGATAGTCAGTGACGTATCGATACGATACGACGACCTATGAAAAACCGTTTTAATATTTCACTATCAAATGACAGCGCTACGTGCAGCCTGTGCCAAGACACGCTCCTGCGTCACATCAGCAACAGTAAGGTGTTTTGGTATTGCCCCAGCTGTCGTCAGGAAATGGTGTGCGAAGAGCAACTCGAGCAGCAGCCTGCTCTCATCCCCCACTTTGACCAGGTCAATCATCAGCCGCTGACTCAAATCTCCGTTACTAACCGTAGCCAGCGAGTTAACATTCGAGCCAGTTAATTCATTAATTAAGGGTTTTGTAGTAGAGGCGTTACATGCAACGCCTCTACGCATGCAACGCCTCTTGTACCGCTCCTAACTAGGCGCTCTCCAAAATCCATTGCACCAGTGTGCGTACACCATATCCCGTTGCTCCAGGATTGTTGTACGCATTGTCTTTTTCACTCCATACCGGCCCGGCAATATCTAAATGAGCCCAGGCCGTATCTTTGACAAACTGCTTGAGAAATAGAGCCGCCGTAATGGAACCACCGGGGCGGGGGCCTGTGTTTTTCATATCCGCCACAATCGACTTTAGCCCGTCAAAGTATTTGTCCTCCATGGGCATCCGCCACAGTTTTTCGCCGGCAGAGTCTGCAGCTTTGGCCAAGTTTCCAGCTAACTCATCATCAGGACTAAATAGGCCAGCTAAATCGGTCCCTAGGGCCACAATGCAAGCCCCCGTCAGGGTGGCCAAGTCCACGATGGCATCTACGCCTAGCTTGTCAGCATAGACTAGGGCATCAGCCAGGGTAAGCCGACCTTCCGCATCGGTATTGTTAACCTCAATGGTTTTCCCATTGGAGGCGGTCAAAATATCCCCTGGGTGCATTGCGTGACCGCTGATCATATTTTCGGTGGCGGCACTAATAAAATGCACTTCCACATCAGGTTTGATTTGGGCAATGGCTTTGGCCGCTCCCAGCACGGCGGCAGCGCCCCCCATATCCATCTTCATCAGCTCGATCATGCTGCCTGCACCGGCCTTGATATTGAGCCCGCCCGAATCAAAGGTGAGACCTTTGCCAATCAGCGCCAACTTGCGTTTTGGAGTTGTCTTTGGTGTGTAGGTGAGATGGATAAATTTAGGAGGCATTTCCGATGCCATGGCCACACCGAGGTAGGCCCCCATGCCGAGCTCTTCACACTCTGCCTGCTCTAGTACCTTGAGGGTAAGACCATAATCAGTGGCCATGGTCTCAGCCGTTTTAGCTAGGGCGTCCGGGGTGACCACGTTAGGCGGTGCTGCCACGAGTTCACGCGCTAAGATAACGCCATCACAAACATGGGAGGCTGTTGCTAACGCGTCATCGTATCCTGGTAAGTCCAGTAGGGCCACATCGGTGAGCGCTACTTTTGGGGTTTCTGCATCAGACTTAAAGCGTTTGTCTTCGTGCAATGCCAGGGTGATGCCCTCAGCAATGGTTTGAGTGGTGCGTTCCGGACTGTTATTCCAAATGGGGAAACTGATGCCTAAGGAGGCACACTTTTCGCTTTTGGCGAGTTTAGCTGCGATCGCAGCCGCCCGACGTAGACCTTCTAGCTTAAGTTCTTCGGCTGCTCCTAACCCGACAATAGCCAGCTTACGCACCTGACCACCGACTCGGATCACAGCAGAACTGCCAGCCTTAGCCTTAAAGTCTGTCTCGTCGATGAGTTCTTGCAGTAGTCCAGACACCCTCTCATTTAAATCAGCCAGCAGTCCCGTCAGGGGGAGTGATTCTTCAGATAAACCAATAACAAGGCAATCTCCCGACCACGTTAAACAAGACTTGTCTGATGCTACGAACTTCATTCCCATCTCAGTGCTAATTCCCGTCTTAGTATCTAATGATTTCGGCGTCTTCGTATTGACTGAATATCATATATGGCCCTCTATTATGTTCATAGTTTTTGGCATAGAACACAGCGGGTTTTGTCTGCTTTGACAGCACGGTAGCGCATCCTCGTCTTTTCTGTATCGTTTTTACACCACTGATTTAGCTGATCCACCATGGGAAAACGTCTCATAGAACTAGGTAAAGCCCAGTTACCATTGCTGCTTTTGGGGGGAATCAGTCTGGCCAGTTTGGGGCTGATCGTGTTTTTTAGCCAAGTGGCCAAGCAGGTATTACCGACCGCTCCATCTGGTCAATCCCAACCGCAACAGACAGATTCAACGGTCTTCCGACTGGCACTACAGCCACCGGAGACACGCACTGACATGTTGCGACAGATGATCGCCACCGATCAGAAGAGTCAGGACACGTATCTGGCCAGTTACCTGTTGGCAACGGATTTACTCGCTCAAGGCAACGCCAATGAGGCCCTAACTGTCCTGGATAATCAGGACCCAAGCAATGGTGCAGATGTGCTTGCCCCCTATGTACTTTTAAGGCGGGGACAGGCTCAAGTCTTAGCAGGTGAAGCTCCCACCAGTTGGAATGAGCTGCTAGCAAACTATGACACCCATAGCGCCACTGCGGAAGCTCGCTACGAACTCGGTAAACAGGACCCAGCGCAGTGGCAGGAGCTGGTAACCAAACACCCGAGCCATCCAAGGGCGGTAGAGGTGGCGATGGAAAAGTTAAAAACGGGCACATCCAAAGAGCTGCTCCTACTGGTGGCGGCCCATGGTCTCTATCATGATGACTATGAGGCCAGTCTAGATCGGCTAACTCAGGAGTATGGCCAGGAGCTAACGCCTGAGCAATGGCAAACCGTGGGTTTTGGCTATTGGGAAAATCTGCAATATGGCAAAGCCTCTGAGGCCTATGCTCAGGCGCCCACATCCCCTACCAGTCTCTATCGGACAGCGCGCGGAGCCCAGATTGCGCGGAAAAAGGTGGCTGCGATCGCAGCCTACCAAAAACTTGCCCAAACCTATCCCAGTGCTCCTGAGACCGGTCTCGGGCTGATTAAACTAGCCGACTCTCTGCCAGACAAAGCCGCCCTAGCCGCCCTGGATCAAGCCATCAAAACTTTCCCAGACCGTGCCGGTGAGGCTCTGCTCAAAAAAGCCAATATCCTAGAAAACCTCAAAAGTCCCACCTCTGCCAAAGACGCCCGCACCTCAGTCCTCAGTCAATATAGTGACTCTGAAGCCGCCGCCGAACTGCGGCTGAGCCGAGCCCATAAAGCCGCCAAGGCCAATGACCTAGCCACGGCTCGCCAGCTGGCAGAAGACCTCGTAGCCGCCACCCCCCAAAGCGAACTGGCCGCCGAAGCCAGCTTCTGGTCTGGAAAATGGTCTGAGCAACAGGGACAGGCCGGCCGGCCAGCCTATGAACGCACCGTCGCCCAATATCCTGAGTCTTATTTTGCCTGGCGCTCAGCCGTCATGCTGGGATGGGAGGTGGGAAACTTTGAGAGTGTGCGTTATCTAGCACCGGAGCTGCGGCTGCCCCAACAGCGCGACTCCCTGCCGGCAGGTTCTGACACCCTGCAGCTGCTGTACCGCCTGGGCCAAGATACAGAAGCTTGGAGCCTCTGGCAGACCGAATTTAGCAATGCTCAAGACCCGTCAGTGGCAGAACAATTTACCGATGGTGTCATGCGCGTCGGTGTGGGGGACAACCTCGACGGCATCTTTATGCTCACCAGCCTGGCCTGGCGGGATAAAGCGACCGAAAAAGCCGAATATCAGCAGCTCAAAACAACCGCTACCTACTGGCAAACCGTTTACCCCTTTCCATTTTTTGACCTAATTCAAGCCTGGTCCCAAGAGCGTCAGCTCAACCCGCTCCTGGTCACTGCCCTCATGCGTCAAGAATCCCGATTTGAGCCCAAAATTCGCTCTGTTGCAGATGCCATTGGGCTAATGCAAGTCATCCCCAGCACCGCCGACTGGGTTTTGACCCAAATCGGAGAAAGTAATGACAATATCGACGCCAAGCTAGAAAACCCTAACGAAAATATCAAACTAGGTACCTGGTATCTGGACTACACTCACCGGGAATATAGCAACAATTCCATGTTTGCCGTCGCCAGCTATAATGCGGGGCCTGGTAATGTAGCCGACTGGATTGCCAAGGGATACGGTGATCCAGATGTATTTGCCCAGAACATTCCATTTCCTGAGACCCACGGCTATGTGGAGGCCGTCTTTGGTGGCTATTGGAACTATCTACGGCTCTATAACCCGGCCATCAATCGCCAAGTCGCCCAATACACAACCCAAGCCGTCCAATAGCAATACGTCTAACCGGACCCCATAGGTTAGATCCGTTAGATCCGTATGACAGCCCTATGCGATTCGAACGGTTAACTCTACAATGGCAGGTAAACGCCGAGGATACACGTAGACGGACCAATCGGGGAACCCATATTGATACAGGCTATGCAATTTTTGTAACCTGTTAATGCTTGAATCGCTCATCTCCAAAACACAACCAGCAGAGTAACGTGACTAGCTACAGCACCGTTCAAAAGCAGCAACTGAGTCAAATGGGCGCTTACCTGCAAGAAAAGCGTCAGGAACAGGGAAAGTCTTTAGAAGACATCTCCCTACAGACCTATATTCGGGCTAAGTTGTTAAAATCCGTGGAAACCGGTGACACGTCCGATTTACCTCAGCCAATCTTTGTTCAGGGTTTTATCCGTCGCTATGCCGATGCATTGGGCTTAGACGGGGCCAATTTTGCTAAACAATTTCCGGTCCACTCTATTCCAGATACGCCACGGCCTGTGCCTCGACCGGCAACTAAGATAGACATGTCCTATCAAACAGCCGACCAAAAAGCACCGGTCCAGGCGAAGCCTACGGCACAGAAGCCAACCCCCGTCCAATCAAAGCCGCCTGTAGGAGCCCTACCGCTGCAGAGTGAGCCTCGTCTTAGCTCTACTACTACTAGCTCCCCCCCTGTGGGCAGTAGTGTGGTTACTCCATCAGAGACTGCACCACCAGAAACTGCATCAATCAAGACTGCAGAGACTGCATCGATCAAGACTGCACCACCAGAGCCTACCGCTGAAAAGATATCGCCGCCCCCTTCCCCAGAGGCCCAGAGCCCGGAGCCTACCAAGAATCTCACCCTGGAGGATCCTGCCCCCATGAGCAACCGGGAACTGGCTGACGCAGGGCTCAGCAACCTGGGGAATGGCAGCACCGGCTCTAGTAGTCGCTCTAAACAAAGCGCCCCCTTGGGACAGGCCGCGCCTCTGGCCGATCCGGTTTCTGCGTCTCCTCCGGCAGGCGATACTCCCATGGCACGGGCTCCCGTAGGGGAAAGTCTTGCAAGTGGTTCTGACTCTAACGTCAACTGGTTGCCTTGGGGCATTGGTGCCGCAGTGCTAGTGGGTGCGATCGCACTGCTCGGTCCTAGACTATTCGGTGGCAGCTCTGACCAACCCACCGAGCCTACCGAGGCCGCTGCTCCCCAAACTGAGGTCGTCCAGGCCCCTCCACCAGCTCCCGAGCCCGAGCCTGCCGTGAGCGACGCTCCGGTCAATCTACAGGTGGAAATCACTGAAGCTGGTCCCTCTTGGATGAGCGTGACTGTTGACGGTGAGGTGGTTTTTGAGGGGCTGCTGGATCCTGGAGCCGAAGAACTTTGGGAAGGTCAGGAATCGATCTCTATTAACGTTGGCAATGCCGGAGCTGCCATGGTTTCAGCCAATGGTAGTGAACCTGTCCCAGCTGGCAATCCGGGGGGAGCCGAGTTTTTGACTTTTACTGCGCCGAGCCCTGCGGCTGAATAGCTGGCTGACGCCCTGTATGGTTGCATCGGATTTGGACGCCCATAGGCCAATCACAGCGATACAATACAAAATATATCTATACACAAGTCGGCACCGCAGCCCATGACGTCCAACTTAGAGACGGTAGAGTCCACTGAGCAGGTCGATGATTACCTCAACGAACTGCCCGATGAGATAGAAATGTCCCTCTTCGACCATCTCGAAGAGCTACGGATGCGTATTTTCTATTCTCTGCTAGGCGTTCTGGTGGGGGTGATTGGCTGTTTTTGTTTCGTTAACCGCATCGTTTCAATCCTTGAGATTCCGGCCCAGGGAGCAAAGTTTCTACAGCTTTCCCCCGGTGAGTATTTCTTTGTTTCCATCAAGGTGGCCGGTTACAGCGGCATTTTAGTGGCCAGCCCCTTTATCATTTATCAGATTGCTCTGTTCGTTTTACCCGGCCTCACCCGACGAGAGCGGCGGCTAGTGGGTCCAATTGTCCTGGGTTCGAGCGTTCTCTTTGTGGTAGGCATCTTTTTTGCCTATATTGCGCTCATTCCCGCTGCTCTAAATTTCTTTATTAACTACGGCGAGGGCGTCGTTGAACAGCTGTGGTCCATTGACCGCTACTTTGAGTTTGTGCTACTGCTGCTATTTAGCACTGGCTTAGCTTTTCAGATTCCGGTTATTCAGTTCATGCTAGGGCTACTGGGCATTGTGAACTCTGAGACGATGCTCAAAGGCTGGCGTTCGGTTTTACTGGGTGCCGTGGTGCTGGGGGCGGTGCTCACGCCGTCTACTGACCCCATCACTCAAAGCCTGCTGGCAGGGGCTGTCTTGTTTTTGTACTTTGGCGGCATCCTGGTGGTCAAAGCTATTGGAAAATAGTGCAGGGCAAAATGAACGACTGGGGCTGAATCGGTCAGCGAGTCCGCAGCATACGCAAGACGACGTTTAATTGGATACTACTGTTTTAGTTGTCTTTCGGCTAAAAGCTGTGTAGCCATTTCGGTACGAGAAGAAACTTCAAGCTTGCGGAATATTTTTTTTAGGGCTTGCTTGACAGAGTTCTCAGTGATCCAAAGTTCAGCACCGACTTCTGCATTTTTCTTCCCTAAAGATACCAGTTCTGCTATCTGACGCTCGCGAGCGGTAAGGCGTGCTGATAGCGGCGTTGTATCACTGTTAGCCAAGTTTGTTGCGAAACTGGAAGATTGTTGGGGAGATTGTTGGATACGCACAGTCGCTGCCCATACCGATAAGTGCAGACACATCGCACTCGCGTCGGCTAGATCTTGGTTGTTAAATGCAGGCTGAGACCTCTCTCGAGTGCATCCCAACACGCCGACTAGCTGTCCCTTGGTAACGACCGGGCCGGCCATCACATGCCAGTGATCTGGGCGAGGGCAGATGATTTGCCAAGCTTTGGGTGAGGTTACAAGGCTTTCATGAACTGGGGCGTGTTGCTCGGCCAGATAACGAGCAATTGGGTTGCGTTCAGTCGAAAGGACGGTGTCTACCGCCTTTTTAAGAGTGGGGTTTAGGTTGCGCTCTGCGGCGATGCGGTCGAAGAAGAAGATGCCTGAGCGAGTTGCTGAGAAGTGTTCTCCAATTTTTGGCGCAACTTGCGATCGCAACTCATCTTCGTCCGCCGTTTGGTTAATCGCTTGAAACAGTCTCTGCAACTGGCTTTTCATCTGGCTTCTTATGCTTACAGCAAATGAGTGCACTTTAAAAAAGTACCCCAAAAAACTATCCGAAAAAAGACTACCCGAACGTGGTCTAGGCGTTATCCGAGCCTCTCTCTATCGTAGATGGCATAGATGCTCACTGGCATCGTTCAAGCCTCTCTAATTTGGAGAAAAAAATGACTGAACTACAAACTGACTGGCCACATTACGTCATCGGCATTGTCATATACCCCGGTATGACCACCCTGGACATAGTTGGCCCTCAAACAGTATTTGCTGGATTGCCCAACGTTGAAATTCACCGCGTTTGGAAAACGCTAGCGCCTGTTACGGGAGACGATGGCATGGTGATTGTGCCAGATACTACTTTTGCAGATTGTCCACCTGTCGATGTCATCTGTATCGGCGGTGGTCGCGGACAGAGCGCCATTATAGATGACGCCGAAGTGCTTGATTTTCTAGCGTCGCAGGGCGAAAAAGCGAAGTTCGTAACCTCTGTTTGCGGCGGCTCTGAGTTTCTTGCAAAGGCAGGGCTACTCGAAGGTTATCGCGCTGCTACGCACTGGGCCGCACGTCCACTGCTAGCCAAGTTGGGCGTTGAAGTCGGCACGGAGCGCGTGGTCGTAGATCGCAATCGGATGACCGGCGGTGGCGTTACCGCCGGAATTGACTTTGGGCTAGCGGTTGCGGAAGCTCTCTATGGTGCAGATGTTGCCAAAATCAGCCAGCTTTTGATGGAATACGATCCGGCCCCGCCGTACGATGTGGGCTCGCCCGAAAAAGCTGGGCCTGCGCTGGTAGAAAAAGCGATGCAGTACATGGCTCAGACAATGGGTACCACGCTATGACGACGCATCACCCTTCTGAAGGATTGTCTATCGCAGCCGATGACGGGAAAAGCTGGGGACAAGTAGGCTTCTTAGCAATGGCTATTCTATTCAACCTTTGCTTAGTTGCTCAGCTCCTAACCGTTGGTCTCGCCGTCTTTTCAGATGCAAGCTGGTGGCAGGTTCATGTCTGGCTTGTTCGCGGCTATGGGGGTATGGCCGTGCTACTCCTGATGGGGGTTTTGGTAACGCCTTTCCCAAAGCGGGTTCAAACACTAACGAAAGCGATAGTGATTCTGCTGCTCTTGCAATTTGCGACAGCGCATATTCAGCAGCCACTGCCGTTAGGCGTCCTGCATCCGCTCACCGGATTTACCTTGTTTACGACATCTACAACACTGGTTCATCGAGCAATGTCATTTGTGATGGGCCACGCGGAGAAGAAGAATGATGAGCTATAGTCACCCAGACAGCTTGATAGAGACCCAATGGTTAGCGGCGCATTTGAACGGTTCCTCTGTGCGCATCGTTGAAGTTGATATGAGTCGAGAAGCCTGTGAGAACGCCCACATCCCAGGAGCCGTTTTCTGGAGCATCCCCTCAGATTTGATGACGCCTGATATGAGTATGAACTTAGATGCTGGGGCACTCTCCGCCCTGCTATCTAGGTCTGGGATTACTCCTGAGACCACCGTAGTCGCCTATGGCAGTAATCTAGCGACGAGCGCAACTATTTTCTGGCTGCTAAAACGGTTTGGACACGACAACGTATATGTGCTCAACGGTGGACACCAAAAGTGGATGGTGGAGGGTCGTCCGATGACGTCAGCGCTATCAAACTTTGAGCCTGTTCAATATACAGCGCCTGCCTCTAGCGATCTCAACTATCGAATCCTCACCGCAGAAGTCCAAAACCTGCTTCACCGGTCAGACACAGTCATCCTCGACGTGCGGACATCAGCGGAATATAGGGGGGAAATTTTTATGGAAAAGCCGCCCGAGGGTAACGAACTCGCAGGCCATATTCCAAGTGCTGTGCATCTTGAGCATACGCTGGCCCTAAACAATGATGGTACGTTCAAGTCAGCAGAAGCGCTTCATAGCCTCTACGCTCAGCAGGGCATCACCAAAGATAAAAGAGTTATTCCCTATTGTGCTGTTGGAGCACGTTCAGGCTTTATCTGGTACGTGCTGAAGTATCTATTGGGCTACCCTAAAGTCCAGAACTACGACGGCTCTTGGAATGAATGGAGCCGGTTACCTAATGTCTCGATTGAATAGCGGCTTAGCCCATGCAGGTAAGGAGGTAACCATAGTTAAATTGCACCATCATATGTCTACTGACAAGTTGAATAACTAACGGGTGTGATTTTCGATATTTAACTTTTCGCAGTCACGATTGTTGTTTAAGACTTGGAGCAAAAAGGATTCTGGCAGAGTTGTGCGGCATAGCTTGGCTACATCAAGCCCCCCTCGCCCTCCGACTTTGGCACCGCTGAGGTTAGCATCACTGAGGTTGGCATCGAACATGAAAGCATCATTAAGGTCTGCACCCCTAAGATCCGCACCCTGACTGCCTGACACAAGTATCTCAAATCCCTATTCTGCTGTTGTTAAGCTCATTGGTATAGAAAATGCAGGTTCGGAAGCTGAAAGCTTTGACCTGAGAGGCCTACAAAATCCGAAGACCACGAAAGAACTAGGGTTTAGCATCGATATGTCAGGCTGCCAGAGGGAAGCTCAATCTACCCCAGAGCCCTCTGAACTTCCGGTCTCATTACTTTTTAAGCCCTAGAATGTTCCTTAGGAAAGAAATACGGTCTTCATTGGGTGGGAGGAGATTCTATAGAACTTGCACAAGTGGTTAAATTAATGTAAGGCGATATCTTAATCTTTTCTTGACTAAATAAAATCAAAAACTTGCTGACCAATATTAATGAATTTTATAGCGATCTGGATATCTTCATCGACCTTGTCTAAGCGTGAGCGATTAGCAGCTCTCTTGGAATCTGCAAATGTCTCTATACGGGAGCGAAGCATTAAATATTTCTCAGTTATCAAATCGGCAACAATTTTATTCTCGGAAGAAAAATCATCAAGGCATATTTTTCTTCTCAGTCCTAGCAATTGAGCTTGACCATGGTATGCGAGAAATACTTTTAGGAGAGAAGGAACAATACCAAAGATAGAATCTTGATTTAATCCTAAAGTAGTGTCAGGATTTTTCCCCTTGGATGCCCAAATAACTGCATGAGCAATGTACATATCTTTAATTGCTTGTCCGAAAAAGGTCCTAAATTCATCTACTTCTTCTATCTGACCAATCGATTTTTCTGGATGCGCGATGGATACATCCATTGCGCGAGCTGCAGTCTCAAAAATAATATTTAAGGCTCTTATAAGAAAAGGAGGGTAGGATTCTATATTAGTTTTAGTATTATTTGTCAGAGCACATTCAAAGATTATAAGTGGTAAAATGCCTCCTAGAGAAATTAATCTTAGGAGTAAAAGTCTTTCTTCTCTATTTAAGATATTTGAATGTTCATTACTCTGGAAAATGCCACTTATTTTATTATTAATTATATTAAAGAAATCATAG
>NZ_JADEXP010000647.1 GCF_015207065.1 Leptolyngbya cf. ectocarpi LEGE 11479 | reverse complement strand
CGTTTACCCCCCTCAAGCAGCTGACGGATGTGGGGGATTTTCTGGGGGTTAAGGGCACCATCAAGCGCACTGACAAAGGTGAGCTATCGGTCAAAGTCAGTGCCTATGCCATACTGACCAAGGCGCTGCTGCCCTTGCCCGATAAGTGGCACGGTCTTACCGATGTGGCCAAGCGCTACCGTCAGCGCTATGTGGATCTAATCGTCAATCCTGAGGTCAGGGACACCTTTCGGAAGCGGGCGCAGATCACCACATCAATCCGCCGCTACCTTGACCAGCAAAACTTTATTGAGATTGAAACCCCGGTTTTACAAACTGAACCCGGTGGAGCCGATGCGCGCCCATTTGTCACCTACCACAACACCCTGGACATGCAGCTGTATCTGCGCATTGCCACGGAGCTGCACCTAAAACGGCTGATTGTGGGAGGCTTTGAGCGCGTATTTGAAATGGGCCGCATTTTTCGGAATGAAGGCATTTCTACGCGTCACAATCCAGAGTTTACCTCCATTGAGCTATACCAAGCCTACGCTGACTATCACGACATGATGGATATTACCGAGGCCCTGATTGTTAATGCGGCAGAGGAGGTCCTCGGCACCACTGCGATCAGCTATCAGGGGGATGCCATTGATCTGGGCACCCCTTGGAAACGCGTCACCATGCACGATGCCGTGGAGGAAAGGACGGGGGTAAACTTTGCTGAGTTTACTGAGCTAGATGCGGCAAAAGCAGCTGCAAAAGAGGCTGGGCTCCATGGCATTGATGATTGCCTCACCATCGGCCATATCCTCAATCAGGCCTTTGAACAGGTGGTAGAGCCAACGCTAATCCAGCCGACGTTTGTGACCGATTATCCAGTGGAAATTTCTCCCCTGGCCAAGCCCCATCGAGACAAGCCTGGGTTAGTGGAGCGCTTCGAGCTGTTTATCGTGGGTCGAGAAACGGCCAATAGTTTCTCTGAACTTACGGATCCTGTCGATCAGCGCCAGCGCCTAGAGGCCCAAGCGGCTAAAAAAGCAGCTGGGGATCTCGAAGCCCATAGCTTAGACGAAGACTTTGTCACCGCTTTGGAATATGGCATGCCGCCTACGGGGGGGATGGGGA
>NZ_JADEXP010000646.1 GCF_015207065.1 Leptolyngbya cf. ectocarpi LEGE 11479 | reverse complement strand
CTAGCGAACCAGACTTAATAGGAAAAGTCAGCATCAGGACAGGTCTCTAGGGCTTGGTCAAAAAACGTTGATGCCAAGTCAACCTCACCAATTTCTCTTGCAGAGGTCGCTAATTCATGGGAAAGCCTGTGGCTTGTAGTTACCTGAAGAGACTTTTGACAGAGATTAACGGCTTCTTTATATCGGCTTTTGCCTCTAAATTGTCCAGCCAACTGGTAAGCAATCTCCGCTGCAATCTCTCCCTCTTCTCCCATTATCGCTAGCCGATGCATCTCTAACCGCTGGGCCTCGCTAGAAC
Organism: Leptolyngbya cf. ectocarpi LEGE 11479; assembly: GCF_015207065.1. Taxonomy (GTDB): domain Bacteria; phylum Cyanobacteriota; class Cyanobacteriia; order Phormidesmidales; family Phormidesmidaceae; genus Leptothoe; species Leptothoe ectocarpi. The sequence goes on along the minus strand of NZ_JADEXP010000646.1, from coordinate 809 downwards.
TCTCTGCCGCTTCCCACCACAGTCGATAAAGCTCCTTCGCTGCCAGCCCTGCCAGTTCTTCATCCTCTGGCACCTCCAATGGCAACACCCGTGGCACTCGCAAGCTGTCATCCGCATTCTGTTCCATTAGCCCCAGCGCCACTGCTCGACCAATGTGCTGTTCTGCTTCTTCCGTGCCTACGGCGACCATCGCCTCCCTCGGTACGGGTAGCTGATAAATCAATCCACGGGTCAAGAGTGCCCGTATCTCGTCCGACTGCTGGGATAGCAATGTCTCTGCTAAAATATTTTCTCGAAATTCCTCGGTCTTCTCCGCCATGGCGGCCAGGATTGTCTCGGCATCGGTTGTAACATCCACTAACACCTTTGACAGCCACTCCAGCAAACGTGGATTGCCATCGGAGAGTGTCTTGGCTTTGACCTGCAGCACGGTATCCACCCGCGACTTGGGTTGAAATGCGTCCAGTCGCTGACACTTTTTCTCTAGGTTGGCTCCCTTTAGCGTTGCCAATGGCTGCCGATACAGCGCTGACAGTCCACTAAACTCAAACTCATACCGGCAGGTGAGCAGCAGCCGATGGTCGCTTTCTGTCTGACGGACCGCCCAGATCATGCTGCTGAGCATCTCTGCCACTCCCGGCAGTAGCCGATGCCGGTCGCCTACCAGCTCTAGATTTTGTTCAAAGTCATCTAGCACCAGCAGCAGCGGTGTTTCTAGCTGTTCAAATACGGCTGCCAGTCGATACTTTAGTGGCTCCTCAGTGCGCAGCTGCTGCCGCAGGTCCGCCGAGCCCACGTAGTCCGCCAGC
>NZ_JADEXP010000181.1 GCF_015207065.1 Leptolyngbya cf. ectocarpi LEGE 11479 | reverse complement strand
GAGCAGAGCGTACCCGTTGTCGTGGCTCAGGCGACACAAACGTTAGATGCTGTTATCCGCGATGATGAAACGCTCTATCTCAACAAAGATGATGTCCATGAGTACAATCTACAGCTGCAAAATCGGACAGCGGTAGGCGATCGCTTCCTGCCAGCGGGCAGCATTATTCGTGGACAGTTTGAACCGGTTGACGGCGGGTTACGCTATGTGGCTGACTCGGTGGAAGTTGGAGATCGTATTTTGGATCTCAACGCCGTGTCTGAGACTCTCACCGATCGAAAAGACCCTCGCCAAACGGATACTGACGATATTATCGAAGATGCGGCCATCGGTGCTGCCGGGGGTCTGATTATTGGTGAGGTACTGGGAGATTCAGACCTTCTAGAGATTTTGGGCGGTGCGGCGGCTGGTGTCGTTGTTGGTAATGTGACTGCTCCTACTGTCGTGGTGATCGAACCGGATCAGTCAATTTTGCTATATCAGAATTAGTTGCTGCGAGGGTGAGCCGGATGGCCTCTTAGGGTGCCATCCGGCTCTATCTGAGCGGGTCATCTTAAAAATAAGGCTGCAGTGGAATAAGTTCCCACTGCAGCTTTTTGTTATGTTTTGTCGTTAATTTTTGGGTCTTGTTAGCCGGGCGTCTGTCGCTTTGCCTGAGGTAAGGAAGGCTACACTGGTAGGTATCCCTGCTCGCTCCTTCCTCCAACCTGGTCAATTATTGTGAGTCACTGGTACCAACTTGACACCGATATGGTCATCCAACAGGTTGACAGTCATCTAAAGGCTGGTTTAACGACCCAAGTTGCCCACCAGCGGCTGCTTAGGGATGGTCCCAATGAGCTGATAACGGCGCCGGGGAAATCTCCTTGGCAAATCCTGTGGGAACAGATTAGTGCACCGCTGGTGGTGATGCTGATTGTGGCGGCGATTATTTCTGTCATGGTGGGGGATATGCGGGATGCGATCGCAATCCTTGCCATTGTTATCTTTAATGCTGTCATCGGGCTGCGTCAGGAATACCGGGCTGAACAAGCCATGGCCGCCCTCAAAAAACTGGCTGTACCCACGGTGCGGGTTAAACGGGATGGTCAGGTCCAGGAATCTTCCATGGCCAATTTGGTCCGTGGTGACCTGGTGCTATTGGAAGCCGGTAACGTGGTGCCGGCTGACGGTCGCTTACTTGAAACCATTAATCTACAGGTTCAAGAATCAGCGCTGACTGGGGAGTCGGTCCCGGTGGATAAGGCCACCGCTGTGTTGGACGCTGAACACAGCCTGGGCGACCGCCGTAATATGGTTTACCACAGCACCACTATTACTCGAGGTCGCGGCACCTTTGTGGTGACTGAAACGGGGATGGCCACCGAAATTGGCCACATTGCCTCAATGCTGCAATCGGTGGAGACCGAAGCCACCCCTTTACAAAAGCGCTTGGCCCAGCTGGGTAAGGTGTTGGGGCTGGGGGCCATCGCCATTTCCTTGGTCATTGCTGCCATGGGGATGGTTCAGGGAGAATCCTGGCGGCAAATGTTGCTCACGGCGGTCAGTGTGGCCGTGGCCGCTGTCCCTGAAGGTCTGCCAGCGGTGGTCACCATTGCCCTGGCCCTGGGGGCAGAACGCATGCTCAAGCGCCATGCTCTGATTCGTCATCTGCCTGCAGTGGAAACCCTGGGCTCGGTCACCACCATCTGTTCTGACAAGACGGGCACTCTGACTGAAAACCGCATGAGCGTGACCGTGCTGGATATCGCGGGTCAGCAGGTGCAGCTGTCCGGTGATGAGGCCATCGGCAACCAGGCCCTCAGTCTGCTTCTACTGAGCGGTACCCTCTGTAACGACGCGTCCTTAGACAATAATCACGCCATTGGCGACCCCACAGAAACGGCCCTGGTCACCGTGGCTGCTCAAATGGGGTTACCCAAACGCAAGCTCGATCAGCTGTGGCCCCGCATTGATGAGGTGCCGTTTGACTCAGACCGCAAACGCATGACCACCTGTCATCGTTGTGACCAACCCCTGCCCCAAGCTCTACAGCAGCTGTGGCAGCAGGCGGTGCCGGTCAATACCACCGCCGTTGTCTTTAGTAAGGGAGCCTTGCACAGCCTGATGGATACCCTCGATCGGGCCTGGATCGATAATCAGGTGCAGGTGCTCACCGATGGGCTCCGTCAGCGCATCTATACGACCCATGACCATCTCGCCGATCAGGGACTGCGCGTTTTGGGGCTGGCGTTTCGCCCCCTGTCCTCGGTGCCAGGGACAGATCAGCTGGAGCAGCAGCTCGTTTTTCTAGGCATGATGGGGCTGATGGACCCGGCCCGGCCAGAGGTCAAAGCTGCCATTGGTCTGTGTCAAACGGCGGGTATCCAGGTGGTCATGATTACGGGGGACCATCCCCTCACAGCCCAGCACATTGCTCAGGATTTGGGCATTGCTAGCGAGGTGTTACTCACGGGGCAAAGTCTGAGCAAAATGCCGGTGGCGGATCTCCATAGGGCGGTCACCCAAACTGGAGTCTATGCGCGGGTCACTCCCGAAGACAAGCTGAGAATTGTTCAGGCGCTGCAGCGACAGGGCCACATTGTGGCGATGACGGGGGATGGGGTGAATGATGCCCCAGCTCTCAAACAGGCGGATATTGGGGTGGCCATGGGTATTACCGGTACCGATGTTGCCAAGGAAGCGGCAGACATTGTGCTCCAGGACGACAACTTTGCCTCGATTGTGGCGGCGGTGCGCGAAGGGCGCGTCATCTATGACAACATTCGCAAGTTTATCAAGTACACTCTGACGGGGAATGTGGGGCAGCTGTGGTTGTTGCTGATCGCCCCCTTTTTGGGTATGCCGATTCCCCTGGTGCCGATTCAGATTTTGTGGATCAATTTAATTGCGGATGGCTTACTGGCTTTGGCCTTGAGCTTTGAACCCGCAGAACGACAGGTGATGGATCGTCCGCCTTATCGACCCAATGAGAGCATTTTTAGTCGAGGTATGGGCGCAGATATTCTCTGGGTTGGTTTGCTGCTGGGGATTGTGTTAATTTTAGTCGCCCATAGCTATTGGCAAACGGGTAATCCAGCCTGGCAGACGATGGTGTTTACCACCCTGGCATTTTCTCGCATTGCCCTGTCGGAAGCGGTACGGTCGTCGTCCGAGTCTGTCGTTAGAATTGGGTTGTTATCGAATACAAAGCTGATGGGGGCAGTGTTATTAACGGTCTGTCTGCAGCTGGTGGTGATTTATGTGCCGGTGTGTCAGGCGTTTTTCTCAACGGTGGCTCTGAGTGGTAGGGAGATTGCGATCGCATTTTTGCTTGGCACCATCAGCTTTTGGGCGCTAGAGCTAAAGAAAGTGGTCAAAAGCTAATGCTATTGTGCGCGGGGCAAGGGATGTGCTCTGTCCCAGTCCAGTCGGTAAACATGGTCTCAGTGAGATAATAGCGTGGCGTTGTTAACAATACGTGCCAGGCATCTTGGGCTGTGGTCACATACCCCATACGCTCAGGGTAAAGCTTGGCCAGGCCTGCTCGAACGAGGGGATAGTAGTCAGAATTGAGGCCTGGAAAAATATGATGTTCGGCATGATACGAAAAATTGTAGTGAATGAAATCAATGAATTTTGGCACTTTAATAGAAACACTATTCACCAAGGGATCATTGATCTCAGTCATGCGACAGAACATATGATTGGTGTAAATATAAAAAATCATACCCGCATATCCCAACCCAATGGGCAAGAAATAAGCCAGTATCAGCTTGATCGGATCAAACTGTAAATACGCTAAAAGACAGAGGTGGAACAGTACCATGAGAGAAAGCTCAGCTGCGATCGCTCGTTTCTCTTGAGGTTTAACAGAAAATTGAGCTGCCACATGGGGACAGTCCTGGTCACTAAAAAATAGTACCGCTACCAAATGTCGACAGCCATATATTCCCCAAGCAGTGACCATACCCAAAATTAATCCTGGGACAGTTATCGTAGAAGACGGCACTATAATCTCTTGAACCCGCTTGCCGAGAGCATTGGGTTGCTGATAAAGATAATTGCGATCGGGGTCTGCTAGAGAATTCGTTTTATTGTGATGAACCCGATTATGCATGATTTTCCATAATGTCGGCGGAATCCAAAGAATTGTTTGACTAAACAACGTCACAACATAAACCCAGCGCCTGTTCCGAATCACACTCCCATGCATCAAGTCATGACCGATAAAAGCCAAGAGGATGACACAATTAGCCATCACCACCGAACAAGGCAAATATAGCCAAAGCAAAGACTTGGGCCACTGATCCAAATAGGAAGCAATCCCCCACCCCGATAGCAAAATAGCAATATTAATCAAGAGGACAACTAGCTTACTCCCGTCAGGTTGAAACGCCTCCTTGGGTAATAGCGATCGCAATTTTTTTGCATAGACCGATTGAGGAATCAGTCCTGTAGACACAGCATGACTCATCATTTCAACGCTTTCTAAAATATTTTCTAAAAAGTAAATTGCCAATCGAGAACTGTGTTGTCCGAGCCAACAAACAAATAACGCAAACCGACTACCCTTCTGAAAAAGAAGTGCAGCCCAATACACCGGGCTCATCCAGGCAAAAAGAATGTTGTCTTTCAATCAGATTGAATAATGAAATCTTATTGACTGAGCCAACTAAAAGAGATAAACCAGTCAAAAACTTAACATTCTTTATTTAAGATTACTTAAGACACGTTCCGCACTATTAATTAAGCGATATAAGCGATGTATGGCGACGGTCACTCGGCTTTTTTATTGACATGCCAGACTATTTCTCTAGAGCAGTGGTTGAATCATACGGCTCTGTTGGTGGTTTTATGAATAGCGCCAGGACTATAGAATTTTAAAAAATTATTTAGTACAAGGAGAATTAAGATGACCTTGTTATCAACACTAAATCGATTTCTCTTTCTTTTGCCAGAAGCCATTATCGGCGGTCCTAGCTATGCTAGATATATGTTCTGGTCACGAAAGTGTAATCAAGTTCTTGATCCATCAACTGTTTGGAACAAGTTTACAACACCTGATCATCCTCTCTATGAGATACTTTTGACCCATTATCCCCCAGGATTTATCCGACGATTGATTGGGGATATCTATGTGGCCCAGCTGGATAGATTAGCTGGAATTTCAAAGCATTATGACATTTCCAATGACTTTTACCAGCTCTTCCTCGATAAAAAATATATGTTTTATACCTGTGCTGACTTCTTAAACAGCACAGATACCTTGGAAGATGCCCAGGAAAACAAAGCGAATTATCTCTTATATCTCATTGATCCTCAGCCTGGAGAAAAAATTGTAGATTTAGGCTGCGGCTGGGGCAGTATGATGAAAAAGATCTACGATGTCACGGGGGACCGTCAACAGCTGGTAGGCTATACCCTGGCCACTGAACAAAAACGCTTTATAGAAGACGAATATGGCTTCAACGTTGAATTTGAAGATTTTGTAACAGCCACCTATGAGCCCAATTCACTAGACAAAATTTACTCTATTGGGGCGGTTGAACATATTCCCAAATCTAAACTTCTGCCAGTTGCTCAGGCCTTAGCAAGCGCGATCAAACCCACTGGTAGAATTGTTCATCATTTTTTCTGTCAGCTCAGTGACACCATGCCATCTAGGCTGTTAGCAGGGGCAGATATTTTCCCTGGTGTGGAACTAACGTCGTTGCAACAACATTTAGATGTTTTTGAGCAGGCTGGATTACAGGTGAGGCATCATTCCCTCCATGACTATCGGCCCACATTGAAAGCATGGTTTGAACGGTTAGTCGCGAACGAAAAAGAAGCTATTCGCTTGGTGGGTGTACAAAATTACAACAAGTATCAATGCTACTTAGCAGAAGCCTGGCGGTTATTTGACAATCGAGACCTGGTTTTGACCCGATTTTTACTACAGCGGCAAGATGCCCCGGTCCGATGGGAGGTTGCTACTCCAGTGAGGCTGGAAACAGCGGTAGAGCAGCCTATCCTTACTTAAAAATCAACGGATATGACTTTGATACGGTCATGGGTGATCTGGTTCAGCTGATGGAGCACATGGGCTGAACCACTGCCCATATTGTAGGGCCTGATGACGCCTACTAAGAGTCAGCTAAAACGCCAGGCCAGTTGGCATTTGCTTTACTAATATTATCGGGAATATCCCTTTCCCACTGTCTTTGTACACCTCTGTTGTAGTTCAGGTATAGCCTGCCGTCCACAATTTTCCAGGCATTAGGATCAATGGAAGCAGTGTATCCCTGACTCACGGCCCAGGCACAAAAACCACCATACTGGGGGGCATACTGTTCTGGATTGGCTACAAACAGATCTCGATTTTCTGCACTGGCAAACTGCCAGGTGGCATTACGCCAGGTGTAAACAAACTCTGGGGTGCCGGTAACGGGGCCACCTTGGGTAAAGTAAGCAACGGGATCTGTGCCGCGAATGGCCAAGCCGTTATCATCCACAAAATATTGGATATCTTGAGCTTCAGACTTACTCGTTTCTACCGTGATCGGCTCACCTGAGCTAGCAGCAAGATTTACGCCTACATCTGGATTCGTTGCAGCAGTGTCGGTGGTATTTTCCTGACGATTGTTGTTTGGGGGGTGACTATCTGAGGTGCTGGGTGGAGTGCTACAGCCTGCCGCCAGGGCTAAGCTTACAGAAAGTGTAATGATTAATTTAGCTAAATAGTTAGCGTACATCTGGATTAAAAATTGATTTTAATTCATCTGTGAGTTAAGCACATCAAACTTAATCTGTGCTTAGACGGAGCTGATAATTGTGAGTGCTGCTGCTCCTGAGTATGGTGTCAGCACGCCGAACTCAGCGACAACCCTACTCTTCCAAACTCCGTGGATCCAACGCATCCCGCAGGCCATCCCCCAGCAGGTTAAAACACAGTACCGTAACCACAATCAACGCCGCCGGAGGCCAAATCAACCACGGATGCAACACTAAAATTGACGCATTCGTCGCCGAGGACAGCATATTTCCCCAAGACGCATCCGGCTGCTGAATACCTAGGCCAATGAAGCTCAGCGCCGACTCGGAGAGAATATATCCCGGAATGGCCAGCGTGGCCGAGATAATCACATAGGTGGCCGTTTGAGGCAAAATATGACGCAAAATAATGTGCAATGACCGCCCGCCCATGGCCTGACTGGCCTGCACAAAGGTGCGTTCTTTCAGTGATAGCACCTCACCCCGAATAATCCGCGCCAGACCTGTCCAACCAATAAATGACAGAATCAGAACAATCAACAAAAAGCGTTGAGAACTGCTTAGCCCCGCTGGCAGCACTGCTGCTAGAGTGACCAACAAGAAAAAGCCTGGAATCGACATAATGACCTCGACAAAGCGCATGATCACCGTGTCGATGGTGCCGCCAAAGTAGCCAGAAATGCCGCCGATCAGCAGACCTAATGGGAAGGTGATGATAATCCCCACCAGACCAATACTGAGACTAATGCGGCCCCCATGGATCAACCGACTGAGCTGGTCGCGGGCTGACTCATCTGTACCAAAGATATTCCACTTACCGTCACCGACTGTGCCAAATAAATGCCGGTTGAAGGTGATTCCCTTTAATAGCTCGACCTCTTTCATCTGCATTGAGTCTTCAAAGGAAATACTCTTTACGAAGGGCAGCTTTAGCTGAAACAGCTTATACTCAGATCCCTTTACCCAGAGCCGAATCGGTGACGGTTTTGAAAAATCTGTTTCAGTGACGCGCTCACCCGTTTCGATATCCACCGGTCCCTGAGAGACCGGGTACACATGGGGACCCCGAAACTGTCCTGAAACCTGGTCTTGCCAATATACCGTCGTGGGCGGCAACAAGGATCCATTGGGCTGTTGCTCGTAGGGGTCATAGGGAGCTGTCAGCTCTGCAAAGGCTACGGTCAGGTAGAAAATGATCAGAACGGTGGCACCAAACCGAGCCAGGGAGTTTTGTTTGAGTTTATTCCACCAGGTAGCGGCCATGTCTAAGGTCGGAAAGGACTTGTGGGTAATGGGGCTATTCTAAGCGGTTTGATGCGAGGCGACTAGCATGGAGCCGATGCCGGAGTTGGTAAAGGTTTCGAGCAGCAGCGAGTGGGGTACGCGGCCATCGATAATATGGGCGCCGCGAACGCCTTGGGCCAGGGCACGGACACAGCAGGTAACTTTAGGAATCATGCCGCCGGACACAATGCCAGAGTCGATCAGGGCACGGGCTTCTTGGATGTCGAGCTTGTTATAGAGGGAGTCAGGGTCGTGGTAGTCCTTGAGGATGCCGGGGGTGTCGGTGAGGAGAATCAGCTTCTCGGCACCGAGGGCAGCGGAGAGTTCGCCGGCTACGGTGTCGGCATTGATGTTGTAGGGCTGACCGTTGGTGTCAGCAGCGACGCTGGAGATGATGGGAATATAGCCTGCATCTACTAGAGATTTGACCAGTTTAGGTTCGATGCGGGTGACTTCACCGACGAAGCCGACACCCTCGGCGGCATGGGGCCGGGCGGTAATTAGGTTGCCATCTTTGCCGCATAGACCCACCGCACTACCCCCGGCAGAGCTGACCAGACCGACCAGTTCTTTATTCACCCGACCGACCAGCACCATTTCCACTACATCCATGGTGGGGGCATCGGTGACGCGCAGGCCGTCTTTAAACTGGGCTTCAATGTTGAGCTTATTGAGCCAGTTGTTGATTTCGGGACCGCCGCCGTGGACGACCACAGGACGGATGCCGACACAGGCCATAAAAACGATATCGCGAACGACCTTATCTTTGAGGGTGGCGTCTTTCATGGCGGCACCGCCATATTTGATGACGACGGTACGCCCCCGAAATTTTTGGATGTAGGGTAGGGCTTCGCTGAGGATTTGAACGCGGTTGGCGGCGGTTTCCATGGGGAATTAACGATTGATAGTGGTACTGGTGGCGGGGTTTTCGGCGACAAAGGTTTGGAGAGTGTCCAGGGTCCGTTTTGCGATCGCACCCACCTGCTCTCCTGGCTGATAGGTCACCGTCACATCGGCCTGGGCATAGCGTGGCTGCCGCTGCTCTAAAAGCGTTGTCAGTTTTTGGCGCAGGTTTCCAGACTTTAATAAAGGCCGGGACTGATCGCGGCGCAGACGCACTAGCAGCTCATCCACAGCAACATCGATCCACACCACCAGCCCTGACTGAAGGTGACTCCAGTTTTCCTGTTTGACTACCATGCCACCGCCGGTAGCAATCACTGTATGGGTATAGGGCGCCACTCGGGCCAGCACCTGGGATTCAAGAGTGCGAAAGGCCGTTTCCCCCTGCTCAGAAAAAATATCGTTAATGCTCTGGCCTGCGGCCTGCACAATCACATCGTCTGTATCGATAAAACGGTAGTTGAGGGTACGGGCCAGGTATTTGCCGAGGGTGCTCTTACCAGAGCCCATCATGCCTACCAGATATAGGTTTGTCCCCTTAAGAAACTCTGCGGTCATGCCGGAGGTTAGATCATGGTTCGTTTTTTGACCCAATTATTATGGATCTATTCGGCCCGGTTTATGCGCTTGATCATTCAGCCCGATCCAACAGCGTCTGCCATAGCCGTTGTGCGCCGCCGCCGCTGCTGTAGAACAGCAAATCAATTAATAGCTGAAAGGCCAGCTTTTCCAAGACTGTCGGTGGAGCCTCCTGCTCCATGCGATCGCTATAGGTATTACTAAAGCGATCTAAATAATCCCCCAAGACAGCCACACGGTGGGGAGGCTTATCCGCTGCTGCTGCCTGCTCCAACGCCGTCACCGCCTGATTGATCGCCTGACGATGCTGACCCGCCAGCTGGGCCGTAATTAATACCAAAGCCCGAGCCTCATCCACATCCAGTTTTTTGCGTCCTTGCCCTTTACGCAACGGGCTGGACTGCCGTAGCCGCCATAGACTCACACGATCTGACAGCAGCGATGCCACCTGCAGCGACTTTGCCTGGTCTAAAATCGCCTCTGAGCCAATACCCACCAGAGTTTCTAGGGCCAGCAGTACTAAATCAAGCTGGCCCTTAATGGAGCGTAACTGGTCAGGGGTTAGGTTGGCAGACACTGGCGCCGGAACTACACAGTCACGTTGTAGTTTAGCGCTGCATTGTCCCGTCTCATGGTTGGAACTCGCTTGTAAAGACTTTAATGAACTTTTTTGAAAATTTATCCGTATGTAACAACAAAAATGAGAATGCCTTACTAGGGACGGCATCAGCTATGGAGCATATCAGCCTGCTTGAATCTTGGATTCAAATGGCTGCTACATGGCAAAAGCCAGTGACGCTATCTACCTCCAGGCAATGTGTTGCTAAAACGGAGTACATTATGGGTCGCGCTAGCATTATTGAGGCTTACATTCAACGGTTGCTGGCATGGAAACAGCCAATTACACCGTCTGTTATCGCAGACATTGCTGCCGATGTAGGCATTACCAAAGGTGAGCTAGACGCCATCAACCTCAAGGTGAAAACCCACCTCACCCGAGGTAACAGCTATGGAGAAACGGGCGACTTTGACCGTGCCATCGAGCAACTGACCCAGGCCAGTGCACTCGATCCGGTTAACCTAGAAGTGCTCCACAGCCTCGCCTATCTCCATAATCTGCGCTACAACCAGGACAGTAATCTGGCCGATCAAAAACAGGCTCTACGCATTGCTAAACGCTGTGTAGAACTTGACCCCCAAGATAAAGAGGCCCTCACACTAGTGAGCTGTTTGGAGAGCACCGTCAGTTCTCCAAAGGCATCTCGGCAGACAAAGCCGAATATTTTTATCTTGATTGGCTTTTTAGAAAATATCTTTAGCCTCGCTAAGCTATCTCGACGAACAAAGACAAAAATTGCTGTTCTGATTCTCTTTTTACAGCAGCCGGTCAAGCTACCAACAAAAGAGCTGTTGACCCAGTTAGCAACCGCAGTCGTTGCTGGAGGTGTCGCTGCCGTTGGCCTGAGTCTGACCGGGGGGCAACCCCCGATATTTTCCAGTCCGGCCCCTGAAACGAGCGCTTCAGCGCCTGTCTTTGATCCAGGTCCCAACATTCCAGTGGTGTTTAATCATCCGGGTCTGCTGATTGAACCCCGGCTGTCGCGGCTGGGTGACTATGACGGTGAAGACTATTACAAGCTGCACGGCATTGTCATCAACGACAGTGGCCAAGAGGTCAGAAAGCTAAATCTAAAGATAGAGCTGTTAGACGGTGATGGTGATCCCATTTCCACTATCAACCAGGTAGCGGTCACCAACGACATTATTCGACCGGGGGACACCGAGTCCTTTAATCTCTTTCATAAGAGTACCGCCGCCCTAATTAGCGTACGTGTGAGCGTCGTGGACATTGAGCAGGTGGTTGAGGGCAAAACTCAACTCTCCCCCACCCCGACTAAGGATAACGGGAAGACGTTTGTCTCTCAGAGTATCGACAAATCTTGATATCAAGGGGTTCGCCACGAAGACTTTACCTAAATTAGTCGGAATTTTATCCGTATTTAGAGAGGAAATCTGGGAATGGATTGAATAGAACTGCAACCGGTGTTGTCGCGTTAACCCCCTGACACCACCACGGAGTGAATAAATTATATGGATCGCGATCGCATCATAGAGGCTTATATTCAACGGCTGCTCGCCTGGGAGAAGCCCGTGAACCAAGACACCCTTGCTGCGATTTCGAAGGAAGTGGGGATTACCCCTGCCGAAATGCATGCCGTCAGACGACAGGCTAAGGCCCATTTTACCCGAGGCCGCAACTATATCGAGTTTGGTGTGCTCAACGATGCCATTAACGAACTGACCCAGGCGATGTCGCTGGACCCCCTGAATCTAGAGATTTTGCACTGCTTGGCCAATGCCTATAACCTGCGTTACAACCGAGAAAATGAGCCCGCCGATCGGCAAAAGGCACTGCTGGTGGCCAAGCGCTGTGTAGAGCTAAAACCCAGTGATAAAGAAGCGCTGGTTTTAATTAGCTTTCTAGAACATACCCCGGCCAACACTAAACAAAAACTATCCCAATGGACTAAGCAAAAGATTGGGATTGTGGCTGGGGGAGTCGTCACCGTGGGGCTGGGCCTGATGGGGCTGAGTCGGCTACCTGTATTTTCCCAACCGCCTGCCCTCCTGGGACCCGCACCAGGGACCATCGTGCCAGGGTCGGCCATTTATGAATCCAGTACCCCTGGGACCGACAGTCAAGCAGCCCCTACCTCCCCAGCTGTAGCTGATATTGACCTCTCGGCTGATGTCGATATTCCGGTCGTTTTTGAGCATTCTGGCATTGTGCTGGAAGCTCGCCTATCCCAGGTGGGAGATTACCAAGATGCGGTTTACTATCAGCTGCACGGCGTATTTATTAACGCCAGTGACCAGGAAATTAGACAGCTCGCCCTCAATGTTGAGTTTCTAGACCGTAATAATTTTGCGATCGCAGCCAATGACACAGAAGCCATTGGTGCTAAAGACGCCATCATTCGGCCCGGTGATACCCATGCCTTTAACCTGCTCCAAAAAGTCAACTCAGATCTAAGTGCCGTTCAGCTCAGTGTGACCACCCTAGAGCAGGCCCCGGCGCGCACCACCTATGTTC
>NZ_JADEXP010000180.1 GCF_015207065.1 Leptolyngbya cf. ectocarpi LEGE 11479 | reverse complement strand
GCGTCACGTACGAATGGGATCAAACAACGATGTGGGAATTTGCGGGATATTGCCACAGACCATCAGCATAATTATTGTCTCCCCCAAAGCTCGTCCTGTCCCGAGTAAAATGCCTGTAAATAAACCTCCACGGGCTGATGGAACCATCACCCCCCAGATTGTTCCCCAGCGAGAAAATCCTAATACTGTGGTATCTTGCCAATAGACTTGCTTCACTTCACCTAAGTTGGCATCAAATGTAAGTGTGATGGTAGGTAAAATCAGCAGAGCTAACAGCAAAATACCTGCCAGCAGACTACTACCAGGAGGGTGGAGCCGATTGATCAGAGGGACTACGACCACTAAACCCCAAAATCCATACACCACTCCGGGGATCCCAGCTAACAGCTTTAAAAGATTTCGATAAAATGTAGCAATAGGTGCTGGAGCATAATAATGACAGAACAAGCCTGATAAAACACCGACTGGCACCGCTAGCAACACGGCCCCTATGACCACCATCAGCGTAGCGATGATCATGGAAGTCATTTGATAGAGATTTTGAGAGGGTTGCCAGCGGCTATCACTCAAAAATCGTAACCAATTGATCGATTGTAAAATGGGCCAGGCTTCCCACAATAAAAAGAGCGTAATGACAATCACCAATGCCCCTACTAGCGTTGCAATCGCTCGCAACATCCAAACTAAAACCCGATCAGTGCTTGGCGGGGACAAAGCCTTGTTGTTTAATAAGTTCATGATTATTTTCTGCCAAGGTAAAATCTATGAATTCCTGGGCTAAGGACATAGGAGTTCCTTTCGTGATCAAATTTAGTTCTCGCAGCAATGGAAATGTGCCATTGGCAATATTCTCACTAGAGGGGGTGATCCCGTCTAGTGCTAAAAGTTTGATTGGCACGCCTTGCTGAGCATCGTATTCTGCAGAACCAATGGATACATAGCCAATCGCGTTAGGATTGCCAGCAATGGTTTTCAGTCCTTGCTGATTGTCTCCAATAATGACATCCGCTTGTACTACTCCATTGTCTAAATCTATGTAATTTAAGAAGAGATCAAGGGTGGAATGTCCCTCTGCCTTATGAACTACGGTGATGGCAGCGTCAGGTCCTCCTAACTCTTGCCAATTGTTAACTTTATCAGTGTAAATATCCTGAATTTGAGTTTTACTGATTTCAGTAATAGGATTATCGCTATGGACAATCAGGCTAATCCCATCAACAGCGATCAGGAAAACCTGCATGTCTGCCTTTTCTGGCTGAGTCAACTGGCGGGATACCATACCAATATCCGCCAGCCCCCGTTGGGTATCGACCACTCCCCGAGTTGATCCCCCTGTATGTACATCGATTCGAGTTTGAGGATTTTGGGCTTCAAAGTGTTTGCCCATCGTTGTTGCTAGGGGCGAAATGGTACTTGCTCCCGTCAGGGTCAGCGTCTGCTGGGGGGAGGTCTCTACTTCAGATGAAGGATTGGCGCATGCTTGAGTCAACAAGCAAAGCAAAATTCCCAGGTTTACCAATCGCATTACGGCAAATTTCATGATGTAGAAGGCTTCATACCATCAAGATAATGGCTATAACATCTCTAAGCATGATTTTAGAGGCTATCTTAACAGTCGCCCTTTTGGATAAAAGTCTGTTGAGACGAAAACCTTCCAATTATTATGAATTATGAAAAAGGTGATAAAAGTAAGCTATAGAGAAAGACAGGATTGTACTCTTTCTGGACAGCCTACTATAATTTCGAGTAATATTGGGCGTTGCTGATAAATTGCATCATTACCCGATCGGTCTATCCCCTAAATCAGCAACGGCTGAGATTGAAAGCTTAAAAAACATTTCCCTTTTAGCTTTAACTTAATTATTGGGTTGAGTATTGACTATTAATGTGAGTTAAAAATAGGCTAATACTCAAATCTTTCAAACATTTAAGAGCAATGAATTACTGAAATTCATTGGTATTTTTACATGACTTTTGATTTGGCTCCTGATAAGCAACAAGCCTTAGTGAAACGGATTAGGGAACTGGCCAGTCAGGACTTTTCTGCTCGTGCAGCTGAGTGTGATTCTAAAGCGAGCTTTCCCAGGAAAGATTTTGAGACTCTTTTTCAAGCAGGCTTGATTGCCCCAGTTGTGCCAGCTCAATATGGTGGTTTAGGACTCAGGTATAGCAGTGACCTGTTTACTCTGTGGATGATGACTAAGGAATTGGCAAAGTCTAATCTATCCCTGGCTCGTTGTTGGGAGGGACATATTAATTGTCAGGTACTGTTGGCCGCTATGGCCAGTAAGACCCAGAAAGAACGCTGGTTTACAGGCATAGTCCAACGCGGTGAAAAGTGGGCCGCTTGGAGTGGAGAACCACAGTCTAAGACTCCAGGTCAAAAAGCTCGCTTTGGTACAACAGTTCAGGTGGTAGATGGGGGGTATGTAATTGATGGGACGAAGGTATTTGCTACCAGTGCCAATGCAGCCCAGTGGGCAATTCTTTTTGTTAGTCCACTAGGAGCTGGTGGCGTACGCCATGCAAACGGTTCAGCCAAGTCAGTGCTGATGCTGGCCTGCGACCTATCAGATTCTAGTGTCAGCTTTGATGATAGTTGGTGGCAACCCATTGGCATGAAGGGGACTATTAGCTACCTGGTCCGTTTTGAGAAAACGTTTATTCCAGAAGAGAACTTAATTGGTTATCCTGGGCAGTACCTGTTGGAAGAATGGCAGACGCGATTTACGCCCCAGTATAGTGCTGCTTTTTGGGGAGCGGCAGAGGGGGCTTATGACTACACCCTAGCCTATATTAAACGGCAGGGTAGAGAACATGATCCCTATGTACAGCATCGGATGGCTCAATGTGATATAAACCTGGAGACGATGCATCTATGGTTGCGGCATACGGCAACACTTTGGGAGACAAACGAACAGATCAAAGCTAAACAAGCCGGTAATCGTATTCGCTACCTGGCGGAAAAACTGGCGATGGAAGTCTTGGAACATTGTGTTAAAACCTGTGGGGCGCGTTGCTTGATTCAGCCCAGTCCTCTAGAGCGTATTTATAGGGATTTATCGTTCTATGTGCTGCATGATAGTTGCGATCGCGTTCTATCCTCCATTGGCCAAGAAATTTTAGGGCAATCTTTTGATCGCTCCTTTTTCAACTCCTCAAATATGCACAAGCAAAATTCCTAGATCAAACTGTGACGACGTCATGTTTACTAGTAGTATTGTTGCCATACAAGTAAGAAAAGTAAGGTTTCTATAGTTGACAGGTCTGATTAGATCCGACCAGACGTGTGGAAGGTAACAAGCTTGAAACGTTGAAAGCTTTTTTGGCATAGGCCCCAGCAGGTCATACAGAAATTTCTATAGAAACTGGCTTCATGAAACGATGAGTCCCACGAAGCCAATTCAATAATTCAAATCCCATCTGTGAACGGCGGCTTTTCGCGTTTATAGTTTCTTTAGGATGTCTTAACTAGGCTTTGGTTGCTTATCAATCTTTGCCAGCTTGTCATCTTTTGGAGGTTTAGGCGTCTTGGGAATTTTTCCATCCTTGGGAGGTTTAGGTGTCTTGGGGGTCTTTGGAGGTTTACCATCCTTGGGAGGTTTAGGTGTCTTGGGGGTCTTTGGAGGTTTATCATCCTTGGGAGGTTTACCATCTTTTCCAGTCCCCTTACCTTTTTTATTTTTTTTCTTATCTTTTTTCTTATCCTTCTTCTTATCATTATAAGCAGGATCGGCACTCAATAATGCAGACAACAGATTATGATAAACAGCACTATCTATAGTAATTGTATAGGTAGTACCTGAACCACCATCACCTTTTTTCTTATCTGTCCCCTTCTTTTCTTTTCCTTCTTTATTACTGCCGTCCCCAGACTTGGAGTCTTTCATGTTACAGATCTTGTTTAACAATCTTGAAAAAAGTGTACGACCTAACATTATTCACAACTCTCTATTAGTATCAACTCTCACTGTAGCTTTCATATTTAAGCATGACACTAAAATATGAAGGACAATCCTAGGATAATCAATCTCACCAATCTTCTTACCTTTATCATCATTTGCATCCATCATGAATAGCCAAGAATCGCTGATGTAGCAGTTATGTTAATGGCTCAAAAATAATGAAATGTCGATTCTTGAAACGTAATACTTAACGTGATACTTATTGATTAAGTATGAACTACTTTCTATAGAAATAGATACCTCTGCCCTGACACAACCCCTTTGAAGGCGTTCTCACTATAGGTCAAACGATTCATCATCAATATGAATCAAGCAATGTCAAATAGTCATGATTCTAGAATTTATTTACAGCCTATTCGTAATTTCAGCTGTTTTTAATTGTTCATCCTAAATGTATCTATATGAAAAATCAACAGAGTTGTCTAGATGAAGTTATCTTTCTTAATGCTCTACAACAAGCCGTAGAGTCTATCAAAAGTGACCTAATCCCGTCGTGCCCAGCTTTTTTACAACGGACGTTAAAGGGATCTGGGCAATGGGAATGTGTCGTACAGCTTTTACGCCAGTTTTTGTCACTCACCACGTTTAATCGCCAGTTTTCCCAGCATCTGATTGACTTTGCCCAAAACACAAACCACGCCTATGCCGCTCGAAAAGTAACGATTTTCATACTGGAGAATCAGGTTCTGCATTTGCCTGTTGATGCAGTTGATGAATTCGATTGGCTGTTCGGTGTACTTAATCTCAAAAAGGCAGGGACTAGAAAGCCTCTACGTTCCTTTGTCTTAAAGGAAGGGTTTACCTGCCAGGAGTTATCAGAATTTATTCCTCAATTTCGCCTGCGTCTGTTACGTCTAGCTCGGGTGCACCATCAAATACAAGGGGCTCAAACAACTCCTCAGGGGCTACATAATTTTCTCCATCAATCTCAGCTTGACTGCAAGCTAACTCTGGCTCGTTATCTTTTTTCTGCTTCGGAGGTTACCCAGTGGATTCAGCAGCAACTGTTGCATTCGCAAGGAGTCCATAATCCCCTCTCTAATATTTCGAATGTGACTGAGGGAGAGGCTGAAATGATGATGTCGAGTCTTCCCCCATTTGAGAGCAGTATCTTACGGCAGCTCTGTGATTTATCGGATATCTATTGGGTGGATCCAGCCACAAATCGAACAATCAAAGCGCTGGTTGAATCGCCAGTGACCACTGTGGTGGCAGTCATAAAACCTCCAGGCAGTGATGTTGAGTTTGAGATCAAACGCACAGGGATGGGGGCCTATCCCCTGTTGGATATCCGCTACTCAGTGAATCACTATATGGTATCCCCACCCCATCGGATCCAGGGGGGTGCCATGGGGGGAATGCTTTGTCATGAAGGTCATACAGCCGCTCTACTAGCCCAGTTGTATAGATTAGTCCATCAGCAGGAGGCCCCTATTAGCCGCACTGCGGCCTTAAAAAATATTTATCAGGTGCCTACACCTCAAGGAGACACCGAATACCTCCATCAATACTTTACGCAGCCTGCACGGTTTGGGAAAGACTATCCAAGAATGCGTACAGAAATGCTACGAGCGATCAATGCCTTTGCGTCAGAAAAAGGCATTAAGCCCCTCAATATGTCCACTGAGCTGGGGCAAACAGCTGAATTTCTAAAGCTCATCAATCCTAAGCAAAGTATATTAGTGCATACAACCTCATTTAGGTTAGATAAGCTGGCTCGGTATCTTGCACCTGATGGAGACCAAGTTTATTTTCAGCAGGGCCTGAAAGTAGATTATTCCTTAGAAGACGCTCAGCTATTTGCGGATGAACTATTGGACGAAATTCTTGGGGTGTATCTATCGCCAACGAAGCCATGCAGTAGTTATCAGGACTATATTGAGGCAGCCTTTGCTGTTCGTGAAAATCGTAAACAGGCCGATAATCAATACCTTGAGGTTCTCCAGCAGTTCGGTAAGCTATGGGGAACATTGCTGGCTTTTAGAGGGCATTCCCATGGTGAATCTTTTGTAGCTAGGAATGTTGGGCTCAAAAGTGTTTGGTGTAGGGGACAGTGGCGAGTACAGCTTTACTCCATGGATCATGATTGTATGCATATTGATCAGATGTCTAAATTTGATCCTAAAGTGGTTGTAAAAAGTACGGGGCAAGACATAGACCATATTTTTGGTCGGGTTGAAGGGAATATAAGAATCAAAGGATCTATTCCTTACTTAGGAGATATATACCGGGCCAGCCCTCAACTAAGACAAGAGGGCTGGCATAGGTTTGCCCAGGCAACTGTAAAGGCATATCGTAAAACTCAAGCTGCGATTCTACAAAATTCAGATATCCAAGATTATTTTCACTCTGACTTTATGGATCATCTAAAAGATTGGGATCATGCGTTGCAGGTCTTGTTGCAAAATTTAGAAAATCACGACAAGCCTAGTGCCTGGAAAGTTGAATTGCGGCAATGGCTTCAAGAGCGAGGGTATTCCCAGCAAGAGATCAAAGAGTTCATTAGTACTATGAAGAAGCATGTGAAATGGCTACCAAAACTTTCATTTCTCTATGAACTCTAGAAATTCTAGAACCTAGCGTCCTTGAACCTGCTTCTATCAAAGATCCACCTATTATGTAGCTGGCGAAGAGCAATCTAGATACTACAGAAGATAAAATATTTTGTTAAGTATGATTCAACTATGACGACCTGTCATATACTTTCGATAGGCAAGATTTAATCGTCTGCCTCATACTTTTCTATTAAAAGTTTTTGAAAATTTGGATAAGCACAAAAATCCAGTGCTCTAGCTATGCATGGCTCAATCGCATTTGTTTGCCGATTGTCTCTAGTCGTATGTCGTTACAGAACTACACGCTATGACATTTACCCGACGAGATCTGATCAAGGTTGGCTTAGCCTCAAGTGGCCTATTGTTAGCTCCAGTTGGGGAGCAAGGGCAAGCTTTAGCCGAAACAACCTCCAATTGCGATACTAAAACGGTCCAACCAGGCACGTGCAAAAAAGGAGGCAAGCAATGGCAAGAATTTGAGTCTCCCTTACCTATTCCTGAAGTTCTCGACCCCATTGCCCAGCCTGTTACCTGGAGAGAAGGAACAGGCAAAAACCAGGAGACCGTTGAGGTTGACTACTACGAAGTTCATATGAGAAAAGGCACCCAATGTATTGGGGGGCAGCAAGTTGAAGTCTGGGGCTATAACGGCCAGATGCCAGGACCTACGTTTTATCGTCCTCAAGACATTGAGTCGGTAGTTCGCTTTATTAATGATTTTGAGCAAGACTGTGATGGACAAAATATTAATAATGTAATCCATCTCCATGGTATGGCTTCGTTGCCCCAGTATGACGGCTATGCTGATGATTTTATCCCGCCTAAGTATTTTAAGGATTACCACTATCCCAATGATAGGTCGGCTACCCTCTGGTATCACGACCATGTTGCCGGTCGCACTCAACGGAATGTGGGGATGGGGCTAGCCGGTATGTATATCGTCTATGGCCCTGATGAAGAAGAACTCAATCAATATTTGCCCAGTGATTATGGTGACAATGACATTCCATTAATTTTGCAAACAAATCCACTCTATGTGAATATTGATGCTCCTAACAAATGGAGTGGTCAAACAGCCCCACCACCACCACACTATGAAACTGCTGCGATATCTCCTCCGAGCTTGTTGGTCAATGGTGAGCTGTCACCTGTGCTGGATGTAACCCGACGTAAATATCGTTTCCGGGTTCTCAATGCCACCGATGTAAACGGTATGACCCTTTCATTGGCGGCTGACAAGGATGGAAAAACCTTGTCAGGGTTTAATGGGTTTACCGTTATTGGTACAGATGGAGGACTGACGCAAGGACCCATACCGAATATTCCTAGTCTTCCTATATCGATGGGGGAACGGTATGAAATCGTTGTTGATTTTGATGAGATTTATAAGTTAGGCAATATCACAGAGGTTTATTTTTACAATGAAGCTCTGCTCCTTAATGCTAAGCCTGGGGGTGCCAAGAATTCTTGGGCATTGATGCGGTTTAGGATTGCCCCTCGTCCAGTGAATGATCCCACTTCAATTCCGTCAGATTTTCTCCAGGGAGATCGTCCATTTCCTTGTCTAGATGACAAATCTTTGACAAAGGTTACCTTAGCCTTTCAGGCCAATGGTTCTGTCACCCAGGAGGTTTATAACAGAACGGCTGGTAAGACCATCTACGAGTCAACATTGAATTGTAAACAACAGTCGATGCCAGCAGGCTCATTTAATCCGACTACTGGGAAAGTTGACCCCAGTAAACTCAAGCTCAATGGTAATGAAGGGCACGCATTTGTGATTGGAGATCGCGATAATCTGGGCACCACAGTTGGTAAAAGTTGGATGGATGGTGAACCGATGGCGCCATTCCCAGCTGTTGGTACAGCGCCGACGCCAAGTACTCAGCTGCCCAATGTTGAGGATCGAATTATTCCCAAGCCAAAACTTGGTGAGGTGCAGGTATGGAGGCTAATCAATAACAGTACGGTCTTCCACCCAGTCCATATCCATTTATTGGATACGGTGATGATAGAACGTAGTACCCGTAAAGGGCCAGGCTACACTTGGAGCAAACCCCAAGCACCACAGAAATGGGAAAGAAACTGGAAAGATGTTTATCTTCTAGCTCCCAACGAAAAGATTAAAATCGTTGGTACATTTGGTCCTCATCCAGGGCGGTATATGGTGCATTGCCATAATCTTCTCCATGAAGATTGCGACATGATGATTGAGTTTGAAGTGATGGGTGAAAATGCTGACAGTCCATTGTCAGATCCAGCAAAACCTGTATCTACAATGGCAAGGTACCCACTCCTTAAGCAGACACCAGCCTATGAGTATGGTTCAGAGATTCTGCGATTTAATGAAAGCGTGTATGGGTTGAGTCGGAGTAGCGAATCTCTACACCTCTCTGTTGAGGCAAGAGACCTACTTCAGGGTGCTGAGAGTCCGCTTCAAGTAGCAGAAAGCTTACTAGCCGTAGGAAACTGTAGTAAAACTATACAAGCCCGATGGGCGGAGCTTGATGCATAGGCTCTAAACCACATTGAAACAGCTTTGCATGGATAGTTATTTACTCTAACTATCCATGCAAACTTTTAGGTTTTTCAGGGAAATCACAAACAACATAAAAAATCTGAGGCGGCTAAGCTCGAAAGTATTGCCACCAATCAGGGTTCCATTCAGCATCCTGTAGGGGGTGATGAAATCCTTTTGTCCAGTCGATGTGGGTACCCGATTGAGTTGTACCAATGTACCAAGTCGCTATTTTCTTTGCATTGTTTAAGCCCATGACTGAGGAGAGTGCACCTAGATGCTGAATGAGCGAGGGGACTGTAGCAAATGCTTGGCGCGATGTCTTGACCAACCACATGGAGATACGAATATCATCCCAGGGACAGTTGGGATCAATGTGCTGGTCCTGCCAGTTTAGAAACTCACTGATTAAATTGCGGGGCCAGATCAAACCTGGGCCATGGGCCGCATAGGTTTGCATCCAGGATTCACCTCGTTCTTGTACTGCCTCAACAGAGGGTGAGTGGGTGTAGAGTTCGATTAAATTTTGCGATCGCATCCCAATAACAGTCTTAACTGATTGAAGAAAATCATTACACAGCTCAACATCATCCTGCAAAACAATATGGTGAGTAGCTCCATTAGCTGCTTCTAACGCCTGACGATAGGTCGGCCAGCATCCTTGACGTTGAGAATCTTGGATCACAGAAATTGATATCTCTGGATTTTCCGTTTGTAGTTGAGTGATAATAGATTGAGTCCATTGTTGGCGATCAATACGGTCAGGGGTGTGCTGAATAGCAATACTGAGATCAGTCATAAATAAATTTAAGATAATGAGATTGATGTGTTGAGAAAGCGTGAGCTTTTAGCAATCCGTCAAAAAGCACCTCCATACCCTTGAGCACAGGCCTGAGTCGTTCGATTCTGCTAAAACATTAGGTGAGGGAATTACAATGCATCCGCTATTAAGCAATGCTATTAAATATAATATCCCTGATTTATTGTATACAAGGCACCGCTTTAAACGTGTGTCAATTATTCCCTATCGAAACACCTATCTGAGAATAGATAAAAGCTCTGAAATCTTAGGGGAAGGGTCTCTTCACCTCGGCATTCAGTGGGAATTAGGTCGATATATGCCATCCCAAATGGTGCTACGACAGCATAGCAAGGTTATCTTACAGGGAGAATTTAAAATCTATTCTAATCATCAAATATGGATTAATAAAAACGCATCTCTTTCTCTTGGCAGTGGCTCCATCAATAATGGCCTAAACCTTTCATGTTTTGAACATATTAAAATTGGGCATGGTGTTGAGATCTCTGAGAACCTCACAATTAGAGATAGCGACAATCATTGCATTGGAGATAGCCAAAAGACAAAGCCCATAGTGATAGGAAATAAGGTATGGATTGGGATGAATGTTACTATCCTTAAAGGTGTATCTGTAGGGGATGGAGCCGTCATAGCGGCTGGAGCTTTAGTGAATCAAAATGTTCCACCTAGAACTTTAGTAGCTGGCATTCCAGCCGTAGTTAAAAAAACAGATATTGAATGGAAGAACTTCTAATCAAATAAAAGTGGCCATATCACTATGCAGCAAAAACCATTAGTTTCCTGTATTACGATATTTCTTAATGCTGAGAAATTTATCGAGGAAGCAATTGCCAGTATTTTTGCTCAGACCTATACTGATTGGGAATTTATTTTAGTTGATGATGGTTCTACAGACAGGAGTACAGCTATAGCCGTAAAATACGCCGATACCTATCCAAACCATGTCATCTGTCTTGAGCATAATAATCATCAAAATAAGGGAATGAGCGCCTCTCGAAACCTTGGCATCAAAGCAGCTAACGGTAAGTACATATGCTTTTTAGATGCTGATGATGTCTGGCTACCGCAGAAACTAGAGCAACAGGTAGCTCTCCTTGAAGATCGGCCTGACGTCGCCATGGTTTATGGATTAATCCACTTCTGGTACAGTTGGACAGGCAAACTTGAAGATAAAGAACAAGATTTTATATACCGCCGTCATTTCCATCAAGCCAGTCGACTATTCACACCGCCTCAGCTACTCATTCTCTTATTGCGAGAGCGAGCCCCAGCAGTCGGCTTAGGGTGTAATCCGATGATTCGTAAGGAGGTATTTTCAAAAGTTGGATATTTTGAAGCAGCTTTTCGAGATCACTATGAGGATTACGTACTACTCTCTAAAGTCACTTTAGACTATTCAGTATTAGTGACTGACCAATGTTGGTCAAAATATCGCAGACATCCAGACAGTTGCACAGCAATTAGTTTTGATTTTGTTGAAAATATTGACAAAATATGTTCTGCAAAACTAAAGTTCTTAACTTGGTTGAGCCAATACCTAATCCAAAAAGAGATTAAAAATATTTGGATTTGGTTACCGATAAAGATAGAAGGGTGGTGGCATCGCTATCCCAGGCTGTTGATTCTGAAGCGGCAGCTACAAAATTGGTTGTCACGTTGAAACATATAGGCCAGAGTAAAATTTTCTAAACTCTGTTTTTAGAAAATCTAACATTTGAGCCAGGCTTTTTTTAAGGCATCCATGCCATCTTGAGCAGAAAACTGAGGTTTGAAGCCTAAAAAAAGTCTGGCTTTACTAATATCTGCTTGGGAATCTTGAATATCTCCTGGACACGAGGGTATAAAATCGACATTATTTTGCCACCTAGGAAAGCAATGCTGTAATGTGTCCTTAAGCTGAAGGATAGACATTTTACTCCCTGTGCCAATATTACAGGTTAGAGAATCACCTAATTTTAAAGGCACTGTTAAGGCTTTTTCAAATGCTAATACAACATCTTTGACATAGATAAAGTCTCTGGTTTGCTTACCATTGCCATTAATCGAAATAGGGTGACCATCCATCATAGCCCTAGCAAATATCGAAATAACACCTGAGTAAGGAGAGCTAGGATCCTGACGAGGACCAAAAACATTGAACATGCGCAGATTTACAGCCACCAGACCTAGGTGTCTGGAAAATAGGTTCATGTACTGTTCACTAGCTAATTTCTGCAAACCATAGGGAGATAGTGGAAACGTTTCACAATCCTCTGATACGGGCATCTGACTGGGTTTTCCATAAACTGCTGCTGAACTGGCAAAAACTATCCTAGGAATTTTTAGTTGATGACATAGCTGAATAACAGCCACAGTCCCAGAGAGAGTATTGTCATGGACCACTAAGGGATCTATCCATGATTGGGAAACCGAAGGCGTAGCTGCGAGGTGGACTAGAGCGTCGCATTGAGCTGTTATTTTTTTAGGATTAAATGTTAAAACATTTTCCTCTAAGAAAATTAATTTAGAGTGATTCAGAAGATTCTGTCGTTTTCCCGTTGATAAATTATCAATAACAGTGACATGATAACCGGTTGCCAATAAATGCTCGACTAGATGAGATCCAATAAAACCAGCTCCACCAGTAACTAAAAAATGCATATCAGCTTGTGAGGGTTTAATAAAAAAATAATATTCATCTATGCCGCTTTGCATGGCCGAAAGCATAGTTTTTTAATTATAAGCAGGCAAATATGTACTATTGATAAGGACTGCGTTTCTTTTGAAAAATCCTGTTTTACACTTGCGGAGAGTTGTCTAGTAATAACTATCGAAGGAATGTTAGAA
>NZ_JADEXP010000179.1 GCF_015207065.1 Leptolyngbya cf. ectocarpi LEGE 11479 | reverse complement strand
CGTCTACCCGCAGCAGCACCCGGTCCCGCAGCTGATTTGCCATCAACACGCGGTGAACTTCGGTCAAACCTAGCTCCCAGGGCACCCCAGCGTGCTTAATCGAGCTGAGCGGGGATGCACCAGTCCCACCGTCATGTCCTGATACCTGAATAACATCGGCGTTAGCCTTAGCCACGCCTGCCGCAATGGTGCCGATACCTATTTCAGAGACAAGCTTAACTGAGACACCAGCGGCAGGATTGATTTGATGCAGGTCAAAAATCAGCTGCTCTAAATCCTCAATTGAGTAGATATCGTGGTGCGGTGGTGGCGAAATTAGGGTAACCCCTGGCTTAGACCGACGTAAAGAGGCAATGTAGTCGCTAACTTTGCGTCCTGGTAGCTGACCACCCTCACCTGGTTTAGCGCCCTGAGCCATTTTGATTTCGATTTGTTTGGCGCTCATCAGGTACTCAGGGGTGACGCCAAAGCGTCCAGAAGCCACCTGTTTGATGGCAGAGCAGGCGGTATCACCAGACTTGAGACCTTTAAGATGGGGCAAGGTAGCCGAGCGCCCCTGATCGTCGACGTCATTGATAGGTTTGAAACGAACGGCGTCTTCCCCACCTTCCCCAGAGTTAGACTTACCGCCGATGCGGTTCATTGCGATCGCAAGGGTTTCATGGGCCTCCCGCGACAGCGCCCCCAATGACATTCCACCGGTACAGAAACGAGCCATAATCGCTTCCACCGGCTCTACTTGATCCACCGCAATCGGCTCCCGGTCGCTGTTAAAGTCCAGCAAATTCCGCAGGGCCGCCACCGGACTCCCCTTCAGGTGTTCCTGATACACCGCATAGTGATCGTATTGGTTAAGCTTGACCGCCTTGTGCAGCAGCTTGGTCATCTGCGGGCTGTTACTGTGGTACTCCCCCTTGGGGCGCGCCTGCACAAATCCCATGTGCTCCAGACGCTTGATCGTCAGTTCAGGAAACGCCTTACTGTGGAATCGCATGGTTTCCTGGGCCAACTCCGCCACCGTCAGACCACCCAGCCGTGAAATGCTGCCCTTAAAGCCAGCCGCCAAGAGTTCAGGACCAATGCCAAGCGCCTCAAAAATTTGGGCTCCCTGATAGCTAGATAACAAAGAAATTCCCATCTTTGAAAGAATCTTGAGCAACCCCTCTTCCACCGCTTTACGGTAGTTAGCCTGGGCTCCGTTCAAAGTAGTGGCGGGCAGCTTACCCGAGCCCATTAACTTTTGGGTTTTACTGCTGGCCCACCAATGTCGTACGCTCTCCAGCGCCAAATAGGGACAGACAGCACTCGCGCCGTACCCCACTAAACAAGCAAAGTGGTGGGTGGTCCAGCACTGGGCCGTATCCACGAGTAGCGAAGCTCGCATCCGTAAACCATCACCGATTAAGTGATGGTGCACAGCTCCCACCGCCAGCAACGGTGGAATATAGGTATGGCTAGCCGATACCGTCGCAGCCTGACCATCACCATCAATGCGATCGCTCAAAATCAAAATTTCAGCACCGGCCTGCACCGCCTGATCGGCCTGGGCACAAAGACGCTCAAGGGCCTGACCTAATCCCTGAGGGCCATCGCCAACAGCATATAAGGTGGACAGACTCGCTACTGACAGCTGCCCTTTGCGAATCATCTCCAACTCGTTATCGTTAACGACGGGGGACTTCAGTTTAATTAGGCGACTTGGCTGCTCGTCTAACAAATTATGACGCTGGCCCAGCTGCATCTGTAGCGACATTACTAACCGCTCCCGCAACGGATCAATGGGAGGATTAGTCACCTGGGCAAACCGCTGTTTGAAATAGTTATAGAGCACATGGGGCTTATCGGATAGAACCGCCAGCGGAGCATCGTTCCCCATGCAGTAGGTGGGCTCCTTGGCCTGGGCCGCCATGTCCTGAATCACCATCTCCAAATCTTCCGCCGTATACCCAAACGCCGTTTGATGTGTTAACAACGTCTGCTCTTCTAAATGAGACTCTTCACGGAAGAGCTGGGGAGCAATATCCTGACGGTGAGCACTCAGCCAGTCTCCATAGGGCTGAGCCTGGGCTACCCGCTGCTTGATATCCCAGTTCTTCAAAATTTCATGGGTTTCAAAATCAATGGCAATCATCTGCCCTGGCCCTAGCCGCCCCTTCTCGACGATCTCTTCTGTGGGCAGATCCACCACCCCGGCTTCAGACGACACAACTAAATAGCCACTACGGGTAATGGCATAGCGGGCCGGACGCAGGCCATTGCGGTCCAAGGTGGCCCCTACCTGTTTACCATCACTGAATACCACCAGCGCCGGCCCATCCCAGGGCTCTTGTACACCGCTGTAGTACTCATAAAAGTCAGTAATCTCAGGGTAGTTCAGTAAATCAGGCTGGTTGAGATAGGCTTCAGGCACCATCATCATCAACGCCTGAGCTGGGGTACGTCCTGAACGCACCAACAGCTCCATCACATTATCCAAGTTGGATGAATCACTATTGTCTGCATTTACAATCGGCTTCAGCTGCTCGATACTCTCACCCCACACAGGATGAGCTAAATCCGCTTCGCGGGCCATCATCCAATTGATGTTACCAATCAGAGTATTGATTTCACCGTTGTGACCCAGTAGACGCATTGGGTGTGCCAAGGGCCACTTGGGCATAGTGTTGGTACTAAAACGACGGTGATACACTGCGAATGCGCTCTCGTACTCACCATCTTGTAAATCTAGATAAAACTGTCCGAGCACCTCACTGCGGACCATCCCCTTATAAACCAATGTGCGGCTAGAAAAAGAACACATATAGACTTCTTTTAGCGCCGCTGTGAGGTCATCTGCCCCCTGAACAGCCTCTAAGGAACGCAGCCAGGCACGACGCAGTAGAAACAACTGCCGCTCTAGCGCATCTCCCTCTGCCGTAGAGGCCACTAGCACCTGCTCAATTTGAGGCTCAAACTCTCGAGCTAGAGCACCCAGGGTTGCGGACGCTACGGGCACAGGCCGCCAGCCGATGAGGGTCATCCCAGCAGCCTTGGCGACCTCACCAAACTGCTGCTTAGCAAGCTCTGCAGCTTCACGATGCCGGGGCAAAAATGTCATCCCGACACCGACATTACTCGGCTTAAGTACTTGGTCACCCGCCCAACGCCGCAAAATCCTCCAGGGAATGGCGGTCATAATACCGGCCCCATCACCAGAATCCTGATCGGCACAGCAGCCCCCCCGGTGTTCCATACAGCTCAAGGCATGTAGAGCATCGGCGACTAAACGATGACTGGCGCGTCCTTGCTGATCAGCAATAAATCCCACACCACAGGCATCCCGTTCCTCCACCAATGATTTAGGCCCCAATACCCCTAGCCACTGGGATTGCTGATTTGCTTGAAAATTATCCACACGCTGATTAACCATGAGCCAGTCAAAAGAAGAGAGAAAGAAAACGGTTAGGTACCAAGCTCTCGGCTACTATCGCCGAGAAATGCTGTCGACAGTACTTGGAGAGCCTATCTGTGCCAATACCCCAGAGGAAAAGTAATCGATGATTTATCACCAAGCTGGTAGATCATTTTTCAAAAACCCTGCGGGGAGCCTATCTAATCAGTCAACATCCCTAAACGGTGTCGATGTGTATAGATTGATACACTCCAGGCTGACACAGGGCAATTTTTCCAACAGCAGACAAACGATTGCAAATGCGAGCAATGTTGTAACGACTGTGACGGTGATTACACTGTCTTTACTTTTTAAAAGTAAATCAAATTTAGCGATCCTTCACGACAGCTGACAAACTGTCCAGAGAAATTGCTCACGAAATCCTGAGGATCGATATTATTGAGCGAACATCCTAAATCCGTCAAGACCAGCTGAACGCTTACAAGTCCTTACTCTCGACAAATAGTAAACAGTTACGATAGTTATCTTAGGCATGGTCATTAATCCATAGCTTCGTCATGATGAGCGGCCAAAGAGCAATAGGGAAAAAATAAGGAAAATATGAGGGAATCCTATGGCCCAGGTCTTATTCTTGCTTAACGCTGTTTGACGGACGATTCTTTTTAGAGAGCATCTTTGCTTCATTGCCTATGTCAATGCAAGGTCCCTGGTCCCCCCGCTTAAAAGCATCACTGAGATACTTTGGTTTGATGCTATGTACCTGCATTTTCGTGCTAGGGGCCACTCAGATCAATTCCCATCCTGCCCTGACTAGAGTTATCACCTCATCCATCGGTCAGTCGGCGCTGGCAAACGCGGCAGCGCCGACCGCCAGTGGTCAACAACTCCGCATAAATGGGCGGTTGGTTCCCGGTGCATGGCAACAGCGACGCACCCTAATTGGAATTGCTGATGGGGCGATCGCAAGTCAGCTAGGTGTAGACCTAGGCAGCACCCGCGAACCAAACAAACAGCCAGTTACTTGGTTTTTATCGGCAGGTCCAGGGGTACTCACCCTGCCCGCATGGCAATATGCCAACGATCGCTATCTCGATATTGCCCCCCTGGTGCAGCAGTTCGGCTGGCAGGTCACTCCCCAGGGCACTGTCCTTGATCTAAGGCTGCCATCAAGCCAAATATTGGCTATTCGTCAGGGCCGTCAATCGTGGGGCGATCGATTGGTTTTAGATTTGAGTCAGGCCGCCGCCTGGCAGGTTAGCCCCGCTGCCAATAGCATCACTGTGACAGTGGAAGCAGCCATGGCCAAGGATGCGATCGCACAGTTTAAACTCGCCAACACGAATAATCTTAAAAGCCTTAATATCAGCTCCAGTGGCCAGCGCACCACCTTTACTTTAAATACTGCTGACCACCTCCATCCCCAGGTATGGAGCCTGGCTCAACCTAATCGTCTGGTCATTGATATCCGTCCCGATGCCCTCAGACCGAAAGAAATCCTCTGGGCTAATGGGATTCAGTTTCAACAGCGCTACGTCACCCTCAATCGCGATCGATTTCCTGTCTATACCTTAAGCCTGGATCTCCAGCAGTCCGATTTTGCCCTCCTGCCCCTATCGGCCTTCCCAAACCAGGCTGCTGGCATTAAGCCCCCAACAAATTTAGCCACCCAGTGGCAAACCATAGCATTGATCAACGGTGGTTTTTTCAATCGGAATAACCAGCTACCCCTGGGAGCACTGCGCTACAACAATCGCTGGGTTTCTGGTCCCATCTTAGGACGTGGAGCAATCGGGTGGGATAACCAAGGTAATGTCACTATGGACCGCCTTGCGCTTCAAGCCACCGTCACCGCCAACAATCAAACCTTTACCATCGACACCCTCAATAGTGGCTATGTCAAAGCTGGCATCGCTCGCTATACAGAAAACTGGGGAAGGCAATACACCACTCTGATTGACAACGAAACTGTCATCACCGTTCAAAACCACCAGGTCACAAAAAAACAAACCCTAAGCACCGCAGGCCAAGACACAATTCAAATTCCTCCTGGGGGATATTTATTAGTTCTACGAGCCTTTAATTCCGCTGTCCCTGCATTTTCATCAGGCACCCCCGTTACCCTTAATCAACAGACCCAACCCTCTCGTTTTGAACAACTGCCCCATACACTCGGTGCAGGCCCCTTACTCATAACCCAGGGAAAAATCGTCCTCAATGCCCAACAAGAAGGCTTCAGCCCCAACTTTATCAACGGTCGAGCCCCCAGAAGTGTCGTTGGCTTGGCCCGTAGCGGTCACATCAAATTTATCGCCATTCAAGACCGTATCGGCGGTCGTGGCCCCACATTGACAGAGACAGCCCACATCGTAGAAAAGCTCGGATGTACCGAAGCACTCAACCTAGATGGCGGAGGTTCATCTAGCCTGTATCTCAGTGGACAGCTCATCAACCGCCATCCCCGCACAGCTGCCCGCATCAACAATGCCCTGGGTATATTTGCACAACCCCACCTGCCTTAACAAATCGCCCATAAAAGTACCCGTGATTGAAGCAAGCTTTAAGCTATCCCCTATAAGTTGAAGACTGCGTTTAGTTAATCGTTTCGGTAGCCCTACGCGTGACGTCTCCCTAATTTCCACTGTTATGATGAGACCTGAATTAAATAGCAGTAGTAATTTTCCTACTGCTATTGGCAGGGTTCGTTTTTGAATGCAACGTTGTTTTTGCGAAAGCGAACCATCCCTTTAGCTCACTTTTATCACGGTAATTAAACCGCTATTCAAACTTTGTGCTAGCCAAAACCAGTGCTGGCATGACCCATACTCTCAGCTATCACAGGCTAAGCGCTGTTTAGCCTTGAAGCACATACAGGGGCAGTCACAATTAAACCGTTAGTCACATATCAACACCTGAATTCTTCCATACAGGAACTATTAACCATGGTCCAAACTCAAGATCGCACCAAAACCGCTGGCCAGGACAGTAAAGAGAGCGTAAGCACTCCCATAAGTAACTCTCCCACAAGCGACACGCGGCCCTGGGGCTCATTCACTGTTCTTGAAGAAGGCAAAGGCTACAAAATTAAGCGTATTGAGGTGAAGCCTGGCCATCGCCTAAGCTTACAGATGCACCATCACCGCAGTGAGCACTGGATTGTAGTATCAGGAACAGCCAAAGTGATTTGTGGCGAAAAAGAAATCCTTCTATGTACTAATCAATCTACCTATGTGCCGGCCTGCACTGCCCACCGCCTAGAAAACTCAGGAGTCATTCCCCTAGTACTCATCGAAGTACAAAACGGAGAATATTTAGGGGAAGACGACATCATTCGCTTCCAAGATGACTATGCTCGCACAGATAAAAAATAGTCATAATCAAAGCCTAGAATAGACTTCCCATCATTCAAAAAATAGAAACCTAGCCTTGGACTATTAAGCCTAGGTAGCCTACAAGCTACCTAGGCTAGCTTGTTACAATACAGGTACTGAACAACCGAACTTCAAGATTTATGGAGACATCGCTAATCTGCGGGTCGTATTGAATGGATAGGATGCTCCCGAAGCAATGGAGCATGTCGCATTTCGCCATAAAAAATCATTGACAATAAAACCCCGGTCTCGATAGGATGGGGTCTCGTGAAAACTTCGAAGCAATAGGCATTAGCCTTTCTCAATATGCCAACCATTCAACAGCTCATTCGGAGTGAGCGAAGTAACGCTCAGAAAAAGACGAAGTCCCCAGCGCTGAAGAGTTGCCCTCAGCGTCGAGGCGTCTGTACTCGGGTTTATACCACTACGCCTAAAAAACCTAACTCTGCATTGCGTAAAGTAGCCAGGGTTAGGCTAACTTCTGGGTTTGAGGTAACCGCTTATATTCCAGGCATTGGCCATAACTTACAGGAGCACTCCGTCGTCATGATTCGCGGCGGGCGTGTTAAGGATCTTCCTGGGGTTCGCTACCACATTATCCGTGGCACCCTTGATACCGCCGGGGTTAAAGATCGCCGTCAAGGTCGTTCCAAATACGGCGCTAAGCGTCCTAAGGAGTAACGGTTCTGCGGCAGCGCACTACGGGAGACGGGCGGGTGTGGCCTTTATTTTCCGTGTAGTTGCAGTGCGTCTGCTAGTGTATGCGCCACAAAACTCTCTAGCTAGACCAGCTGTGGTCAACTCAAGTTGACCTCTAGCACTCAACTCATACGTCTTACTCAAGGATTACTATGTCTCGTCGTTCAAACGCTCAGAAGCGCGTTGTTCCACCCGATTCTGTATACAGCAGCCGACTGGTCAGCATGATGGTCCGACGCATCATGGTTAGCGGCAAAAAATCCCTCTCTCTCCGCATTGTTTACGGAGCCTTCAAACTGATTGAAGAGCGCACTGGCAATGAACCTCTGGAAGTATTTGAACAGGCCGTTCGCAATACCACTCCGCTGGTTGAGGTAAAAGCGCGTCGTGTGGGTGGTGCTACCTACCAGGTTCCGATGGAAGTTCGTGCTGACCGAGGCACAGCCCTATCTCTGCGATGGATCTCCCAATTTGCTCGGCAGCGAGCCGGCAAGAGCATGGCTATCAAACTGGCTAACGAGCTAATGGATGCAGCCAACGAAACGGGTGGAGCCGTTCGTAAACGAGAGGAAACTCATCGCATGGCAGAAGCCAATAAGGCCTTTGCTCACTATCGCTATTAATAGTCAGCGCCGTTTGACGTATAGCAGTATAGCGATACGACTTTTTTAGATATGTCAGTTAAATGCTGCAATCATGGCACGCACATCTCCACTAGAAAAAGTTAGGAATATTGGGATTGCCGCTCACGTTGATGCGGGTAAAACCACCACGACTGAACGCATCCTTTTTTATTCTGGTGTGGTTCATAAGATCGGTGAAGTACACGATGGCAATGCTGTCACTGATTGGATGGAGCAAGAGCAGGAACGTGGCATCACTATTACTGCTGCTGCTATCAGCACAAGCTGGCGCGATCATCAGATCAATATCATTGATACGCCTGGCCACGTTGACTTCACCATTGAGGTCGAGCGCTCAATGCGTGTTCTGGATGGTGTAATTGTTGTTTTTGACTCAGTGGGTGGTGTCCAGCCGCAGTCAGAAACTGTTTGGCGTCAGGCCGACCGTTACAACGTTCCCCGGATTGCTTTTGTCAATAAGATGGACCGCACCGGAGCTAATTTCTTCCGGGTGTACGAGCAAGTCCGTGAGCGGCTCAAAGCGAATGCTGTTCCAATCCAAATACCTATCGGTGCTGAAGATCAGTTCCAAGGTGTGGTCGATTTAGTTGAGATGCGGGCGCACATCTATGCGAATGATTTAGGCACAGACATTGAAGAAGTTGATATTCCTGAAGAGCTGCAGGAGCAAGCAGAGGAGTATAGAACTCTGTTGGTTGAAGCAATTGCTGAAACCGACGATGTTCTTATGGAGAAATACCTTGAAGGTGAGGACTTAAGCGCTCAGGAAATTATGCAGGCTGTGCGCCAGGGGGTAACAAGCGGTGGTTTGGTGCCCATGCTATGTGGGTCTGCATTCAAAAATAAAGGTGTCCAGCTCTTGCTAGATGCGGTAGTTGACTACCTGCCCTCCCCATTAGATATTCCACCGATTCAAGGCACGCTACCTAATGGAGAGACTGGTGAGCGCCCTCCTCAAGACGACGGACCACTGGCGGCCCTGGCGTTTAAGATCATGTCCGATCCCTATGGGCGTCTGACCTTTATCCGCATGTATTCGGGAGTTCTAGCGAAGGGTAGCTATGTGTACAACGCTACTAAGGATAAGAAAGAACGAATTTCCCGATTGATTGTCCTCAAGGCAGATGACCGTATTGAAGTTGATGAACTGTGCTCTGGCGATCTAGGAGCTGTTTTAGGACTCAAGGACACCACAACGGGTGACACAATCTGCACTACCGATAGTCCGATTGTGTTAGAGTCTTTGTTCGTGCCAGAACCCGTCATATCCGTAGCTGTGGAGCCAAAGACCAAGCAGGATATGGAAAAGCTGGCCAAAGCTTTACAGTCACTGTCTGAGGAGGATCCTACATTCAGGGTATCAACCAACCCTGAAACTAATCAGACAGTGATTGCAGGAATGGGGGAGCTTCACCTAGATATTCTCGTGGATCGCATGAAGCGAGAATTCAAGGTCGAAGCAAACATTGGCGCACCCCAGGTTGCCTATCGCGAGACCATTCGCAAGGCGATTACCACTGAAGGTAAGTTTGTGCGCCAAAGTGGAGGTAAGGGCCAATTTGGCCATGTGGTGATTGAGGTCGAACCAGGGGATGAAGGCTCCGGATTTGAGTTTACATCTAAGATTGTTGGTGGCACGGTACCCAAAGAATATATTGGACCCGCTGAAGCTGGCATGAAAGAAAAGTGCGAATCTGGTATCCTAGCTGGGTATCCCGTGATCGACATTAAAGTCGCACTGGTAGATGGTTCTTACCACGATGTGGACTCGTCTGAAATGGCTTTTAAGATCGCTGGATCGATGGCTATTCAAGACGCAGTCACAAAGGCTTCTCCAGTCTTACTGGAACCTATGATGAAAATCGAGGTTGAAGCTCCTGAGGAGTTTCTCGGTGACATCATGGGAGACCTTAACTCTCGTCGAGGCCAGATTGAGGGTATGGGGTCTGAGGATGGACTTGCCAAGGTGAGTGCAAATGTACCCCTGGCTGAAATGTTTGGCTACGCCACTGATATCCGTTCAAAGACTCAAGGTCGAGGCATATTCTCTATGGAGTTTAGTCGCTACGCGGATGTTCCGCGCAATGTGGCTGAGGCGATTATCGCTAGAAACAAAGGGAACGCATAAGTAATTTAGGGACAGAGTAAATAAATGGCACGCGAAAAGTTTGATAGAAGTAAGCCCCACGTTAACATTGGCACCATTGGCCACGTCGACCATGGTAAGACTACTCTGACAGCTGCGATCACCATGACGTTGGCAGCGGCTGGTGGCGCCAAAGCTCGTAATTACGAGGATATTGATGCCGCTCCGGAAGAAAAAGCACGGGGTATCACCATTAATACAGCCCACGTAGAGTACCAGACAGAGACTCGTCACTATGCTCACGTAGACTGCCCCGGACATGCAGACTATGTGAAGAACATGATTACGGGCGCGGCTCAAATGGACGGAGCCATCCTAGTTTGTTCCGCAGCTGATGGCCCTATGCCTCAGACTCGTGAGCATATTCTCTTAGCTAAGCAGGTCGGTGTCCCTCATATCGTTGTTTTCTTGAATAAGCAGGATCAAGTAGACGATGAAGAACTACTTGAGCTGGTTGAGCTCGAGGTTCGTGAACTTCTGAGTTCCTATGATTTTCCTGGTGATGATATCCCCATCGTTGCAGGCTCTGCTCTGAAAGCGGTTGAAGCCCTTCAGGCTAAAGGAGATCTCGGTCGCGGAGAGGATAACTGGGTTGACAAAATCCATGCTCTGATGGACGAGGTTGATGCTTATATTCCCACGCCTGAGCGTGATGTTGATAAGCCTTTCTTGATGGCCGTTGAGGACGTGTTCTCAATTACTGGTCGTGGTACGGTTGCGACTGGTCGGATTGAGCGTGGTAAGGTCAAAGTCGGTGAAACAATTTCGATTGTTGGTATCCGTGACACTGTTGAAAGTACCGTAACTGGTGTGGAGATGTTCCAGAAAACCCTTGATGAGGGTATGGCTGGAGATAATGTTGGCGTTCTACTGCGTGGTGTCCAAAAGGAAGATATTCTGCGGGGTATGGTGCTAGCCAAGCCCAAGAGCATCACGCCTCACACTAAGTTCGAGGCGGAAGTTTACGTACTCAACAAAGAGGAAGGCGGTCGTCACACTCCTTTCTTCCCTGGCTATAAGCCTCAGTTCTATGTACGTACAACTGATGTAACCGGCTCTATTGCCAGTTTCACGGCTGACGATGGTAGTGCTGCTGAAATGGTTATGCCTGGCGATCGCATCAAAATGAATGTGGAGCTGATTAACCCTGTAGCAGTTGAAGCAGGTATGCGCTTTGCTATCCGTGAGGGTGGTCGCACTGTTGGTGCTGGGGTAGTTTCAAAGATTACTGAATAAAAATTACTCAGTAATTTGTTTTAGCTCAATCCGAAGAAGGCATTAGTGCATTAATGCCTTCTTCGTTAACCTGGTCTTTGGACCGATGAACCTTGATAATTGAAGGACACTTGAGTCGTAATGGCTACTATTCAGCAACAAAAGATCCGTATTCGCTTAAAAGCATTTGACCGTCGCCTTTTAGACACGTCTTGCGAAAAGATTGTAGATACCGCTAATCGGACTAACGCCACTGCAATTGGACCGATTCCTTTACCCACTAAGCGCAAAATTTACTGTGTGCTGCGTTCTCCTCACGTAAACAAAGACTCACGAGAGCACTTTGAGACTCGTACACATCGACGTATTATCGATATTTATCAACCTACCTCTAAAACCATTGACGCTCTAATGAAGCTGGATTTACCCGCTGGCGTAGATATTGAGGTTAAGCTTTAGAGCCTTAGCCGAAATGCTCTGACTTAGAAACGTACCAGAGGGAAAATAGTTCACCTGGTTATAAACCTGGGCAACGCTCTTAATGCGGTGCTCAGGTCTTTTTATGGAGCGGTTTGAGATGGGTAATGTTTGAATCTGATGGATAGGTTAGAATAAGCTTGCTGCATTCTGAGGACTAATTCATGCTTTTTATCCTTAAGGATGCATGCTTGCAAGTATCTTCCTACCTGTCATAATGGATTCTGCTTCATCAGTCGCTGTCCGAGAACTACCTTTGTTCCCATTGCCTGAGTTAGTTCTCTTCCCTGGTAGGCATTTACCACTTCATATATTTGAGTTTCGCTATCGCATCATGATGAATACGATCCTGCAGTCAGATCGTCGTTTTGGTGTACTCATGATTGATCCTGATAGTGGCGAGATCTCCAAGGTTGGTTGTTGTGCTGAGGTTGTTCATTTTCAGCGCCTGCCAGATGATCGTATGAAAATCTTGACTATGGGCCAGCAAAGGTTTCGTGTTTTGGACTATGTTCGGGAAAAGCCTTATCGCGTGGGGTTAGTTGAATGGGTTGAGGATGAGGCAGCAGACAAAGACCTATCACCATTAGCCTCTGAAGTAGATCAGCTGCTACGAGATGTTGTCCACCTATCATCTAAACTCACAAGTCAGGAAATTGAATTCCCTGAAAGCGTTCCAGAGTTTCCTTTAGAGCTGTCTTACTGGATCGCTAGCACATTGCACGGTGTCGCCAAGGAACAGCAGCAACTTCTAGAAATGCAAAATACAGCTCAGCGATTGGAACGCGAGGCTGACATTTTAACGTCTACTCGTAATCATTTAGCGGCCCGTACTGCACTAAAGGATGTGCTGCCTGAGGATAGTACATCGTAATCGTCGCAAACTATATGCTGTTATTT
>NZ_JADEXP010000178.1 GCF_015207065.1 Leptolyngbya cf. ectocarpi LEGE 11479 | reverse complement strand
CATAGACCGTGGGGAAGAGATAGTAAAAATACCCCTGGGATGCCCCTGGAGCAGGCCTTAACGGGGTCAGGCAATGTCTATGACTCAGGTTGTGAGGGGTCTACGGCTGGTACGGTAAAAACGGTTTGAGTCAGCAGACCGCCTGCGATCACAGTGGCAGCCAGTCCCAGCAGCACTAGCCGCAGACCGACCAAGGCTTCGGCAACGCCAGCCAGGGCCAGGGGTAGGCTAAGAGCGATGTTGACGACGTTGTTTTGTAAACCAAATACTTTGCCCCGCATATCTTCAGGAGTTTGCTCCTGGATGGTGGTTTGCATGGGAATGCCCACGGTCGCGGCAAAAACACCCAGGATAGCAATCAGAACCAGGCTGCCCCAGAGGCTGTGAATGGTCATAGACAGACCCGCTAGCACCGCTCCCATACCCAAAAGGCCCATCAGGCTCAGCTGCCGTCGGGCAAATCGATGACCCAGCTGACCGATCAGGGCAGCACCTATGCCCATACCAACACCGCCTGAGGCTAGCAAGACACCAAATTGAGAAGGTTTGAGAGCGGGGATGACTTCAGCCAGACGGACGGCTAAAACAGCTAGGGCGGCAAAGACAGAAAACAGTAGCACTAGCTGAATAATGGCATTGCGGATGGGAGGACGCTGCTTGATGTAGCGCAGACCGTCTTTGATGTCTGTCCAAACGTGGCTGTCACGGGTGAGGTTTTCGGTGGATTCTCCCGTACGCATCGCCAGCAGGAGCAGCCCTGCCAGGCCATAGCTCAGACCAACCAGGAGAGCTTTGCCGATGCCACTGTTGCCGTCAAAGGGGGCGAGGAGCTGGTCTGCGATCGCAAGCAACGGCTCACCCACCGCAAACCCAATAATCACCGACGCCATCATGGTGGTGGTGTAGAGAGAGTTGGCCGACAGCAAACGGCGTTTATCGACAATTAGCGGAATAGCAGATTGCTCTGCCGGGGCAAAAAACTGGGTCAGGGTGGACACTAAAAACGTGATCACCAGCAGCAGGCCAAAGCTAACGGGAATACCCGCGATTGCCCCCCAGTCATGGCTAAGCCACAGCCCCAACGGCAGCAACAGGACTAACGCTCCCCGCAGCAGGTTAGTCAACACCAGCACTGGCTTTTTGAGCCAGCGATCCACATACACACCGGCCAACGACCCGAAGAGTATGGCTGGAATGGTAAAAGCAATCATCAC
Organism: Leptolyngbya cf. ectocarpi LEGE 11479; assembly: GCF_015207065.1. GTDB lineage: Bacteria > Cyanobacteriota > Cyanobacteriia > Phormidesmidales > Phormidesmidaceae > Leptothoe > Leptothoe ectocarpi. Next base: position 11,681 of record NZ_JADEXP010000178.1, on the reverse strand, counting down.
CGCCGAAACCCAACCACTAATGGTTTGACCCGGCACATCATACTGGCTATCAATGATGGCAATCATCAACACCAGATACACCTTATCGGCCAGCTGAGAAAAAACCTGACCACACCACAGTGTAAGAAAGTTAGGATTTTGCAGCACTGGCCAAAAGCCGCTGGCCGTCTGCTCGGTCTGCCCAGCACCGCTGGCACTATCTGGAGCTAATGGTGGCGTGGCCGCCGCAGGCTTTTGGAACCCATTCAACTCCGGGGAAAGACTGGTCTTCCCAGCAGCTGGCGGTTGGCCAGCCCCCTCAGAAACTTTGGATGCATTCGAGTCAGACTCATGAAGCATAAGCAGATGATGCAAAGCAGCTATCGATCAGCGCAGCCGATCGAATCGGTCGATCAAAGTGAAACTGGGCGTAGTTTCGTAGCAGACGTTCTACACGACGCCACAGACTATGGGGCGCTGTCCCACGATCCCCTGCTATAGATGGTAAAGAACTAGCCTGGGTGAACACAAGCTCTGGTTGCCCTAATTGTTGCAATAGAGCCAGCTCTGAAGCCCCAATGGTGGTCGTCAGGGAGCCATAGATGCGTTTACGCCGGGCAGCGTCATAATCCGCTGGTCCAGCATTATTCTCTAGGCGTTCTAGCTGTTCTAAGGTAATGACACCGCCCGCTTGAATACTAAAGCCCACCTGCCACTGTCCCCCCAGCTGGGGTTGAATGGGCGTGCGACTCAAACAGCAGTAGCGCAGTTCTGGAGCGACGCCCGCCAGGGCCAAAATATGAAACGTACCGTGGGCTAAACAGGCTAACACGGCTCCGGTTGGTGCCGTCTCCAACCGTTCTAAATGGGCGATGAGCAGTTCAAATAGCGCCTCCTGGGGCTGCTCGCTGGCCTCGCACAGCACTAACTCGGCCAGGTACTGACCCGCCGTCAGTCTGGCCAAATCTCGACTCAGCCCTGGAAATGACTGCTGAGTTTGGGCCTGAATCATTTTGTCTAGGGATTTCCCCTTGGACAGCATTAGCTCATTGACCACAAATAGCCCGCTGCGTCCGCCCAGACGAGATTTATGCTTACGGGCTCCCGGTGCGATCGCACGCAAGAGACCATACTCTTTAGTCAAAATGGTCATCAGCCGATCGGTTTCCCCCATGGGAGCCGCCTTGAGGTTGATGCCAGTGGCTTTATAGGTGCGGGACATTTAATCTTTTTGGCTTTCGTTGTAGCTTACGTTAATTTGACTCTTCCCTTCGTAGAGCCAGTTCATTTTTTTAGGGTCTAGCTGGGCGTAGTACATCAGCTTGAGCAGCTGGTTGAGGACCGCATGTTTGTAAATACCCCGTTCTTTAAATCGGCGGGCCGAGGTAACGATGGTACCTGGGACCAAATGGGGGGAGCCAAACTGACTTAGCGCCTGGCTGAGGGCAGTATCTTCAAAAATATCCATGTCGGGGACGCCGCCAATACTATTGAGTGCGTGACGACGGGCAAAAATGCAGTGGTCTAGATAGAGGATGTGGCTCCAACGGGGGCGCTGGGTAGTGGAATACCAGGAAGTAAATCGGAGCAGCCAGTGGTCAACATCAAAGCTATGGCGAAAGCCCCCCCAGACAACAGTGTCATTAGCCATCAGCTGTCTAATCTGGCTGAGGGCATCAGGAGGCAGCAGCGTAGCCGGATGGTGCAAAAGCACCACATCCCCCTGGCTTGCTTCAATACCTATAGTCAGACGCTGGGCGCGATTGGTAGCACCGGTATCAATCAGCTTAACGTCAGCGGCAGCAGCGTGCTGGGTAATAACATCATAGGTACCGTCTGTACTGGGGCTCATGACGATGACAATTTGTTTCTTCCCTGGCTGCAGGGCGAGGTTGTCTAAAATACGGGGCAAGTAGCCATGGCGAATTTCATTGAGACAAGGTAGAACAACTGAAATGTTAAGTTCCATGGGGTACCCAGAAAGCCGTTGCTGACCCATAAAATCATACAAAGTCTATTAAGAGTCATGGGGGAATGCCCTAAGCTGCGTTAGCGTTCACCATAGGCGGCTAACCAACCGTCCTTGAAATCTTTTGATAATTCCAAATATTGGTGATTCTGATCTATGACTGCCGCCCCAAGCTCTTCACAAAAAACCGCCCCCCAGGTCCATGTATTTTCCGATAAAGCTGCGCTGGTGGCTGGTGCTGCCGAGCAGGTGATTGCGCTCATGCGCGATGCGATCGCCACATCAGATCGCTGCACCATTGCCCTCTCAGGTGGCAGTACACCAAAGCCGCTGTACCAGGCCATTGCCCAAACCGACCTACCCTGGGACAAAATTTACGTCTACTGGGGAGATGAGCGCTATGTGCCGGCCACCCATGCTGACAGTAATGCCAAAATGGCCCGTGAAGCCTGGCTCGATCAGGTGGCCATCCCGGCCAAAAATGTGTTTGCCGTCCCCACCGACACTGACTCCCCTGAAACCACAGCCGACCGGTATCAGCAAACCCTAATCGAGAGCTTTCAAGCAGCTTCAGACAACGACATTCCCCAGTTTGATCTAATCCTGTTGGGCATGGGCGACGATGGCCACACCGCATCGCTGTTTCCCCATACCTCAGCGCTAAATGAGCTCCATCGCTGGGTCACCGTTGGCAACAAAGATGGCCAGCCTAGGATCACATTTACTGTTCCTCTCATTAATCAAGCTCGCCATGTCATGTTCGTAGTTGCGGGAGCCAACAAACAAACAGCTCTATCCCAGGTATTTGCACCTGTTGCCGACAATGCCACCTACCCCTCTCGGCTCATTGCCCCAGCGGGAGAATTACGGTGGTTACTGGATAGTGCAGCCAGCCAAGGACTGCCCACAGCCATAGAGCGTACAGTTCATTAGCTCGGCCCCAGTTTGTTGATGGGTCATTCCCCTAGTGCTGATCGGGTTGCTCAATCACTAGGGGGAATGCCCCTCTGTTGCTAAAAAAAGGACAAACTCAGTAAGGATACGGAACCAGGTCAAAGATTGCCTATACTTCTCTCAACCCATCGACAGAAAGCCGCCGAAACCGTGTAGTTTATACATGGCTAGCGTAAACCAGACCGCTATGATTATTTGCCCTAACTGCAACTATCAGAACCCAACAGCCGCTTCTCAGTGCGAAGCCTGTTATACCCCCTTACCGTCTTTGACGACCTGTGCCAACTGTGGCGCTGGGGTACAGGCTGACGCTAGTTTTTGCGGTCAGTGTGGTCATAGTTTAGCTAACCAGACTGCTGCCATACCTGCGGCTGAGCCAGCCGTATCTTCTGCTGCACCACCCGCTATCCCAGAGCCACCATCGCCAAGCCCTGTGCCAGAGTCTGTACCAGACTCTGTTGAAGTATCCCCAGAGTTGGTTGAGCCAGATCCTCTGATACCGCCCGATCCGCTACCCATTGCGCCACCGCCACCGCTGCCAGCAGATCCGGTGCCGGACAATATTCCAACCTCAGTGGATATTTACAGCGAGCTGCCGGTAACTGAGCCAGCGCCGCTGGTGTCTGAGACAGCCCCTGAGATGGTTGTCCCCCAAACTCAGATCCAAAGTCTTTCAGTTCGGCTACTACATGTACAAACCGATACGCCCTTAGAGTTGCCTGCGGGTCTCGATCTGTTACATATTGGTAAGCCCAACGACCGGGTCCCTCCCGACATTGACGTATCTGGTTTTCCAGAGTCAGAGATTGTATCTCGTATCCATGCCAATATCCGTATTGAGGGCGATGTCTACTATATTGAGGATGTTGGGAGTTCCAATGGTACTTACATTAATAATCTGCCGCTCGCTGCAGGCAACCGCCATCGACTTCGCCCAGGCGATCGTATTGCCCTTGGAAAAGGTGATAAGGTGAGCTTTATTTTTCAACTAACATGAGGGGCGATAGAGGTATGAATCGAATGTTTAACCGCCAATTTTTCGCTGTCCTCTTTGTTAGATTGCCCTTTGATGTATTAACGTGATTACCCTATCGTTACTCCACCCGTTAAATAAGACGCCCATACAGAATTGGACCTTTGAGGAACAAGACGTCATTCGGATTGGCCGTTCTACTGATAATGATGTTGTTCTTTATAGTGCTGTTGTGTCTCGACACCACCTGGAGATTCGTAAGGAGTTAGAGGGTTGGGCCATTCGGAGCCTTGGTACCAATGGCACCTATCTAGAGGGCAAGCGCATCCAAAATGTTACGGCTGAAAACGGTTTGGTGGTGCGATTGGCCCGTTCGGGTCCTAATTTGCAAATTTCCATTGACCAGCCCGAAAAGTCCTCAGCTGCTTCTATTAAGGAATTATTAGCCCGTCGCAAACATCAGCCGTTAAAGCATTCGTCATCGGATCAGCCGGTGAGAACTGATTTAGATGTGATCAAAACGGACATCCGGGATAAGCTCCCCCCTAAGCAGGGCAATCCTCCGTCTGGGGATAACGGATATTCCTAGATGGCTAGAGGCGATCAGGTATATGTGATGCGGGAGGTGATGGGGGTGCCCTATCAGCATCATGGCATTGATTGTGGTGACAGGACTATTATTCACTATCGCAAGGTCGGCACTGCGACCGTATCACGCACAAGTACTGAGGCATTTGCTCGGGGAAATCCGGTTTATCCTGTGGATAAGCCAGTCTCGTTTATTCCCGACGTGGTCATTAGGCGAGCCGAAAGCCGTCTTGGGGAACAGCGCTATAATTTATTTTTTAACAACTGTGAGCATTTTGCTAACTGGTGTAAAACTGACGACAGTGTGAGCCCCCAGCTCAACGAGTTTGGTCTGCGGCTAGACTCCGTTAAACTGCCCCGTACGCTAACGCGGCAGGCAGCTGAACAGGAGACGCCCCAGGCGATTTTAGACTTGTTTGCTAGGGCTCTGAATAATATTGCGATCGCAACCACCACCCTCTTACCCGACTATGAACAAGCCAAAACCGAAAGCACTCAGTGGAAACACGTAGCTCAGACAGCCCTTGAGCGAGGTCGTGAAGATCTAGCCCGAGCCGCTCTATACAAACGCCGAGCGGCTCTGAAAAAAGCTGACGCGATCCAGCAGCAGCTTCAGGATCTTTCCGATCTACAACTCTCCATCCAAACGGATCAAACGCTAGCGCTCAAACGTCTGAATGAAAGCAGTGCAGTATTAGATGATTTTGAGCAGATATAGGCAGATACCACTATCGGCATGCTGGGGGCTTCGGCTGCCCTCAGCCTCTGGAAACATCAAAATTTAGCCGGTTGAGCGTAGTCGAAACCAGCAACATTTTGGACGTGGTTTATCCAGTGGTTGATCAAATAGTGAGCCGGTTACCAGCAATCTGTCTGTCAAAGCGGCTAGGGAGAAAAATTTCATAAGATCCAAAATTTCGTCTGCAGAGGTTGTCGTGGAACGCCTGTACGGCAAAAAGTAGGACATCGTTAACTTCTCATTCCTAGTGTTTATATGATCCAAACACCTTGTCGATTGTTGGATTTCCGAAGTACGATCGCGATCCATCCGTAATACAGAAACAAATAGTGAATACAGACATGAGCTGTCATCCAGCGGATGACGTCAGGAGGCATCTGTGGCTAAATTACTCAACATTCTCGAATATTACCGACAATACTGGCTGATAACAGTGTTAAACGCCGCTGCCATGGGAGCGTTTGAAATTCTGGATCTTTTTGTTCCCTACGCCATTGGCCAAATTCTCAATGTCCTCTCACAGGAGTCTCTCGATCAACCGTTAGAACATCTTATCCTGAGCATTGGCCGTCTGCTGCAACAGCCTGTAACCCCAACGTTCTCACTGCTGGTATTGTTGGGTCTCGTAGGTCTGATTTCGATTGGCCGTGCCCCTATTCAGCCCTGGATTGGAGCCTGGTTTAACTGGGATACCGCCCTGCGAGCCCGACGAGATAAGTCCCAGCGAGCATTAGAAAAAATCTTGACCCTGCCCCTGGAGTTTTACGACGAAAACAACCCTGGACGGATTGCCGCTCGGGTAGCCAAGGGACTGACAAATTACACCTGGACCTATCCAGAAATTGTTGGCCAATTTATCCCTAAAATCATCCGTGTGCTGGGTATTTTTGTCGTTATTGCCTGTCTCGACTGGCCCATTGCCTTGGTGGTGCTCTGCTCATTTGTGGTGATTATCGGCTACAGTCTCTTGCGCTTGCAGGGATTATCGGTGCAAGAAGAAAAGCTAGATAAATACTCAGAAAACACCGAGAGTCGTACCTCGGAGATCATCACCAATATCAAAACCGTCAAGGCGTTTGCCACAGAAATGCGAGAGTTAAAACGGCAGCGACAGCGCTTAAATCGGGAGTTTAAGGTAGTTGATTATCGCATCCATCTGGGATACATCAAACTGGGTACCTGGCAGCGGACAGTGGTTCAGAGCTGTACGTTTGTCGTACTTGCTTTAACTCTGTGGGCAACTGTTCAGGGGACTATTTCCCTGGGGCATTTTGTTACTATTCTCACAGTGTCCAGTATGGCCTATGCCGAAGTCGATCCGATCTGTGATCTAGCAGAAATGTTTGTCCGTCGCTACGGTGCCATGGCCCGGTTTCAAGAATTTGTTGCCCTACCTGCCGGGACAGATGCAGGACAGCTTACCGATGATGTGCCTGACTACCGGTTTACCGGTAAGGTGCATATTAACCAGCTTACCTTTGGCTACAATCCAGACAAGCCTGTCCTGCAAGACATTGAACTGTTGATTCAGCCCTGTCAGACAGTTGCTCTAGTGGGGCGTTCGGGGTCAGGTAAGTCCACGCTAGTAAAACTGTTGTTTCGTTATTTTGAGCCCAATAGCGGTGCTATCTTGATGGATGGTCAAGATTTGCGTCGTTTGGACATTACCGGCTATCGGCGACGGTTAGCCATTGTCCACCAGGAGGTGGATATCTTTAACGGCACGCTGATGGAAAACCTGCTCTACGGTAATCCAACGGCCACGGTGGAGCAGGTGCAGGCTGCCTGCAAAATTGCCCAGGCCCACGACTTTATCGAGCAGATGCCAAAGGGGTATTTGACCACAGTGGGTGAACGGGGTGTACGTCTTTCGGGCGGCCAGCGGCAGCGCATTGGTATTGCGCGGGCATTGATTATGGACCCAGACGTGCTGGTATTTGATGAGGCCACGTCTAGTCTGGACTATGAGTCCGAGCGGGCGATTCAGGTGGCGATGCGATCGCTCTTCGGCACCCGTACGCTAATCATCATTGCCCACCGTCTGAGCACCGTCCGCGAAGCCGACCAGATCGTCGTGCTTGATCAGGGCCGCATCAGCGAAATCGGCAGCCACGATGAGCTACTGACCCAGGGTGGTCTTTATCAGCGGCTACACCAGCTCCAAGAAACAGGCGAGCTGTTGAGCTAGCGCTTTTTAGGTATGACACTATCAGGAATGAGCCATTGGATATGACGTTTACCGATGGCTGAAACGCTCTTTTTCTTATCTTGATTGCTACCGGATGTCAGCATATCCAGGTTGGCTCTAAGCAGTCCAGTCTGGAAAAAATCATTGTCTTCGTCAATCCGAGTCAACAAGCAAATTTGACCAAATGCTTCGGGAGGAACCATCCAGGTTTTTCTAATCGTTGCTTTTGAGTCGAACTCAATATCGACCAAGTAAAAGTCGAGCTTGTTGCCTCTAGCCCATCCAAATTCATGACCTAGATAGGCTTCGACTTTCATGCCAAAAATCGTTTTTTCTGCTTTTTCAGCTTCAGCAAGTCGAGTTCTGCCCATTCTTTCTGCGTCAATCACATAGTCCATAGCATCCCGAATCACTTTGCCATATCTCAATTCAAACTGATCAATTGAGCAGAGGGTATCGAATAGGGTTTTTAAGGCAGTATCCAAAGAATGAGATCCATGAATGGAAGGTTCCGCGCTTCATAGTTTAACAATTTTCTTTGATGCATCAGTTTTTAGGCCATGATGAAAGGCTTAAGATATTGTCTCTCTCTCGATACACCCGTACTATAGAGATAGGCTAGTAGTTCAAATTATGTCTTCGGAGGCACCAGTGTCACAAGGATTCACATCGATTGAAATTTGTGCTGGTGCCGGTGGCATGGCTCTAGGGTTGGAATACGCAGGATTTGAACACCTTGCGGTTTTTGATAATGATAAGCACGCCCATTCCACGCTTTTACATAACCGGCCAGAGTGGAATCCTCAGCTATGCGATGTGAAATCATTAGATTGTTCTCGTTATCAAGGTATTGATCTATTTGCTGGTGGAGTACCCTGTCCTCCTTTCTCTGTTGCTGGTCAACAGAAGGGGGCTAATGATGAACGTGATTTATTTCCTGATGCACTGCGATTAATTGAGCAAACAGCTCCAAAAGCAGTACTTTTAGAAAATGTACGTGGTTTTTCTGGGACTAGATTTGTTGAATATCGTCGCAATCTTATTAGTCAGCTAAATCAAATGGGTTTTGTAATACAGTGGCGTGTGCTGAGAGCTTCTGACTACGGTGTACCACAGTTGCGACCTAGATTTATTTTGGTAGCTTTTCAACAGGAGTATGCTCCATTTTTTGATTGGCCTGATGTGATCGCTAATCCACCTACTGTTGCAGATGCAATCGGCGATTTGATGGGAGTTGCTGGTTGGTTAGGTGTAGATAAATGGATGATAAAGGCTCAGTCGATTGCTCCAACTTTGGTTGGAGGGTCTAAGAAACATGGTGGGGCTGATTTGGGGCCAACAAGGGCGAAACAAAGATGGGCGGAATTGGGGGTGGATGGTAAAGGTGTAGCGAATGCTCCACCTGATGCTAAAGACCCTGCTGATAAATTACCTCGTTTAACTATTCCCATGGTCTCTCGCTTGCAGAGTTTTCCTGATGAATGGGAATTTCAAGGGGGCAAAACGGCTCAGTATCGCCAGATTGGGAATGCGCTGCCACCTCTTGTTGCAGAAAGCGTTGGTATAGCGATTAAACAAGCGCTTCAGAAAATTGAACTTAAACGACCAAATACAGAGCAACTTAAGCTTGATGTGGCTTAGTAATGAGTGATGAGATCGCTATTCGGCACCCGCACGCTGATCATCATTGCCCACCGGCTTAGCACCGTCCGCGAAGCCGATCAGATCGTGGTGCTGGACCAGGGCCGCATCAGCGAAATCAGCAGCCATGATGAGCTATTGACCCAAGGCTTGAAGTTCCTTGTCACCCTTTAAGATCTGGGGCTAATTGCGCCAATTTGTAAACGGCAAAATAGTCTTCGTAGTGAGTGCCTTTTTGTCCGCTATTTCCACCTCGATTTTTATTTTGAAGGTATTTGAGTGTTGCACTATCGAAATGCTTTTGGATTTCCTCAGGGCTGTACATTCTAATGGTCTAGGCTCAACGGAGAATTCTGCTCTTGCTTGTAACCATACCCGGATTTGATTGCAGAATTAGGGTGCGATCGCTCTTTGGCTAAGTTAGCAGAAGCTAGACTTGCCGCCAATTTTCGGTTTGTAGTCCAGCTACCCGCTCAAACTCCCTTTGGTTAGCTGTCACCATAATCAGACCATGATGCAAAGCTGTAGCGGCAATTAGAACGTCGTAGGCTCCGATGGGCTGCCCTTGTTTTTTCAGAATTGAACGAATTTGGGCCGTTTGTTCGGCTTCTTCTTCGCTAAACTTCAGAATTGATACGGAGTCAAGCAAGCTGGTAATGGCTGGTTCAATTTTCTTGGCCCTTTGGGGATTGTTGAGTAGGCCATAGCGAAGTTCCATAACGGTGATTACCGAAACGGCTATATCAGTAGGGGATGTTTGCTTGAGGCGAGTTTGGGTACCTGGCTCACCTTTGATGAAGTCACTGATAACGCAGGTATCAAGGAGATATTGCATCAGAATAGCTCTGGCTCGCTGGGAGGCAGGAGTTCATCACGGTAGCTTTCAAAGGCTGGGAAATCGAGAATGCCTTGATACGAAAGAATTGTGTCTGGCCATTGAGGAATGGATGGCTTTTGGGTGATTTGGCGTAGTACTTGAAGAATCAATGTGTGCAGCGGAACGTTTGATTGCTCTGCTTGACGGATTAAATCTTGTTCTAGATCTGGGGGTAAGTCAATTGTTATTTGCATGTTATTGGAAAATTTGATCAACTTCTGAGCCAACTCTTAACTAATTGTTCTCCTCTTGTTTCTGTTCAACCTGAGGAGGCGAATCTGGTGGAAATATATCCCTAAGCTCACTTTGGAATACAGTCGCTACCACTGCTGATATTCCGGCAAACAACGCTACAAGTAGGGACAACCAAAATTTCCAGTCAAGTCCTTTTTCAATATCAGAAGAAGAGTCATTAATCTTAGCTTCATATTCATTGTTACTTCCTGTACTCACTACTCCATTAACACTAGAGTTTTCAATGTGAACACTATTATCAATTTTGGGCTCATCTACCATAGATTTGATTTCCTTAAGTTGTTTGGATAAATCTGATTCTGCAGGTTCCCGCACTTGAATTAACTGAAGAAGTTGTTGCGGTGTGGGAGGAACCCAGGTCTTACGTCGAGCAAGAGCCTCAGCTTCTGCTAACCTCCATGGGAGCTTTTCTTTTTGCTCGGGAAGCTCATCGATGATTTTATGAAGTGCTTGACATGCCTCGTGCGTACCTAACTGCTGGAGTTGTGCTGGGATACGCTCCTTCCACATCCTCAAACTATCTTCTGGCCTGATTAATCGATCTGTCGAGTTTCGAAGTATTCCCTTGGCAGTAGACTTTTCCTCAGGAGGTGGATCAGGAAATTGCCTGGTCATGAATATATACAATTCAGCAATGTAATTTTCGCTAAGGCTCTGCTTCAGAGAACCTCCAAATTTCAGAGGATAAGAAACCGATTCAAGTATCTTTATCCCAATGTCTGGATACGCTTGAATAAATTGCCATACCGTAGGCCATGTGGTATCACCCGTGTACATTATTAATGCTTTTGCCGCAGTTATAGCCTTTTCTTTGCTTTCGTCATCTTTAGTCCAACGGAAGGAAAGTAAGGATTCTGCAAAAGAAACAGCCTCGTTAGCTTGATGCTCTAGTAGTATTGCCAATAAATCACCTAAACTTCTTGAGGTCAGCTCTGCATCATTCAACTTATCAAGTAAAGCAACTTCTAACTTCTTATCCCACAAGTATTTCAGCTCTTTGATGATTGTGATACTTCCATGCTCAGTATTCTCTTGTTTGATCAACTTGAGAAGTACTCTAATAAACTCATCAGGTGCATTTTGATATGCATTTTGAATGAGTTGCTGCCTAGCATCGATATTCTTGTCATTCCGCGCATTGGGATAGTCGAGAATAATAGCTGTCCATTTCCTCCAAACTTCAGCAGAAATTTTAGAGAAAAATTCAATATCCTTATCTAGAACTAACCGAAACGCTTTGTAGCCACTCAAAGTAGAGTACGGGAAATGATTGGTACCTAACCAAGTTTCTGTATTTGGCTCGCCATCTTGGATGTAACGCTTGGCTGCAGAAATAATTCTTGATTTTGTATGTTTCTCTGCCTCTCGCCAGCCCGGTAGAGTCGTTAAATCCGTTTTCCAGTTTTCGATGTAGTGTTGACTAGAGGGTAACAATGTCATTTCTTGGCATAAACGCCACCAGCTATCTAAATGCCCAGCTTCAAAGCCTTCTAAACATTGAAGAATCCTAGTCTTAGG
>NZ_JADEXP010000645.1 GCF_015207065.1 Leptolyngbya cf. ectocarpi LEGE 11479 | reverse complement strand
CAGCAATGATGCGCTGACGTAAATCAGTGGAAAGAGGCTTCATCTAAGGGAGATTCCTAGAGTCTGTAGGTAAGCCTCATATTGTATTCTAAACAACTAGGAACCGCTATATAACGTCCCACGGCATCCGGTTGGACAGCACCCGACTCGTCGCTTTCACCGAACCACACCAATGAGCGTCACCATTTGCCGAGGCCGAAATCCCTTTGAACGCAAGCGATGGCCACACTGGGGGCACGCCGGCCATTGATGAGAGGGGTGAGCACGTTGGCTCAAGTCTGTCTCTAACAGCAGTCGAGCGAATAGCAACCCCAGTTGAAGGGCGGCACAGACTTTTTCAGCCAGGCTTTCGGCTTTCTCAAACTCACTCCATTCGCCAGACCACTCTGGGTGTTGCTGACAGATTTCCTCGATAGACGATACAATCATGAGTATATTTTTTGGTTGGGACGGGACTATTATCCCATCCCTTTTTTCTTATCGATAGACGGTCCCACAACACCTGGATACGCCCTAAGGCATCTCCTAAGTCGCCTTGGTTAGCATCCAAATCAATAACTAATACTCTCTTTTTAAGCTGAGATAAAACTGCTGCTAGATTCGAAATTGTAGTTGTCTTACCAACTCCGCCTTTATTGTTATAAACAGTGACAACCAAGCCTTTCTTCGGCTCCTCTATTTGGCTCTTGATATTTGCTACTGTTGCTGAAATATTATCTCGAAAAGATAAACAAGGTAAAGCAGGATGTATTACTTTTCCATGCTTACGAAACAGGTGTATATCTAGAGAATTCATCAGAATTCCCCACTTGACTGTTTTAGACTGTGGCGCTAACAAATATTGCTTCAACTGAGGAAAATTCTTCAGATGATAACTATTTTCCCTCTCTAAATTCTCTGTTCTTCCCTTAACTTCCATATAGAGATATGGATTTTGCTTAGTATGGAAAAATACATCGTCAGATTCCGTATTTTTTCGTACAGCCCAGTCAACAAACTTCCGCCCAACAGGATACTGAGAGGAGCGTTCTAGGTCAGCATATCCTAATGATTGCAGAAATGGAGGTGAAAATAAGGTTTCAACATCCGCCTCAGCTGCGTTTTGGGATAGTGTTCGAT
>NZ_JADEXP010000177.1 GCF_015207065.1 Leptolyngbya cf. ectocarpi LEGE 11479 | reverse complement strand
TATTTTCTCTCTGCTTTATCTGAGCGGCAACAGCGCATTCTGCAGTTGTTGAAGGCTTCGGATGATATCTACCTCTCACTCACCGGATAATTTAGGCAACCCTTCCTAAATTTAAGCGAACCGTGAGCTATAGCGTTCAACTTCATCCTCAAGCAGAGAAATCTCTTTTACTTCAGTTAAATCTACAAAACCGCTTTGAACATTAGCGACACGAAGATATGGAAGGCTGACTGTTGCATAATCTTTGTAGTCTTTCCCTTTTGCAATGCCTCCTTGTAGAGATGCGTACCAACGTAACGAGCCAACCCTCCAATGCTCGGGCACTTCTCCCAACCATTCCACCCCAGACTCTTTATACGTCTCATACTTCGGAAAGCTCATTAGCGTGCATACTCCCGAACAATAAAAACCGGTTGACTTGAGCCAGGTTGATTTTTTTGCAGAACCCGCAACAAACGGTTGCGTAAGGACTCCTGAGTCGTCAGATAGTCATGCAATACCTTTCCAAGCTCCCCAACCCTACTATCGTCCTTACACACCACAATGCCGCCATGGTCAACACCCTGGCGATGCAGGGCCAGAAAATCATCCCGATTAAAAGTGAGCACAGCCCTGCCATCAGCAGTGGCAGTAGCTAGAACCTGATCATCAGGAATACGCTGATTGGCATTACCCGCCTCATAGGAAGTCAAAACATCATGACCCAATTGCCGCAATGTCTCGACTAATTCAGCAGTCAAGTTTTCATTGGCATAGAACCTAAACCGCATCCCAGGCATCCTCGCTGTGGTGAGAGGCGATGAGGCCATCAATTTCCGTCTGATGCGCCTGGTAATAGACTCGAACAGCTAAAAGATCAAAGGGCGTCAACCCAGGAAAGTTTCTGACCAGCCCCTCATCATCCGCCCCTTGCTGAGCCAAAGAAATCAGCGTCCACACAGCAATTCGCGTATTACGAACACAGGCATGGCCCCCAGCTACCCCCGGCGTTTTTCTCACCATATGCTCTAGCAGGGCAGCCTGAAACGCCTGGAAATCTTCCAGAGATAACGCCGAAACGGCTTCTGCTAACGAATTAGCCAACTGGGTATTCATTTCCCCTCTCCTCCCTCCACATTTAACGCATAAAACTCATGCAGCTTAGCCTGCAACAATGCCTTATCCGGCAACTGTGTCTGATACTCTGCAATCAACGCAGGCGACAACGACCGATTCAGCGCATATTCCACCACCTCATCATCCTTACTCGCACACAACAACACCCCAATCGCCGCATTCTCATGGGACTTCCGCGCATCCCGATCCAACGCTTCCAAATAAAAATTTAGCTTACCCAAATACTCTGGCTCAAACCGTCCCACCTTTAGCTCCACTGCCACCAGACAGTTTAGCCCCCGATGAAAAAATAGAAGATCTAACGCAAAGTCTCGCCCGCCTACCTGCACCGGATACTCCGACCCCACAAAGCAAAAATCACGCCCCAGCTCAATCAAAAAGTTCTGCAGTTGCCGCAACAATGCCCGATGTAAATCCGCCTCCGTATGGCGCTCCGGTAGATCCAGAAACTCCAGCACATAGGCATCCCGAAACACATCCATCGCCGTCGGATGAGATTGTGTCACCGCTGGTGACACCTTCACCGGATTCAACACCGCCCGTTCAAATAATGCCGTCTTAAACTGCCGCTCCAGCTCCCGCTTAGACCACTTTTCCTGAATCGCCAACCGTAGATAAAACTCCCTCTCCTCGGGGCGTTTGCTCTGATTAATAATGATTAGATTATGGGTCCAGGGCAATTGTCGCACCAGTGGTGCGACTTTTTCATCCTCGTGGTAGGTCGCATAAAGTTTCCGCATTCGAAATAGGTTAGCCCGTGTAAACCCTCGCAACCCCGGCTGAGTCTGGGCCAAATAGTCCGCTAGCTGCTGCACACCCCATCGCCCCATTCCGCCTGCTCCAGCTTCTGGCTAATGTAAGCCCCCACCTGCCAATACAGCTCCACTAGCTGTGTATTTGCTGTTTGGATGACCTTTTGTTTTGCCGTCTGGATCATCTCCGCTACTTCGGCAAAGCTTTTCTCCATTGCAGGACTGAGCGCATCCGTCATGCCGATAGCTCCTCAATCATCTGCTTAATCCGATCTGTGCACGCCTTCAGATCGCGGTCAATCTCCTCCAATGGTCGTGGCGGCTCAAACACATAAAAATGCCGGTTAAACGGAATCTCAAACCCGACAATGCCTACGTCCCCATCCAGCTCGTCGCACTTGCCCTCATCAATCCAGGCATCCGGCACATGGGGCTTTACCTCCCGCTCAAAGTAGTCATAAATTGACTCCCCCAGGGGCACATTCTCATAGTCCCGCAGCCCCGTATCTGGCTCCGGCTCGCCCTTATCCTTAACCCGGCAAATATCCGCCTCAGGATTACGCTCACCAAGGTTATTCAGCAATGCCTTCAGCTGCGGTGCCTTTAGCTCCACACCCTGGGCCTTTAGTGCAGCCTTCAGTGCCTTGGCGAATTTGCCTCGGTTCAGATATACCGTCTCTCCATCTATTCCATTCAGCGCTGTAATCAGGCGGCTCTGCTCTTCCCCATCCAGCTTTTGGATCTGCTTTTCCGCCAACGCTGCCTTTACCCGTTCTTCCGTCACCTGAAATGCCAGCTGCAACGGACGCTCAATGGTAATGCGCCGATAGCCAAACGCCTCTATTGGAAAGATCTTGCTCTTAGCCGTTTCCTCAAACCGACCATAGATTCGCACCAGATCCTCAATTTGCTCCTCGTTCAGGTACTGCCGCTTACTACCCAATGACTTCCGCATCTTGCTGAAATGCTGGGTGCCGTCAATCAGCTGCACCTTCCCCTGGCGCGACTTCGGTTTGTGATTCGACAATATCCACACATAGGTGGCAATCCCCGTGTTGTAAAACATATCCGTCGGCAGCGCGACGATCGCCTCCACCAGGTCATTCTGCAGCAGGTATCGACGAATTTCCGATTCCCCACTGCCTGCTCCGCCCGTAAACAATGGCGACCCATTGAGAATAATGCCAATACGCGAGCCGCCCGGCTCCCGCATCTTGCTCACCAGGTGCAGCAAAAACAGCAGTGACCCATCGGACACACGGGGCAACCCAGGGCCAAAACGCCCATCAAAACCCCGCAGTTGGTGTTCATCGGTGACCTGCTTTTTTACCTTCTTCCACTCCACCCCAAAGGGCGGATTGCTGAGCATAAAGTCGAAGTGTTCAGAGGCCAGCTTGTCTTCTGAGAGGGTATTGCCCAGCTTGATATTGCTAACCTTCTGCCCCTTGATCAGCATATCTGCCTTGCAGATGGCGTAGGACTCAGGGTTCAGCTCCTGCCCGTGCAGCGACACCGTTACTTTTTCGCTGATGTCTTGGATGTACTCATCTCCCTCCGACAGAAAGCCCCCCGTACCTGCCGTGGGGTCATAGATCGTAACGATGCTATTGGGCTTCAGCTTGTCATCCTGTCCCGTCATTACCAGGGACGTGGTCAGGCGCACAATGTCGCGGGGCGTGAAGTGTTCCCCCGCTGTTTCATTGGAGCTCTCAGCAAATTTGCGAATCAGCTCCTCAAAGATGATGCCCATGCCAAAGTTAGAAATGGGCTGAGGGCTGAGGTCGGTGGCCGCAAACCGCTGCACCACCTGATAGAGCAGATTGCTGACCTCTAGCTGCTGTACAAACTCCTCAAACCGAAAGTGCTCAAATATTTCCCGTGCATCACTGCTAAACGACTGCACATAGCTCATCAGGTCATCTGCCGTCTGGGTATCCGACAGGGTGCCCAGGGTCAGAGGCGAAGCATTATAAAACTGTTGTTTTGCCGCTCGCAGCAGTAGCTTTTCCCGCACCAGATCGGGCTTATCCTGATGCTTCTTGGTAGTATTCAGCACCGCCTGCTTAGTGGGCTCCATCACACATTCCAACCGTCGCAGCAGGGTAAACGGCAAAATGATGCGGCCATACTGGGACTGCTTAAAATCGCCCCGCAGCAGCTCCGCGATTGACCAGAGAAAGTTAGCAACTTGAGAGTGATTGATTGTGTTCATGGTCTAATTGCGGAATTGGCTTGGCGGCTGGAAAGGGGAAGCCTTTACGCAAGCATCCTAGCCAGACTATGAACAACAATACCCATAAGTTTGAGCGGGTTGAGGGACTACTGTACGAAGAGTTGGAAGTGCAATCTATCGCTTGGAGTTCACTGCCTTGCAACCCAATACGTTAGAAACCGTCATCCAAAGAAAAAAGGGAAGCGCTAACTTCCCTAAGGTTCCTTGAAACAAAACTTGTATGTCAAGAGACATTGTACAGACCAAATCTGTTTTAGAGTAGCTAATTTCCTTATTTTTCAAGGTTTTCTAGAATATGGAAGTTTGACTCCAAAAATACATAACGCTATGTCTCATTTATTTAAACTTTCTAGAGATTTAGTCAAGTTTTGACATCTGGCTAAGTGCTTTGCACATCGGCAACTACCCGCGCATCTCGGACAACGCGACGCTGAGTGGCGAGGTCAATGGCTAGCTGGATGGCAGCGATCATACTGTCAGGTCGGGCGATTCCCTGACCGGCGATGTCAAAGGCAGTGCCGTGGTCGGGGGAAGTGCGAATAAATGGGAGCCCGATGGTGGTGTTAACGGCCTGGTCAAACGCCAACATTTTGACGGGGATCAGACCCTGATCGTGGTACAGGGCTAAGTATCCATGGTGAGCCTGTCGTTTAGGCTCATGCCAGGCTTTGGCGGGGGTAACCCAGAGGGTATCGGGGGGCACTGGGCCATCGAAGGTGGCGTGGGGAAACCGTTGGCGTTGGTGCTGGAGCCAGGGAATTAGCCAGTCTACTTCTTCTCGACCGAGCTGACCCTGTTCGCCACTGTGGGGATTCAGACCTGCGATCGCAACCCTAGGCTGCTGCACCCCAAAGTCCTGCGCCAAACACTCTAACAACAGCTCCAATTTGAGCGTCATCACCTCGGGAGTGAGGGCTTCAGGTACCTGTCTCAGGGGGATGTGGGTGGTGGCCAGCAGCGTTCGTAGGGTCCACTGGGTGCTAGGGGAACGGGCCACAAACAGCATGCCAAATCGATCTACCCCTGCCATTTCTGCCAGCAGTTCTGTCTGTCCCGGATAGTGATGCCCTGCTGCCAGCCAGGCTGATTTGGCAATGGGCGCTGTGACAATTCCATCGTAAGCGGTGCCGCTATCTTGGAGACAGGCGTTAATGGCCGTTTGCAAACTCCGAAAACTCAGGTCGCCACTGCTGGCATTTCCCTGTCCTAGCTGAATTGTCTGCTCGGCGTTCAGGGGGACATCAATCATGGTGTAGTCCCCCAGGGGTAGCTGCAGCCGTTGACTCGTGTGGATTAGCTGCTGCTGATTGCCCACCAGTGTGATCTGGGCTGACGTCTCAGGGATTAGGGACAGTGCTTTGAGCACCACCTCCGGACCGATCCCCGCCATATCCCCCATCGTCACCAATAGCTTGATCGGTTTGTGCATGCCCATATTGTTTGCTCCTGCCCCCTATCCATTTTTCCAACCATAAAGCAAAGTGTTAGCGTGAATGAGTTGCTATTGTCCAGGCCCTCCATGGCATTCAAAAACGGTTTAGTGCGAATGATGGCGGCGGCGACGTTGCTAGTCTTGCTCGGTTGCGGCTCGGCCAGTGATTCAGCGCCGACGGCAGACACGCCTGCGGCCCAAGCTCCAGAGCAGCAGGAGCCACCGACTGAGGCTGAACTAGAAGCGGCTCAGGCCGATTGGGAAGCCCGCCAAAATGAGGTGAATCAGGTGCTTGCATCTATAGATCGGGCCACCTTTATTGGTACTTCACCGACAAAAGGCGATCCCACCGCTGAAGTGGTGGTAGTAAAGTTTTCCGACTTTGAATGTCCCTTTTGTGCAGTGGCGGCCGGCCACATGAAAGATTTTGTGGATGAGCGGGGAGAGGAAGTGCTGTATGTTTACAAGCATTTACCCCTCAAGAGCATTCATCCCGAGGCAGAACCGGCCTCTAAAGCTTCCTGGGCTGCGGCTCAACAGGATCAGTTTTGGCTCTATCACAATGGTCTATTTGCCAATCAGGATCGGCTTGGTGATGCTTTTTATGGAGAGCTGGCGGAGCAAATAGGATTAGATGTGGAGCAGTTTAATCGCGATCGCAACAGTGACGAGGCCCAAGCGGCTATCGATGCAGACTTAGCCCTAGCTGAGCAGCTTAAACTGCAGGGCACCCCCAGCTTTTTGATGGGGGGATTGCTGATTCCTCCGGGAATTCCCCCTGAGAGTTTTGGAGAGCTTTTAGATAATCTCAAAGCGACTCCCACTCCCTGAGTTCACATCTGGCACCTGGTGGGGAAGCACTAACCCGCCCTGGGTTTCAAACCCTGGGCTAGCCGAAGGGTGTCCACTGGAAGGGACACAATCATCGGAGACGTATCTTTAGGGTTTGCTTCCAAAACGGTTAACTATGCTGCAATCGGCCCGCGATGATCACTAGCGGGCTTCAGCTACCGGGCATGGGTTTGAGCTTCACAGCCGACTTAGTGCAAGATATGAACTGAATAGATTTTAATTTTAAGCCCTGAGCACCTACCTATCCTTTTGTTGCCCCATGTCCGATACCAACCGCCCCAAAATTATTGTTATTGATGACGATCCCACCGGTTCCCAAACGGTCCACAGCTGTTTGCTGTTGTTAAAGTGGGATGTGGCTACTCTCCAACAAGGATTGTTGGATGATTCTCCAATTTTCTTTATTTTGGCCAATACCCGTTCCATGACGCCGACCGAGGCGGAGCGGACGACACGAGAGGTGTGTCACAATCTCAAACAGGCGATCGCAGCAGCCGGTATCCAAGAGTATTTAGTGGTAAGTCGTTCCGACTCTACACTGCGCGGACACTACCCGCTCGAAACAGACGTGATTGCTGCCGAGCTAGGTCCTTTTGACGCTCACTTTATGGTGCCTGCTTTTTTTGATGCGGGGCGTATCACCCTCGATAGCACCCACTATATTGAAACCGATGGTGTGCGCACTCCTGTGCATAAAACCGAGTTTGCCAAAGACTCGGTGTTTAGCTATAACCATAGCTATTTACCGGACTATGTGGCTGAGAAAACAGCTGGCAAGATTGAGGCTGAGCAGGTAGCTCGTTTTACTTTAGATGTGGTTCGACAGGATAAAATAGACCACCTCATGGAGCTGCGCAACAATGTGTGCGTCGCTGTCGATGCCCAAACACAGGCCGATCTGGACGGTTTTTCCCAAGGGTTGTTAGCCGCTGCTGCCCAAGGTAAAAAATTTCTCTTTCGGAGTGCGGCAAGCTTGCTCACATCCTTAGCTGCTCTGCCCCCCCAGCCCGTTGCTGCGGCTGAAATGAATCGCTATACCCGGAATCATAAACCCGGTGTCATTCTGGTGGGCTCCCATGTGCAAAAAACAACTCGTCAGCTTGAGTATCTCTTGCAACAGTCGAATGTAGTAGGTATAGAAGTCGATGTCTCTCGGCTTCGCGAGAATCCCAATCAAGCTGATGCCATTGTGGCTGATATCTTGAACCAGGTGCAGGCGGCATACGGCCAGGGACAAACAGCAGCAATTTATACCAGTCGTAAAGAGCTGACATTTGCCGATGCGGCGACGCGATTAGCCTTTGGCGAAGCCGTCTCTCATCTGCTGATGGATATTGTGCGCGGTCTGCCTGCCGATCTCGGTTTTTTGCTCAGCAAAGGTGGGATTACCTCCAACGATACCTTGAGTAAGGGCCTAGCCCTCACGTCCGCTCGACTGCTGGGTCAGGTAATTCCCGGTGTCTCTGTAATTACAACCGGAGCTGACCATCCCCAGTTTCCTAATTTGCCGGTGGTTTTATTTCCTGGCAATGTGGGGGGGGATGAGGCTGTTGCTGCTGCCTACCAACGGATGGCCTCTTGCTGATGAGGCTTTAGGCTCGATTGGCGTTTTCTAATTTGAGTTCAGATAGGATATCGGTCAAGCGATCGCATTTAGCCTCATAGGTGTTACTACAGAAGTGGCAAACAGCCTCGGCTGGCTCACGCTTGTTGATCATATCCTCGAGTTCTTCTTCTCCCAACAGTTTGAGCGCCGAGAGCAGACGCTGACTATCACAGGGACAGTGAAATCTCAACAGCTGACTCTCTGGAAAAATCTCTAGCCCCATATCCCCCACGAGATCTTCAATAATTTGGGGCAGTGTTTTTTGTGCTCTCAGTAATGGCGTGAATCCCGCCAGGGATGCAAGTCGGGATTCTAAGGTGGTAATCAAACGGTCATCGGTGGCTGCCTTGGGCAAAATCTGGAGGAGGAGTCCCCCAGCCGCTTCCACACCATGTTGGTCCACAAATACTCCCAATACTAGAGCAGACGGTGTTTGTTCCGATGTGGCTAAGTACTGTGTGAGGTCATCACCGATTTCTCCCGACACGAGTTCTACAGTACTGGAATAGGGGTAGCCTAACCCAGCATCACGCACGACGTAGAGATAGCCATTCCTACCCACGGCTGCACCG
Source organism: Leptolyngbya cf. ectocarpi LEGE 11479 (assembly GCF_015207065.1). Taxonomy (GTDB): domain Bacteria; phylum Cyanobacteriota; class Cyanobacteriia; order Phormidesmidales; family Phormidesmidaceae; genus Leptothoe; species Leptothoe ectocarpi. The sequence continues at coordinate 4,351 of NZ_JADEXP010000177.1, read as the reverse complement.
ACATCAAGCTTGCCCTGGGCATTAGGAGGAAGCTCTACCGATGGGTCTGAAACATAACCACGAACGCTACCATCTAGACGCGCATCCACCAGGATGCCACCCAGGGGACCATCTCCCTGAATCTGAATATTAACGCGGGCATCCTCGCGCTTCATGTTAGAGACGAGTAGGGCTCCCGCTGTTAAGGTTCTGCCGAGGGCAGCTGTGGCAACGTAGGAAAGTCTGTGGCGAGTTCTGGCTTCTTCGACTAAACGGGTGGTGATGGCTCCAACAACTCGAATGCCGCCATCTGCTGCTACTGCTCGAATGAGCTGATCCGCCATGGTTTTATGTTTTCCTGTAGTTCTTGTTCCGCTGGTGTTGTTTAGCTCTTACCCAAGCTCTGCAATACCTAGAATACTTACTATTGTAATAGAGCTATTGTAGTAAAGCCGTCAGTCTGGCTGTCGGTTATTCAGGGTTCTGCCCGATTGTAAAAAAAGCCATTATGTTTGGGATTTATCAGCAAAGTACCCTGCGGATTGAAATTGATGCGACGGTTGCTCAACTGCGTCAGGCGCTGACCCAGCCCGAGCGACTGCGCCAGTGGCTATGGCCACAGCAGTTTTCCCCTGACTTCAAACCGCCGCTTCAAGTGGGGCAGTCGTTTTCGAGCTATGTTGGCCCTATTCGTATTGACCATACGATCGAGTCAATGTCTGATACTGCGATCTGTTTTTTGCTGCACCGTGGTGTCGATGGCTTTCATGAGTGGCACTGGGGAGACGGCTGGGTTCAGTCGCGTCTGGAAGGGGTGTCTACATTACCCCTAAACATTGCCCAGACCACGAGCTTACTGAGACTGCAGCTGTTCTTATCGATCCAAAATCGCCAGTCGGCTCAATCCTAATCTTCGTCCACTCGCAACCGTACCGAGTCGCCATGGGAAGGCAGCCCTTCGGCGTTAGTCAGGGCATCGATAGCTCCGGCCACGCTGCTCAAAGCAGACTTGGAATACTGAATCAAACTGGAGTGCTTCATAAAGGTCTCTGTACTCAGAGGCGAGGCATAGCGAGCCGCACCAGATGTGGGCAGGGTATGGTTAGGACCTGCTAGATAGTCACCCACAGCTTCTGGGGTATCGTGCCCGAGAAAAATTGCTCCGGCCTGGGTGATCTGTTCGAGTAATGACCAAGGATCCTCCACTTCTAGCTCTAAATGCTCAGGCGCAAATTGGTTCGATAGCTGGGTGGCCACCGCTAGAGAATCGACGACGATAGCGATACCGTAGTGGGCAATGGCTTTTTCGGTCAAGGTCTGACGGGGATGCCCAGCCAGCTGATGCTCTACTTCGGCTACCACTTTCTCAGCGAGGATGCTGTCAGTGGTAATTAAAATAGCTGCCGCCATGGGGTCATGCTCGGCCTGGGCGAGTAAGTCGGCAGCAACATGAACTGGGTTAGCAGTGTGGTCGGCAATGATTAAGACCTCCGATGGGCCTGCCAGCGAGTCGATACCGACGGTGCCATAAACCTGCTTTTTGGCCAAGGTGACGTAGATGTTACCGGGGCCACTGATGATATCAACTTTGGGGATGGTTTGGGTGCCATAGGCCAGGGCTCCAATGGCTTGTGCCCCACCAATCCGATAGATTTCTTGCACACCCGCTTCTTGGGCAGCGACAAGGACTGCAGGGTTGATGTACCCCTTGGGGGTAGGGGTAACCATAACCAAGCGCTCGACGCCAGCAACCTGGGCAGGAATTGCATTCATAACTACGGTGCTGGGATAGGCGGCGCGCCCCCCAGGGACGTAAATGCCTGCATGGGCCACTGGTGTGTAGCGTTTGCCCAGGACAACCCCGTTTTCCTCAAATGTGACCCAGTTTTTGGGCAGGCGCTGTTGATGAAAGGCTTTGACGTTCTTGCACGCCAGCCGGATGGCGTTGAGCAGGTCACCGGAGACTTGCTGATAAGCGGTGTCGATCTCGGCTCCGCTGATCCGTAGGGTGCTGGGGGTGAGATCTTGCTGGTCAAACTTGGCGGTGTAGTGCAAAAGAGCCTCATCCCCTGAGAGTCGGACGGCGTTCAATATCTCTTGAACGGTGGCTTCTTGCTCGCTCACCTGATCGGTGTGGATGCGATCGCAGATACGCTGGAGTTCAGCCTGCGCTTCGCTGAGCTGGTACAAAGTTCGCAACATTGAGGCGGTTAGCGAGGGTGGGAGGAGTGTGACTGTTATAGCTTAGCGCGGATTAGATAGAGCCAGCCGGATTGACTCACCCCTTTGTTGAGAGTTGAACGGCGATATCACATCTTTTGATGCTATAATTCTAGACCCTGACAAAAATTACATTGGCTAATAGTGGCAAACATTAAATCTGCGGTGAAGCGCATCCAAGTTGCGGAGCGCAATCGTCTACGGAATAAGTCATATAAGTCAGCGGTTAAAACCCTGACCAAGTCCTACTTGGCCGCTTTGGGCGAGTATGCTAGCGACCCCTCTGACGAAAATAAGCAAGCTGTTGATGCGTCCATGTCAGCAGCCTTTAGCAAGATAGACAAAGCGGTCAAGCGTGGTAGTCTGCACAAAAACGCAGCGGCCCGTCGTAAGTCTAGGCTGGCCCATGCCCGCAAGAAACAAGAAGCGGCATCGTAGCAATTTATGCAGCTGGTTGATACCCACGTTCATATCCATCACACGTTTGATAAGTTGAGCTTTCAGGCTGACCTGGATGAGGTAGCAGCAGCTTGGCGACAAGCTGGTGTGGTTCATTTAGTGCATTCTTGTGTGCAGCCTTCAGAGTTTGATGAGATGCGGGCAATTGCCGATCGGTTTGCTGAGGTGTCCTTTGCGGTAGGTCTGCATCCAGAAGATATGGATCAGTGGACGCCGGATTTAGCTGCCAAGATTCATCAGCTGGCACTTTCCGATCGTCGGGTAGTGGCCATTGGGGAGACTGGACTAGATTTCGTCAAGGGAGCCGATCAAGCATGTCAGATCGAAGCCTTTCGGGCACAGCTGTCTGTTGCCCATAATTTGGACTTGCCAGTGATAATCCACTGTCGAGATGCAGCAGAAACGGTGCGTGATGTTCTTCAGTCCTTCAGTCAGGATCATGGTCCTGTTCGTGGTGTGATGCATTGCTGGACAGGCACACCTGAGGAAACTCAGTGGTTTTTGGATCTGGGATTTTACATTAGCTTTAGCGGCATTGTGACGTTTAAAAGCGCGACCCAGGTACAGGCATCGGCTCAGATGGTGGGGTGCGATCGCATCCTTGTCGAAACTGATTGCCCGTTTCTTTCTCCGGTGCCAAAACGCAATCAAAAGCGTAACCAGCCTGCTAATGTGCGTCATGTAGCTGAATTTGTGGCCAAACTCCGAGAGGTGTCATTAGAGTCGCTAGCTGCTCAAACCACGGCAAATGCTAGAACTCTATTTCGACTTCCCGATGCTTCGTTTACTGCTACCACATAATAAACATCCATATAGAGCATAGGCTCTGGACAATAGGTGCCCAGGGACTTACCTAAGTCGCCCTCAGTGCCTAACAAAACACAAGGTGATAAAAATCTTAAATTTCGATGCCGATTTGTGATATACTACCCCGGCTATGCGTTAGCCTTGTAGTGGCCAGCTGATGCCAAATCTGTGTCCTTCATTGTTTCATGAATAAAGTTGATGCCTAGCGGCTGCTTTTGAACAGTTCCACCACGCCCATTTCAGCTATCGGAATGCTAGCAAAACACTTGCAAAATACTGGTTCGACTGCATTACCCACTAGGGAAGTGTAGTCATTCTTGTGTTTGTAACCTAGCACTATTATTTCAGTTTAACTAAAGCCCGCTTTAATCCTTTCCTTCATACCCAGTTTATTTAGGCCTGACCTGCTTGAGGAGACGAATGACTGACCTAACCATTTCCCAATCCTCCTTCGTATTGCCTGACCTAGTTGAAATTCAGCGTTCTAGTTTTCGCTGGTTTTTGCAAGAGGGTCTAATCGAGGAGCTTGAAAGCTTCTCTCCAATTACCGACTATACCGGCAAACTAGAGCTGCATTTCCTTGGTAAGGATTATAAGCTCAAAAGCCCTAAGTATATGGTCGATGAGGCTAAGCGTCGTGACAGTACCTATTCTGTTCAGATGTACGTCCCTACGCGCCTAATCAATAAGGAAACTGGGGAAATCAAAGAGCAAGAGGTCTTCATCGGTGATTTACCATTGATGACCGATCGAGGTACCTTCATCATCAATGGTGCTGAGCGGGTAATCGTCAATCAAATCGTTCGCAGCCCCGGCGTTTACTACAAAGCTGAAACCGACAAACATGGCCGACGGACCTACAACGCTAATCTGATTCCCAACCGTG
>NZ_JADEXP010000176.1 GCF_015207065.1 Leptolyngbya cf. ectocarpi LEGE 11479 | reverse complement strand
TACCAATAGAGGCAAACCAGTCAGCTCCGTTACGGATAATGGGAGCAATGTTGGCATAGGTTTCCACATTGTTAATTAATGTGGGACAACCCCATAAGCCTGACTCAGCCGGGTAAGGAGGACGCGGTCGAGGAATTCCCCGCTTGCCTTCAATAGAGGCCATTAAGGCGGTTTCTTCACCACAGACAAAGGCTCCAGCACCAATGCGCAAGTCCACCCGAAAGTCAAAAGGAGAGTCAAAAATTTGGCTACCTAGCAGACCATGGCGCTTGGCCTGGCGGATAGCTGTCTGCAGATGATTAATCGCCAGGGGATACTCTCCCCGTACATAGATATAACCCTGGTTAGCACCGACGGCGTAGGCTGCGATCGCAAGTCCTTCCAACACCCGATGGGGATCGCTCTCCAATACACTGCGATCCATATAGGCCCCCGGATCGCCCTCATCCGCATTGCACACCACATACTTTTGCCCCGGCGGCATTTTCGCCACGGTGGCCCACTTTAATCCTGTGGGATAGCCAGCTCCGCCCCGGCCCCGCAGGCCACTGCGGGTGATCTCATCTACCACCGCTTCGGGTGACATCTCGCGTAAACAGTGATGCAGGCCTTCGTAGCCTGATGCCGCAATGTATTCCTCAATCTTTTCTGGGTCAATACGACCGCTATTTTCCAACACAATTCGATGCTGTCGAGTAAAAAATGGACTATCCATCGGTTGAGTTTTGAGGTGGCTGCTTTCAGGGTGAGATAATTGATTGAGCGACGCCACAATGGCAGCAGATTGTTCTGGTGTCACCTGCCGATAGAGTACATCAGCTGCATCTGATGCCACCCTTACCAAGGGTCCCTGACTGCATAACCCCATACAGCCCACCCTTGACACCTGCACCTGGTCTGTTAAATCACTGGCAGCCACCGCTGTTTCCAGCTGTTCTTTAACGGCAGCACCATTGGCAGAAAGGCAGCCGCCAACGGTGCAGCAACGAATATGGCACTTTTTTTGAGCAGCTGATGCAGACTGCCGTAATTGCTCTAAAGTCATGACTTAGATGCAGATAAACAAGTATTTAGACGTTCCGCTACGCTATCTACAGTTTGATGTCCTTCCAGCTGCTCATCAAAAACCACGGTGGGAGCAATACCGCAGGCACCCAAACAGCGAGCCGTCATCAAAGACAGTTGACCGTCAGATGTTGTTTCCCCAGCTTTGATACCCGTTGTTTTTTCCAAAAAGCTGAGCAGCTGTGCCGCCTGTTTCACATAACAAGCCGTCCCCATACAGACAACACAGGTGTGTGCACCTTTCGGCGCCAACGAGAAAAAGTGGTAAAAGGTAGCTACACCGTAAACCTGACTGGGAGGCAGTTTAAGTCGATGGGCAATGTGCAGCAACAGATCGATATCCAGATAGCCAAATAGCTCCTGAGCACGATGCAACACCTCAATCAGCGCATCTGGACGATACTGATGCCGTTTCATAGTTGCTTCTAACAGGCGTAATCGCTTGTCATTAGCCGGGGAAGCATGAACTGTGGCGCTACGCGTCATGACTGTTCTACCATGATCTCCTCAGTAATTTTTTCATTGCCGTTGGGTTCTTCAGGTTCATGAACAACTAGCACAGAACAAGGGGCATGGTGCATGACATAATTACTCACACTGCCCAACAGCATCTCACCTAACCCCTTGCGTCCGTGGCTACCGACCATGACTAAATCGGCTGACCAGGCTTTGGCCTGTTCGCAAATCGCGCGACCAACATCACTATTGAGTTGCTTGAACTCACTGCTCACCCCGGCGTCTGTGGCGCGATCAACAAAGTTGCGCAACCGTTCTGTGGCAGCCTCTTCATATTCGCGATAGCTTTTGAGGTACACATCCCACAGACTCTCTTGCATACCTACATTAAAGGATGTCAGCCCAGAATTATCAGGAAGGGGCAAGTTCCCACCACCATCCGGTGTTAATACACTCAAAAACAGTAGCTTAGCTCCAGTCGATTGCGCTAGCTGTAGCGATTTCTGGAAGAGATCTCCGCAAGTATCGCCATGATCCAGGGCAACCAGAATTTTAGTGAACATCACACATCCTCCCAAATTAGAACAGAGCTGACAAATCCTTGTCACGACTGGTGGAGACACACCCTCATGCCAAATTCCCCTCTTCCATTGCAGCCACAGCTAATGTGGTTTTCACAACAGAGTCTGGATTGAGGCTAATGGAATCAATCCCTTGCTGGACCAAAAACTGAGCAAACTCAGGATAGTCACTAGGAGCCTGGCCACAAATACCGATCTTTCGCTGGTACTTTTTCGCCTCAGCAATTACTTTGCTCACCATCGCCTTAACGCCATCACTGCGTTCGTCAAAGAGATGAGCCACAAGGGCAGAATCACGATCAAGTCCCAGGGTTAGCTGGGTGAGATCGTTAGAGCCAATGGAGAATCCGTCAAAGATTTGGCTAAATTCCTGAGCCAAAATGACGTTGTTGGGAATCTCGCACATGACGTACACCTGGAGGCCATAGTCACCTCTGACTAAGCCATAGCGGGCCATTTCATTGAGCACCTGCTGTCCCTCTTCCGGCGTTCTACAGAAGGGCACCATGGGAATTACATTAGTCAGCCCCATGTCACGACGAACACGCTGCAACGCCACACACTCCAGACCAAAGGCATCGCGATAGCGAGGATCGGTATAACGAGACGCTCCCCGCCAGCCAATCATGGGGTTTTCCTCTTTAGGCTCAAACGATTCACCTCCCAACAGATTGGCATATTCATTACTCTTGAGATCTGAGAGACGAATTACCACCGGCTTGGGATAGAATGCCGCTGCAATCATGCCCAAACCATGGGCCAGATGTTCAACAAAGTAGTCAGGCTTATGGTCATAGAGGGCTGTTAGCTGGGCAATCTCATGTTTGGTTGGGCCTGCTTCAATCTGGTCAAAATTCAGTAGCGCTAGGGGATGCACCTTAATGTGGTTGGCAATAATAAACTCCATACGCGCCAGGCCCACACCGTCACAGGGAATTTTCGCTAAATGAAACGCTTCTTCTGGATTACCCACATTCATGAGAATTTGAGTATGGGTACGGGGGAGTTCATCAATCGCCGTTTCTTCCACCGTAAAGGGCAGCTGCCCATCGTAGACCTTACCCACTTCTCCTGCTGCACAGGTAACTGTTACCCGCTGACCTGTGACTAGGCGTTCGGTGGCATTGCCACAGCCCACAATCGCCGGTATGCTCAACTCTCTGGCAATAATCGCCGCATGGCAAGTGCGTCCCCCCTGGTCAGTGACAATAGCGCTCGCCCGTTTCATAATTGGCTCCCAATCAGGGTCGGTGCGCTGGGTAATCAGCACATCACCGGGTTGAAATTCGGCCATGTTTTGTACCGATTGAATCACCCGAACGGCTCCCTGACCAATCATTTCTCCCACGGCTTGGCCTGTAACTAAGGGAGAGAGGTCTATTGTATCGGTCTGGAGAACATAATTACGAAGAATCGAGGCTGACGTTTGCGATTGAACCGTTTCTGGTCGAGCCTGAACAATAAATAAGTCACCTGTCAGACCATCTTTAGCCCACTCAATATCCATAGGGGTATAGATCCCTCGCACCTGAGAATAGTGGTCTTCAATGATGCAGGCCCACCGAGCTAAGGTCAAAATCTCATCATCGGTAATGGCATAGCGCTGGCGATCCACATCCGACACTGGAATATTTTTAGTTAGCTTACTCCCGCCAACGTCGTACACCATTTTAATTTCTTTACTGCCCAGACGCTTTTTCAAAATGGGGCGATACCCTTCGCGGAGCGTGGGCTTAAATACTAGATATTCATCTGGGTTGACTGCTCCTTGAACAACATTTTCACCCAGACCATAGGCCGCCGTAACTAAAGCCGCATTTTTAAACCCGGTTTCGGTATCGATGGAGAACATCACACCAGAGGTAGCCAGGTCTGAGCGCACCATGCGCTGCACTCCTACAGAAAGGGCTACGGTGAAGTGGTCAAAACCCTTGAGAGTGCGATAAGAGATCGCCCGATCGGTAAACAGTGAAGCAAAACATTTGTGACAGGACTCTAGAACACTTTTGACACCATGGACATTGAGGTAGGTTTCCTGCTGCCCAGCAAAACTGGCATCGGGCAGATCTTCAGCAGTGGCACTGGAACGCACGGCCACATCTAGTACCGGATTATCGCCGTCGGCACATAGGTTTAGGTAGGCTTTGGCGATGGCCGTTTCTAGCTCAGGTGGAAACGGGGTTTCAAGAATTAACGAGCGGACATTGCGACCACAGTGGCGGAGGGCCGTGACGTCTTCGATATCTAGGTTAGTGAGGTGCGATCGCAACTTCGCCTCCAATCCTGCCTGCTGAATAAAATAGCGATAAGCATAGGCCGTGGTAGCAAAACCAGTGGGTACCAGCACCCCTTGGGGAGTGAGCTGTTGAATCATCTCTCCTAGAGATGCATTTTTACCCCCCACACGGGGGATATCGTGGATATTAATCTGTTCAAATTCAAGGATAAAGTCGGTCTGGGCGGTATTGGCAGGGGTCAAATTCATACGTGTCGTTTGCACCATAGAACCCAATCCAAGAAACAATAGTTAGAAACGATTCTGAACGTTTCCAACCTGGTTATAAATCAACAGTTTGAGGAATTTATGAGGATTGAAATTCACGTATCGTTTCATTAAATCTAAGATGATGCATGATGGATTTACGCCATTCATGCGAAAATTAAATTAGGGTAGATAAGAGTTTTCGTCTACTCTATCCCAGCCCAGCCCTAGGTTAGTCGCTTTGACAACACTCTTTTTAGGGCTGCCCCAGGGACACTATCAGTCAACATTGGAACTTTCCCACCTCACGGGCGGATAAGACCCACTACAGCCACCATGTTGACCAAGGAGGAGACTATGACACGACGATATTTAGCCACGCTACCCCTCATCTCCCTCTTGGTTTTGGGAGCCCCAAGCTTCGCGGAAGCCCCCATGGGGTCAGTGATGGAGGAAATGGTTGCCTCTAACGTCCAGCGGCTGGTCATTACCAACGCATGTCAGGACTGTTATTTAGTCGATGCCGATCTCAGTGAGACCCATTTGATTGGAGCCGACCTACGGGGCGCAGACCTGATCAGAGCTAATCTCTCCTGGAGTAATCTGGAAGGGGCTGACCTAACCGGCGCAAATCTAACCGGAGCCGACTTGACCGGAGCATTTTTGACAAATGCCAGTCTGGCCAATGCCGATTTGGACAATGTCAACTTTTCCCAGGCTCAGCTTTACTACGTTGATGTGACGGGAGCATCAATGAATAATATCAATCTGGCTAATGCCATCGTTGAGGGCACTGCCATCAGTATTGGTGGTGGCACAGAGCCCATGGAAGATAACAGCGAGATACCCATCTTTATTCCAGAGGATGATCAGCTTCTATCTCCTCCCGATGACCCTTGGTATGTTCCAAGACAGACCACCCCAGAAATTTTGGATGTTCCTCCACAAATCATGCCCCAAACTTGATCCTGCCCAAGTTAAAACCTGTGGTTTTCCCTTTCAAATGACTGGCCATTTCAATTTCATTACATTTTCAGAATTCCTGCCTAACCTGAAAATAAGCAAATTGAAGGAATAGCCCCTCCCACCATGGCCATACGTCAACTTACCAAAGCCGAAGTCAATCGATTACTGCTAACGTTAACCCTGTCTGGCTATATTCCAGAGCGTGATTTCAAGATCGACGAAAACGGTCAAATTCTGGCCCGAAAAGAGATCATGCCAATGATCCGTCGAATACCTGCATTATCTGAGGCTGATGCGACTTTACTCAACAGCCACCAATCTCCGTCAACCGTTTGCAGCTAAATAATCCCGTCAGACTCCATATCCCTATACAATTTCCTTAAATTCTTAACTATATCCCTTCACCATTCTCTCCTACTCCCCGTTTGGTTCAGGCTTCGACAACATCTGGCTATCCATACCCCTAAGAGTGTTGCAATTTACAAACACGGGCCTAAGTCATCGTAAACTCGCGCTAGCGTGGGCAAGGAAAGCTATGACCTAAAGGTGACCCATGTCGATTTTTGGCAGGGTCATTGCACTAAGGGGGAGTTGAGGGTGAAAATTCTTCTGGTTGAAGATGACACCGTTTTAGTGGAAGCCTTAGTCAGGGCTTTGAGCACAGAGCACTATGCCATCGATGTGGCCACCGATGGCCAGATGGGATGGGATCTAGCGTCTGTCTCCAGCTATGACTTGATTTTGCTAGATGTCATGTTGCCAAAACTGGACGGCATTAGCCTTTGCCGCAGGTTAAGAGCCCACGGTATCCAAACCTCAATCCTTTTACTCACCGCTCAGGATGATAGCCAGAGTAAGGTTCTGGGTTTGGATGCCGGGGCCGATGACTACATGACCAAGCCCTTTAACCTGGCGGAGCTACTGGCTAGAATTCGGGCACTGCAGCGGCGGGAATCCGTTACCCTACTGCCGGTGCTTACCTGGGAAGAGCTATCCCTAGATCCTAGTACCCGCGAAGTCACCCACCAGGGAAAACCCATCTATCTGCGGCCACGGGAATATGACCTGCTAGAACTTTTTTTCCGGAATCCCCAGCGGGTGTTTAGCCGTGGGGCTATCCTCGACCACCTGTGGTCCTTTGAAGAGTCCCCAGGAGAAGAAACCATCACGGCCCATATCAAGGGCTTACGCCAGCATCTCAAGGCGGCTGATGTACGTCATGACCCGATCGAAACGGTCTATGGCATCGGCTATCGGCTACACGCAGAAACACCGACACTGTCGCCCCAGGCCGCACAGCAAGCCAACGTGGCAACCACTGCTGTTTGGGAACGGGCTAAAAAGCGTCTGAACCAACGTATTTCTGTGATTGAAAAGGCCACCTCTGCTGGTGTCACCAACACCCTGGCAGAAGACCTGCGGCAACAGGCTGAGACAGAGGCGCATAAGCTGGCAGGGTCCCTAGGAATGTTCAATATTGATCGGGGCTCAAAACTGGCCCAAAAGGCAGAGCGAGCATTTCAAAACTGGCCCGCGCTGCCAGACCATGAGCGGACTCAGCTATCAGACTTAATTGGTCAACTACGACAAACGGTGCAACGAGCTGTGCATAGCGACCCCCCCACACTTTTTTATCCAAAGCCAGCCAGCCCCCAGGGTAATGCCCTCCTATCCCATGCTGCTTATCTGCTGGTTGTGAGCAGTGATGATGAGTTTCAAACCGAGTGTGCCTCAGCCCTGACAACTATCGCTAAGGATTGGACAATGCAGTGTCAACATGATCCAGCCGTGGCTCGCACCCTGCTGAGCCAGCAGCGCCCAGATGTGGTGCTTTTGGATCTCGCAATGGCAGCATGCCAGACTGTAGATCAGAATAGGGTTCGCCTGACCCCTGACATGGTGACCTTTTTGGGGGAATTGCAGGCCCTAACTCCCCCAGTGCCTGTGCTGCTACGGACCGATCAAGATAGCTTGCTGGATCGGGTCAAGGCGTCCCGTTTAGGTGGTCGGGGGTTTATTCCGTCCACTGTACCCGCAGCAGCGGTGATCGACACTGTGATGGATCTGTGGATGCGATCGCACACAGACATGGCCAGGGTTTTGGTCGTTGATGACGATCCGCAAATTCTCGAGGCCGTGAGGCAACTGCTTAAACCCTGGGGGTTGAAAGTGTTCACCCTGGTAGACTCCAGGCTATTTTGGGAGGTGTTTAATGAGATCCAACCAGATGTGCTGGTGCTGGATGTTGAAATGCCCCATGTGGATGGTCTAGCCCTGTGCCAGGTTGTGCGCAGCGATTTGCAGTGGTGCCACGTCCCAATTCTGTTTCTTACCGCTCATACCGACCCCAGCACAAAGCATCAGGTGTTTGAGGTGGGGGCCGATGACTATATCTCGAAACCCATTGTGGGTCCAGAGCTGATCACTCGCATTCTTAACCGCCTAGAACGCTCGCGGCTCACACAATCACAGGTGGAGATCGATGCCCTCACGCGGTTGGCCAATCGTCGTCATGCGATTCAAACCGTCACTCAACTCTTGGAGCGGGGACAGCAGCATCGCCAACCAGTGTGCATTGCCATGCTAGCCATCGATGATCTAGACCACATTAACCGCCACTATGGCTATGACGTGGGTGATAAAGTTCTGGTTCATTTTGCCCATCTACTCCATCAGACATTTGTCGGGGATGACGTGGTGGGGCGCTGGGCAGGTCGACTGTTTATGGTGGCCATGTACGGCCTCAGTGTGAATGAAGGCATGCGGCGTTTGCAGAGCGTGCGCAAACAGCTACGTCAGGTGCCTTTGCCCAACACTACCCAGGAACCCATTAGCTTCAGGGCCGGACTTGCAGCCTATCCTCCAGAGGATGAAGAACTAGCCGACGATTGGCCAGCGGGAAATTATGCCACCCTGGTCATGGAAGCAATAGAACACTTAGATCGAGCCCAGCCGGGCGCATCGGTTTAGGAAATCGAGGAGACCTCCATGCAGCCCTCCAACAAACAAGCTCAACTCTGGAAAACAACGTGGCTGCCCATCATCGTGGGAACAGGCATCATTGCCGCCACATTAGCCCTTTGGCAGTCCCTCAGGGTCCAAGCAGAAACCCAAATTCACCGACAGGTTGACTTCGCCACCGTTAGCATTAGTCGAGAGATTCGCTCCCAAACAGATAATCGGATCCAGGCGCTGGTGCGCATGTCCCGCAGATGGGCCGCCCAGGGAGGCATGTCAGAACCCGATTGGACCATTGACGCAGAAAGTCTGCTGCATGACTATCCCGGCTATCAGGCAATCGGATGGATCGATACCAACTTTTATATCCGTTGGATTGTGCCCACAGAGGGTAATGAGGCCGCTCAAGATTTAAATCTAGCGGCAGATCCCAACCGTAAAGCCGCCCTTGAATTTGCTCGCACAAACCGCATCGTTGGGGTTTCAGCAGCCACAGATCTGGTACAGGGCGGCCAGGGCGTGCTGGTATATTCCCCTATTTTTCTGGCCGCTGACCAGTCCTTTGACGGGTTTATTTTGGGGGTGTTTCGGGTACAGCATCTGTTCGAGACTATTTTGCATGAGCAGGTTGCCCCTGATTATGCGATCGCAATTCGAGAAAACGGCACCGAAATCTACCGTCGGATGCCTGCCGACCCAGCCCCCGCTAACCTCCAAACCCGCTGGAGCCAACATACTGAAATCGACCTCTACGGCACCATTTGGCAGATTGAAGTATGGCCCACAGCGGCCCTCCTGGCCCAGGAAAAGTCTCCCCTACCTGGGGTGATACTGATCGGGGGTCTGCTGCTGTCCGGCTTGGCTGCATGGGTCGTCTGGCTCACCCAAAAATCTCAGCAGCGCCAGTCCCAACTGGTCACCGAAACCACTGAGCGCAAAGCCACCGAAGCACATCTTAGACAGTTTAGTAGTCACCTCAAACATCTCCACCGCATCAACACCACCCACTATGAAACGTTTGATCAGCTGTTTGCCGACTGTTTAGAAACCGGCTGTCAAATTCTCGGGTTAGAAACCGGCATCATCAGCCAAATTAACGACCAAACCTACATGATTCGCTCAGTACAGTCAAATCTGACATCATTAGCGGCCGATCAGGTCTTTACCCTGGCCGACACCTACTGTGCCGCCGTCGTCAAAGAGCATCAAACCATTACCTACAAACATGTGGGCAATATGGACGCCATGAAAGGCCACCCCGTTTATCGGATGCTGCATCTAGAAACCTATCTGGGTACACCCATTTGGGTGAATGGAGAGATTTACGGTACCCTCAACTTCTCGTCCACCCAGATTCGCCATCAGGGGTTCTCTCTCCATGAACAAGAGATTATTGAACTGATGGCCCAGAGCATTGGTCGGTTTCTCGCCGCCGACTTAGCGCAGCAGCAGCAACAGACTATCGAAGCAGCCTTGCGTGAAAGTGAAGCCCGCTTTCGCACCGTCGCTAACAGTGCCCCGGTCCTATTATGGATGACGGGAACAGACCACCTGTACACCTTCTTTAACCAAACCTGGCTTACGTTCACCGGTCGTCAGCTCGATCAGGAACTGAACAATGGCTGGACCGAGGGCATTCACCCAGACGACCATGACTATTGTCTCAAGACCCATACTACAGCTTTTGAAGAGCATCGCACCTTTGAGCTGGAATATCGCTTACGTCGTGCCGATGGTCAGTATCGTTGGGTCTTGAGTCGGGGTGTACCTCGCTTTAGAGCAAATGGCAGTTTTGCCGGATACATTGGCACCTGTATCGACATTAGCGATCGCCACGAGGTGGAAAAACTCAAAGATGAGTTTATTTCTGTCGTCAACCATGAACTACGCACTCCTCTCACATCGATTTTAGGTTCCTTAGATCTCCTCGCCAGCGGTGTGTTGAACACCAAGCCAGAAAAGGGACAGCGAATGCTGCAGATTGCCGCCAAAAATGCCGACCGTTTGGTACGGCTGATCAATGACATGCTCGACATCGAACGCATTGAGTCCGGCAAAATGACCCTGAATAGACAGGTGTGTGATGGTGGCGAACTGATGACCACCGCTGCTGACGAAATTCGCACCCTGGCCACGCAAGCCGGTATCCAGCTAGCGGTCACCCCCTTACCCGTCAAAATCTGGGCCGATTCGGATCGAATCATCCAGGTGTTTACCAATCTCCTTAGCAATGCAATTAAGTTCTCTCCCCAGGGAGCTACGGTAGAACTAACCGCAACATTACAGGATAGCCACCCGACCAGCTCTGACACATCCCTTCCGGTATCAGCTCAGCAGGTACAATTTCAGGTTAGAGACCACGGACGGGGAATTCCCCTCGATAAGCTCAAAACCATTTTTGGTCGTTTTCAACAGGTGGATGCTTCCGACTCCCGCAAGCGAGGGGGAACTGGCCTGGGCCTAGCCGTTTGCCGCAGTATTGTTCAGCACCATGGAGGTGGCATTTGGGTTGAGAGCATTCCTGATCAGGGCAGTACCTTTTTTGTTAGTCTGCCGGTATTGCCGCCACCCACGTCCCTGCCCGCCAGCAACACCAGCCCACCACTGATATTAGTGTGTGATGACGATTCCTCTGTGCGGACGGTGATCGAAACCATGCTAGAACAGCAAGACTATCGAGTGATTACGGTAAGTTCTGGCCAGGCTGCTGTGGCCCAGGCAACGGCGCAGAAACCCGATGTAATCTTGCTCAACCTATTGATGCCAGGGATGTCCGGCGGAGAAACGTTGGCGGCCTTGAAAGCGCGATCGCAAACTCGAGATATCCCAGTCATCATTCTCAGCGGTCTCAGTCCTGAAGAAGGCGACACTCTACACTCCGAAATCAGCAACTGGATTATCAAACCGCCAGACGAAGCTGTCCTATTTCAAGCCCTGCAACAGGCCTTAGTATCCTCCCGAAAAGATATTCAGGTCTTAATTGTTGAAGATGATCTCGATCTCGTCCAGGTTCTAACAGCCATCTTCGAACGTCACGGCATTACCCCACACCACGCCTCCACAGGACAAGCCGGAATTTATCTCAGCCAGAAAGTTCTTCCCGACTTATTGGTACTCGACCTGGCTCTACCGGAAAGCAATGGTTATGCTGTCGTAGACTGGCTGCGACAGCATAATCAACTCTGTCGTGTTCCTTTGGTTATATACACAGCTAAAGATCTCGACGATAGCGAGCGTCAACGACTGCACTTAGGACAAACGCTGTTTTTAACCAAGGGTCGCGTCGCTCCAGACGAATTTGAAAAACAAGTCATGCAATTAATTAACCGGGTTACGCATCCCGTAAAATAGTGATTATGAAGCACATTCTCATTATTGACGACGAAGACGATATTCGCGATGTCGCCCAGGTCGCCCTTGAAACAATCGGAGGGTGGCAGGTATCAACGGCCAACAATGGCCCCGAGGGATTGGCTCAAATGCAAACTAGCCTGCCAGATGCTGTTTTACTTGATGTGATGATGCCCGATATGGATGGCATTGAGGTTTTTAAGCGTATGCAGGCTGACGCCAAAACTCGAGCAATACCCGTCATTCTGATGACGGCTAAAACCCAAACAGCCGATCAGCAGCGATTTTTAAGCCTGGGTGTGACTGCCATTATTACCAAACCCTTTAAGGCCATGCTCCTAGCAAATCAAATCGCTGAAATTCTGGATTGGCCGCTTTAGGAAATAGAACCTGCTAGAGTAATGGAATGAGGCAACTGGCACACTCAGGTCATGACGTTTGAACTAGTAAAGATACGCTAAAGCTTTCTAGATAACTCCGAGTTTGAGGGTACTATCCAGAAAGCTTCTGGACGATATACTTGTAGAGTGATTATCCACAAACTTTCTGGATACAGAATAGTGAGCCTTCAGAGCTAACGGTGAATATAAATAGCTAACCACGCGGCTTTCGCGAGAGAACTCCTCACCCCGATTGCTTAGCTTTGACTTGAGCAAGCAGTTCCCGAGTAAGAGGATGGCTTGAGAGCTCTTTTTCCTGCCCTGCATCAACAGCGCAACCGATCGAGTGCAAGAATTGTCCAATGGCGGATTTTGTAGAAGGATGTTCTTGTCCTAAGGCTTTAAGGATTACTTCTATAGACGTAGTGTATAAATTTTCTGCTCTTGCATAATCTCCTTGTTGGCTGAAGATAGCAGCTAAATTGCAGGATGTTAATGCTCTATTTGGATGGTCTATTCCTAAAATTGCCTCGATAATTTCCAAAGCTCTGACATACAGAAGTTTAGCTTTCTCGTATTGCTCAATCACGCTGTAAAGCTCTGCAAGATCATTGAGACTTTGGGCAGTATCAGGATGATCGCTACCAAGCTGAGCTTCGTAGATCGCTAAGGCTCGTTGATAGATAGT